>CAITSG010000408.1 GCA_903894995.1 uncultured Burkholderiales bacterium
CCACGGTCGAGGCCCTGAAGCAACCCGAAGAGATGGCCCGCTTCATCCGCTGGGTACAAACCAAGCCCGACGCATTTTTTGAAAAAAGCCGCAAGAGTCGCCGCTTGAAAAGTTAAATCGTGATGACCCCCATGCACTTGCCCACAACACCCACTGCCAGCCGGATCGAGCTGAAAGACTTTCACCTGGCCACCCGCATCGGCACCTGCGCCCCCAGCGACACCGTGCCCGAGTACCACGCGCTGGACTTGACGCTGTGGATCGCCCACGATCTGGTGCTGATTCCCGAGGACGGCATGGCGCATGTGTTCGATGACGACCCGCTGGTGATCGAGATCGAACGACTGGCCGCCGACGGGCTGTACGAGACCCAAGAGCGGTTGATGACACGCATCGTGCAGGCCTGTGCGGCTTACCCGGTCATTGAGGCGCTTGACATCGCCTTGCGCAAATTTCCGGTCCGTACGGGCAGCGGTTTTTTGGGCGTGCGTTCAAGCGTGGATGGCATGCAACTGCAGCGCATGCGGCAGGTCGGGGCCAAGTGGGCTTGAAACCAGAACTCGGTCCACACGTTCGATCAAATCAAAGCCGCCTGCACCGGCACCGGCACCTGCACCGGCGCATCGGCCAGCCAGTCATCCGCTGGCCAGGCTTGCAAAAATGCCGCACTCTCGGCCGCACTGGCCTGCAGCCAGTCGTCGTAGCGCTCGGGCGGCAAGATCACCACCGATCGTTTTTCATCCTGCGGCTTGTGAAAATTGCGCATGAAAGCGTGTGCATCGGCGTTGATGGTGAGCATCGTGAAGCTGTGCACTGTCTCGCCTGCGGGTGAGCGCCATTGCGCCCACAAACCGGCCAGGCCCATGGGCTCGCCACGGGCCAAGGTGATGCGGGTAGGCACGGCTTTGCCACTGCGCCAATCGGGCTCAAAGATGGCGCTGACCGGGATGATGCAGTGCTGCCCACGCCGCCAGGCATCGCGAAAGCTGGGTTTTTCGACCACGGTTTCGCTGCGGGCGTTGTAGGTGTGGCGGGCCATTTTGTCGTCTTTGGACCAGTGGGGGATCAGCCCAAAACTGCCCAGCAGCGCTTCACGCGGGGGCACGGCGTCATCGCCCACATCGGCGTGGGGGTGACGGCGAATGAAGGTGCTTTTGTAGCCTGGCCACACATCGCGCCGCGCCAACTCGCTGGGCAAGTCGATGCCGAAATGCTTTTGAAGCAGGGCCTTGTTGTGGGGGGATTCGTAGTGGGCACACATGGCGTAAATGGTAATAGAGCCAGCTCAAGTGATAGCGGCCAACTGCTGTATGTGGGCGATCAGTTTCTGACGCGAGGGGCTCAGCACCACATCACAAGGCTTCGACAATGAGGGGAGAATTTGGTGCGGCAAGGCTCTATCGCGGCGAGGGCGCCGCTCCTACAACAAGGCGGCTGGAACGCGCTGTGGTTGCCACCCAAAGGCCCAACAGCGCAAACACCACGAAGGCCACAAACGACCAATTGGCGATAGAGCCGCCCAAAAAGGTCCAATCGATCTTGGTGCAGTCGCCGCTGCCTTTGAAGATCATGGGAATGGCGCGGTTGATGGGGAAGTTTTCGACCATGCCGTAAAAGTCACGGCCACAGCTGACGACTTCAGGGGGGTACCACTGCAGCCAGCTTTGGCGGGCAGCCGTGAAAGCACCAAAACCCGCCACCAGCGCCAGCAACACACTTGACACCACAAGCCCCCAGCCGCGCAAACGCCAGCCGACAGCTCCCAACACCACCACACCGATCAGGGCATAACGCTGCACGATGCACATGGGGCAAGGGTTCAGGCCCACCACATGCTGCAAATACAGACCAAAAGCCAGCATGCCGATGCCCGACAAGGCGATCAGGGCCAGCCAACGTGGGGGGGTGATGTTGTTCATGTTCATGGGCAAGAGGGTTACAAAAGCGAACGGGCGCATTGTGCGCCCGTGGGGTGACTGGCTGGGTGAGGCAGATCACATGGCCCCAGCCCCATCAGGCATTGCAGGGCCAAGTGCCGTGCATCAAGCGTCGGCAAAGGCCCGCTCAATCACAAAGGCGCCCGGGGTGCTGGTGTTGCCTTCCTTCAGGCCGCGTTCTTCACAGATGCGCTTCAAGTCGCGCAGCATTTCCGGGGAGCCGCAGATCATGACGCGGTCGGTCTCGGGGTTGAGCGGGGGCAGGCCCAGGTCGGCAAAGAGTTTGCCGTTTTCCATCAACTCGGTCACCCGGCCCTGGTTTTTATAAGGCTCGCGGGTCACGGTGGGGTAGTACAGCAACTGCTTTGTCACCATCTCGCCCAAAAACTCGTTGGCAGGCAGTTCTTGGGTGATGTAGTCGTGGTAAGCCAGTTCATTGACTTGGCGCACGCCGTGCACCAGGATGACTTTTTCGAAACGCTCGTAGGTTTCGGGGTCGCGGATGATGCTCATGAACGGGGCCAGGCCGGTGCCGGTGCCCATGAGGTACAGGTTTTTGCCAGGCAGCAGGTAGTCGCACAGCAAGGTGCCTGTGGGCTTGCGGCCCACGACGATGGTGTCGCCCACCTGAATGTGTTGCAGCTTGGAGGTCAGTGGGCCGTCGGGCACCTTGATGCTCAGAAATTCGAGGTGTTCTTCGTAGTTGGCGCTGGCAATCGAATAGGCACGCAAAAGCGGTTTGCCGCTTTCCTGGCGCAGGCCAATCATGGTGAAGTGGCCGTTCGAAAAGCGCAGTGCTTGATCGCGGGTGGTGGTGAAGCTGAACAAGCGGTCCGTCCAGTGGTGAACGCTCAAAACACGTTCTTCAAGAAATGCACTCATTTGATTTGTGTTGGTTTGGGTTGGGACCAGAGTCCCAATGCCGCTGAGGGATGCTGAAAGCTTGCTACAGTTGCGGCCTGCAAGACCACGAAGATGGCGCGGCCGCTGGGCGGCAACGCGTATTTTCGTGTGATTCGTTCACAACTGGAAATACTGAAATTCTATATCCGTATAACCAGCGCTTCTTAAGACACATCAAGGCTCGACAACACCATGGCACGCACCGTTCAATGCATCAAACTCGGCAAAGAAGCCGAAGGTCTGGATTTTCCGCCCTACCCCGGCGATTTGGGCAAACGCATTTGGGAAGGCGTGAGCAAACAAGCCTGGGCCGACTGGCTCAAGCACCAGACCATGTTGGTCAATGAAAACCGCCTGAACCTGGCCGATCTGCGCGCCCGCCAATACCTGGCGCGCCAAATGGAAAACCATTTCTTTGGTGATGGCGCAGACGCTGCCCAAGGCTATGTGCCGCCTGCTGCCAATTGAGCGTTAAGCGTTCAGCGTTGCGCTTTGCGCTTCTCTCGCCGTGCCTTTGCATTTCACGCTGAACGCTGAACCCACAACCCCCAAACCCTCCATCCAGCGAGTCTTGCTTGCTCCCCATATCCGCTACAAGCCAGATTTCGCCACCCGACACGCACCACGCCCTGGTGATTGGCGCAGGACTCTCAGGCTCGGCCGTGGCGCACAGCTTGGCCATGCGGGGCTGGTCGGTCACGGTGCTCGACCAAGCCGAGGGTGTGGGCGCTGGTGCATCGGGCTTGCCTGTGGGTTTGGCCGCGCCCCACGTTTCACCTGACGACAACGTGCTCTCGCGCATCACGCGTGCGGGGGTGAAGGCCACGCTGCAGCGCGCCCAAACCCTGCTGCACAGCGGCACCGATTGGGCGCTGAGTGGCGTTCTGGAACACAAGCTGGCGGGCAAACGCAGACTGCCCACAGACCATCCCCAACACCACAGCACACCGGCCAGCGCGGCGCAAGTGGCTGCAGCTGGCCTTCCGCCCGATACGCCCGCACTCTGGCATGCGCAGGCGGGCTGGGTCCGGCCCAGGCAGCTGGCGCTGGCGCAACTGCAAACACCGGGTGTGCAGGTGCGGTGGTCACAAGCTGTGCACAGCATCGAACGGCGCGTCCAGACTTGGGCCGTGCTGAACGCGCAGGGGCACACCTTGGCACAAGCGCCTTGGCTGGTGGTGGCCAGCGCTTTTGACAGCCTGGCTTTGCTGCAGCCCCTGCCCGGCGTCAAAGTGCCTTTGAATCCTTTACGCGGGCAAGTCAGCTTTGGCCACATGGCCGACTTGACCAACGCCCAGCGCCAGCGGCTGCCGCCTTTTCCGGTCAACGGCCATGGCAGCTTCATCAGCGGCGTACCCACGCCCGAGGGGCAACCCGGCTGGTTCATCGGCGCCACGTTTGAGCGCGACTGCACGCAGACCCCCGTTCGAGTGGAAGACCACCTCGCCAACCGGCTGCGCTTGGCCACGCTCTTGCCGGCCTTGGGCGAGGTCATGGCGGGCCAATTCGGGCCGGACCATGTCCACGGCTGGGCTGGTTTGCGCTGCACCTTGCCCAACCGCTTGCCTGCGGTTGGCCCCATCGACCGCCTGCATCTGCCGGGCCTGTGTCTGAGCACGGGCATGGGCGCACGCGGCATCAGCCTGGCCGTGCTGTGCGGCGAACTCACCGCCGCCTGGATGAACCAGGAAGCCCTGCCCTTGCCCGAGGATTTGGCCAAGCACCTGGCGGCCGAGCGCTTTGCGTCTGCTTGAGGGGCTGGACTCAACGCTGCTGCGGCTTGCATCTGGCCGCCTTGGCCCTCGCGCTGAACGCACAAAATCGAATTCCACGCATTTTTTAATTTGGTTGATATTTAACTTTTAAATGATCATTTGTAACTTTACCCTGTAAAAATCAGCCATATCCTTCATCATCAACCTTCATCGCTGCTTCCACTGGCCCCGACAGGTCTGGCCAGCGGCTAACTTTTCAGGAGTTCCCATGGCCCAACCCTCTTTTTCCAGGTATTTGCCTTGGCTGGTGACGGCCCCCGCCGCGCTGGTGGCACTGCCCTACTCCATCTGGGCCAGCGGCGTTTTTGGACTGCTGTTTGTCCTGGGCTGCATCGATTACGCCCAAATCCGCCAGTCGGTGCGACGCAACTACCCCCTCACGGGTCGTCTCCGTTACGTTCTGGAGTACATCCGCCCTGAAATCCGGCAGTATTTTCTGGAAGATGACGAGCAAAAGCTGCCTTTTTCACGAAACCAACGCGCCATGGTTTACGCCCGCTCCAAGGTGCAAAACGACAAGCGCGGTTTTGGCAGCATCAAGGACATGTACAACGCGCAAACCGAATGGATCACACATTCGATGCAACCAACGCATCTGGACCCGGCCAGCTTCAGGGTCACGGTGGGCGCACACCAATGCCAGCAGCCTTACGCGCTGTCCTTGCTCAACATTTCCGGCATGAGCTTCGGGGCCTTGTCGCCCAATGCCGTCAAGGCCCTGAACAAGGGCGCGGCCATGGGGCAATTCGCGCACGACACCGGCGAGGGCAGCATCTCCAAGCACCACCGCGAACCCGGGGGCGATCTGATTTGGCAGGTGGGCTCGGGTTATTTTGGCTGCCGCACACCAGAGGGCCGGTTTGACCCGGTGCGCTTTGCCGAGCAAGCCCGCTCGCCCCAGGTCAAGATGATCGAGCTGAAACTCTCACAAGGGGCCAAGCCCGGCCATGGTGGCGTCTTGCCCAAAGCCAAAGTCAATGCAGAGATTGCCGAAGCGCGCGGTGTGCCCATGGGCCAGGACTGCGTGTCCCCGGCCCGGCATTCGGCCTTCAGCACGCCGGTGGAGATGCTGGCTTTCATCGCGCAACTGCGCGAACTCTCCGGCGGCAAGCCTGTGGGCATGAAGCTGTGTGTGGGCCATCCGGCCGAATGGTTTTCGGTGGTCAAAGCCATGGTGGAAACCGGCCAAACTCCGGATTTCATCGTGGTCGATGGCGCCGAAGGCGGCACGGGCGCTGCGCCCATCGAGTTTGCCGACCATGTGGGCATGCCGCTGCGCGATGGGCTGCGCCTGGTGCACAACAGTTTGGTGGGGGCAGGCCTGCGCGATCGGATCCGGATAGGCGCAGCAGGCAAAGTGATCTCGGCCTTTGACATCGCGCGTTGCCTGGCGCTGGGGGCCGATTGGTGCAATTCGGCACGGGGCTTCATGTTTGCCCTGGGCTGCATCCAGTCACGCAGCTGCCACACCGACCACTGCCCGACGGGTGTGGCCACACAAGACCCGGTGCGCCAACGCGCCATCGTGGTCACCGACAAGGCCGAGCGGGTGTATTACTTCCATGCCAACACTTTGCATGCGCTGGCCGACCTGGTGGGCGCCGCAGGCTTGCAAAAACCGGGCGACATCACGCCACAGCACCTGATGGGGCGCAATGCGGACGGACTGGCCCGTACCCTGGCTTCGAGCATTGACACGCTGGCACCCGATCAACTTTTGCGTGAGCCGTCTGAGCCACACGCGCTGCCCAGCCCCTTTGCCGAGTTCTGGCATGACAGCCAGGCGGGGCATTGGGGTGTGCCCACTGACGCGGCGGCCCCCATCCCCGCCTGATCCTGCTCCCTGACGCTCGGATTGCGCTGTCTTGGGTGACAAGCCCACCGCTTTGGCGACAAAGTGATGGGCTTGCTTGGTGTTTAATCAGGCATCCATTTCGCAACATTCAGTTTTCAATGCTCCCTGGTCCGTCACACCCCAACCCATCCGCCTACGCCCAGCCGAAAGAATCAGAAGCTGCGATGGAGGCTCTGGGCCAAGTCGTTTTAAAAGATGATCAAAATCTGGTCATTTGGCGTCAAGACAGCGAGGCCATGTGGCGTACAGCGCAAGCCTTGCAAACTTTTTGGCGCACAGCGGCCCCTGCTGCTGCTTTAGAACAATTCACAGGACAACAACGCCTGGCTTTGCTCGGTCACATCAACCAAGGCATTGCCCAGCTGGGGCTGTCGCAGGCGATGCAAACACCATTGCCAGGCTCCTTGCCGCAGCAAATTTCCATCATCACCAACGCCGAACAGCTGCCCGCTGCGGATGTCCAAATGTTGCAAGATCTCACGCAGCACTTGCCCGGCCTGCGTTGGCGCTGGGTTTTGCTTGGCCTTGATCCCTCGGGTGGACAAAACAGTGCGGCCATCGCGGGCATGAACCCTTCCGAACCTGACCCTCAATGGATGGCTGAGCCTGGACTGGGCGCTCCTGCCGCTCAGGCAGCGTCTTCAGCGTTGTCTGAGCCCCTCACCCTGGCGTCTGCCCCCCTCACGACCGAAGCGGTCGCCATCTCCCCATCCAAAAAGCCATCCAAGCGGCTGGCCTGGCTGAGCTTGGCGGCCCTGTTGGGCTTGGGCGCATGGGGCACGGCGCTCCACTTTTTGGACTCCAATTCAGTCCCCTCCCAAGCGGACAAGCGGCCTGCGGCTGCAACGCCAGCAACTTTGGCTTCGGCTTCGGTTTCGGCTTCGGCTGCAGCCCCTTCGCTTGAAGCACCGCCACTGCCCTCGGCGTCTGACCCGCAGCCGACCGACTCGGCAGCGTCCAACACTGCGCCAAGCCAGACCCAAGACCAAGAGGTACCCGCTGTTGCGGCAGAACCCGCGGCCTTGCCACAAGCGCCTGTTGCCGCAGACGCACGCAACAACGTGCCAGAAATCGCCCAGCGGGGCGGGCGTTGGCTGGCCCTGCAATCGCCAGAGTTCTTTGTCCTGGAACATGGCGAATTTCAAACCGCCGCGCAGGCCCAAAGCCTGATCCGCTCAAGAGACGAACTGGCCAATGCACGCGTGCTCATGCGTAAAACCACCGACCCAAATGGTCGGTTTGTGGTGATCACCGGACCTTTCCGGTCGCAAGAGCGGGCACAAAACTACAAAGTTCGGGCCAAGCTTGCGCCTCAGATCCGGGTGCGCATGGTGTCCGATGTTTTGCAGGAAAGTGTGAGGACTGCCCCGTCTCGCCCTTGAAAGACCCCATCCCCTGCCGCAAAGCTGCGGCCCGACAAGGCTGCCCCCCTTCAGACCCTCATGCCAAGCCGCCTCACTTCATCGCGTCGGCCGGACGACGCGCCTTGACATAGGCGTCGGTGGGCAAATAATTTTTGCCGTCAGCGTAGCGCCACTGCACCATGGTGCCTTTGCCGCCGCGCAGGTCGAGCTGGCCCACATACGCCCCCATGGTGGACTGCTGGTCAATGGCGCGGTACTCGGCCGGGCCAAAGGGCGTGCTGAACTTCAGGCCACGCATGGCGACCACCAGTTTTTCATTGTCTACGCTGCCCGCTTTTTTGATGCCCGCAAAGATAGACTGCATGGTGGCGTAACCCACCACCGAACCGAGCTTGGGGTTTTCATTGAATTTTTTGTAATAACTGGCCGCAAAGCTGGCGTGCTCGGGCGTGTCGATCTGATCCCAGGGGTAGCCGGTCACGATCCAGCCCTTGGGCGTTTCGTCTTTGAGCACTTCCAGGTACTCGGGCTCACCCGACAGCATGGACACCACCGGCGTTTTGGGGAACACGTTGCGCTGGTTGCCCTCGCGCACCAGTTTGGCCAAGTCTGCACCAAAGGTCACGTTGAACACCGCATCGGGCTTGGCCGCCATGGTGGCCGTGAGGGTGCTGCCCGCGTCGATCTTGCCTTGGGCGGGCCACTGCTCGCTCACAAACTCCACATCCGGGCGCTTGGCCTTGAGCAACTCCTTGAAGTTGGCCACCGCACTTTGGCCGTATTCGTAGTTGGGCGCGATCGTGGCCCAGCGTTTGGCGGGCATCTTGGCTGCTTCTTCCACCAGCATGGCCGCCTGCATGTAGGTGCTGGCGCGCAGGCGGAAGGTGTAGCGGTTGCCTTTTTCCCAGACGATGGCATCGGTCAAGGGTTCGCTGGCGATGAACAAGCGCTTGGTTTTGGCCGCATGGTCAGCCAGCGCCAGGCCCACATTGGACAAAAAGCCGCCGGCCAGAATGTCGACTTTCTCCTTGGACGTCAGCTCGATCGCGTGGCGCAGCGCCTCGTCGGGCTTGCCCGCATCGTCGCGCGCAATGACCTCAACCTTGCGGCCCAGCAATCCCCCTTTGGCGTTGATTTCTTCAACGGCCAGCTGCCAGCCTTGTTTGTAAGGCTGGGTGAACTGCGGGATGGCGGAGTAGCTGTTGATTTCCCCGATCTTGATCGGGGTCTGGGCCAAAACAGTGGTGGCGGCTGCGCTCAGCAAGCCGGTGGCAATCAGGCGTTTCATCATCAGGTCCCTGGTCAATGGATCAAAAAAAGTGACTGTAACAGCCATCGTGAAACCTGTCGCTTGCGGGACATTGAGCCACCCTGACCATGCCACGACTGTGGCGCAGAACCCAGTACTTATAAGACAAAAGCATATATACCCAACTAAATAATCGTTTGTTGAGGCATAAAGCCCCATTACAGTCAACACCTTGCTGGATTTGGCCGGTGTCTTTGCAGCTTGCTGAGTCGGTGACGGGTGCAGGCCTGACGCACCACTCACCAAAGCGACGGGTGCATGCCATCTTGTCCCTTTTGCTGCACTGGGCTGACAGCCCACCTGTTTTGATTTGAAGAAGTCCCCTCATGTACCGATACACCGAATTTGACAAACAGTTCGTGCGCGCCCGCGCTGCTCAACACCGTGACCAGCTCGAGCGCTTTGAAGCGGGTCAGCTGACAGGCGATGAATTCAAGCCCCTGCGCCTGCAAAACGGCTGGTACGTGCAACGTTACGCCCCCATGCTGCGCGTGGCCGTGCCCTACGGTGAAATCTCGGCACCCCAGCTCAAAGTGCTGGCCCAAATTGCCCGCGAGTACGACACGCCCGACGCCGCCCTGCTGGCCGAAGCCCAAGCCACGCAAGACAAAATTGCAGGCTTGGCCCCCAAGCTGACCACCAACTACGGCCATTTCACCACCCGCCAGAACGTGCAGTTCAACTGGATTCCGCTGTCCAAATCGGCCGAGGTGATGGACCTTTTGGCCAGCGTGAACATGCACGGCATCCAAACCAGCGGCAACTGCATCCGCAACACCACCACCGACGAGCTGGCCGGTGTGGCGGTGGACGAAGTGGTCGACCCACGCCCCTACGCAGAGCTGATTCGCCAGTGGAGCACGCTGCACCCTGAGTTCGCGTTTTTGCCACGCAAATTCAAGATCGCCATCACGGGCGCCCAAGAAGACCGCGCCGCCATTGGCTGGCACGACGTGGGCCTGCAAATGGTGAAAAACGCGGCGGGCGAAGTGGGCTTCAAAGTGCTGGTGGGTGGCGGCATGGGCCGAACCCCGGTGGTGGGCACGCAGATCCGCGAGTTCCTGCCTTGGAACCAGATCATGAATTACCTCGAAGCTGTGATCCGCGTTTACAACCGCTGGGGCCGCCGCGACAACATCTACAAAGCGCGCATCAAGATTTTGGTGAAAGCCGAAGGCCAGCGCTACTTTGACGAAGTCGAAGCCGAATACCAGGACATTCTGGTCAAGGACGGCGGCCTGCACACCATCCCGCAAGCCGAATTCGACCGCGTGGCCGCCTGCTTTGCCGCGCCTGCACTGAACCTGCCAACAGCCACCGCCGATTGGGCCGCCAAGGCCGAAGCCGACGTCAGCATCGAAGCGGCCAAAACGCCCGCCTTTGCCCGCTGGATCGCGCAAAACGTCAAACCTCACCAAAACCCCGCACTGCGCGCCGTGAGCCTGTCGTTCAAGCGCGTGGGCCAGGCCCCCGGTGACGCCACCGCCGACCAGCTGGACGCTGCCGCCGCACTGGTCGCCCAATATTCCGCTGGCGAAGCCCGCGTGACACACACCCAAAACCTGGTGCTGCCCTGGGTGCGCCTGGATCAGCTGCACGCCCTGTGGCTCGAAGCCAAAGCGCTGGGCCTGGCCCAGCCCAACATTGGGCTGCTGACCGACATGATCGCCTGCCCCGGCGGCGACTACTGCGCGCTGGCCAATGCCCGCTCGCTGCCTTTGGCGGCCGCCATCACCGAACGCTACCAAGACCTGGACGAGCTGAACGACCTGGGTCACATCGACTTTCACATCAGCGGCTGCATCAACTCCTGCGGTCACCACCACTCGGGCCACATCGGCATTCTGGGCGTGGACAAAGACGGCAAGGAGTGGTACCAGGTCACGCTGGGCGGCTCGGACGGCAAAGACCTGTCAGGCCCCACCGTGGCGGGCAAAGTGGTCGGGCCTTCGTTCTCGTCGTTTGAAGTGCCCGACGTGATCGAAGCGATTTTGGACACCTACAAAGCCCTGCGCA
>CAITSG010000409.1 GCA_903894995.1 uncultured Burkholderiales bacterium
ATTTTTTATCTCTATTTAATTTTAAAATAGTTTTTTATTAATTATTAAATTATCTAAAAATACAAACCCAGCACTGTTGCTGTCTTGGGTCGGTGCTGGGCTGGCCTGCAAACGGCAGGCTTTAAAACATGCCAGTGAACAAGTTTTGATTGGGCTCGTTGCCCACCAAGGGCACCGCGATCTCGAGCCCCGATTGAATGCTTAGTGCAATGTCGAAGTTACTCAAAGCTGCGCGGTCAAATGCGGTAGGTGGGTCGATAAAAATATCAACCATGAGTGTTTGAAATTGGCGCAAAACTTCGGGGTCTTCGGTCATCAAAGCGCTTTGGTTCTTGATGACGAAGGTGTTGAGCTCTGAAATTTCGCTGAAGGTCATGTTGCGCAACATCTTGATCATGGTGCCGTAATACAGCGATTCGATGTTTTGCCAGGTGGCCGCAATGTCGCCAATTTGTGAGAACCCCAAGTCGGCAGCACTGAGCACACCGTCGGCAGACCCTGGTATGTAGTGGGTGCTGAAGGCGTTCATGTATCTCTTTAGACCCACTTTGTTCACCACGGCGCTACGCATGGCCTCGTTGGACAAAACACCCACGTTGTTGTTCAAGGTAAATAACGATTTGATGGGGGAGTCGGCTTGCCAGGATTCAACGATAGGCGTGGGGTTGAGCTTGGCCGCATTCAAGTCCTTGCCGTTCAGTCCGTGTTGGCTAAAAAACGCCTCGACTTGCCCTGCGTTCGCACCCGGAAACTGGTCTTGCACAATGTCAGCCAGCATTTGGCTGTCGATGTTGTACTGTTTGGCCACGTTGAAAATGTTGGCGGGCTTGTCCAAGTTGGCCGCAATGAAACTGCGGCACTGTTCCATGGTCACGCCAAGGGTGTTGAGGTGTTGGCTTGTATTCATCGTGTTCTTTCAGGTGTGCAATGAGGCGTTTTGGTTTGCAGAGAAATGAATGGTGCGCAAATGGCCCTGCAGTGCTTTTTTTATGTTGACCCAGTGACTGGCACAGGCCAATCGATCAAGGCGAATTAAAAAAGAAGAAGGTTTATGAGCATGCTTTCCTGCTGGGGTGTACCCACGAAGAGGACCTCATCCATGACTTGTCCCTTCAATTCGGCCGCTATTTGGGCGTCGGACAAATAAGCGGGGTCGCTGTCGTCAGCGGGATCTTTATAGACATCGGTCAGGAACGCTATCAATGGCGCCACCACATCCCGGTCTTCAGCGTCAATCGCGGCGCTGTTGGCATCGATAAATTCTCGAAAGGCCCAAAACTCGCTCACACTGAGGTTACGGGAGGCGTTGATGAGGGTGCCGTAATACAGGGATTCATAATTTGCCGCTGTGGCCTTGATGTCGCCCAAATGGGTAAAGCCCAGGTCGGTTGTGCTGAGCACACCGTCTGCGGCACCCGGCAAAAATTTAACGTCAAAAACGCTGTTGTATTTGTTGGTGCCAGTTTTGGCCGTGATGGCGCTGCGCAACGATGCAGTGGACAAGATGCCGGTGTTGTTGTTGAAGCTGTAAAGCGGTGCCAACGACTCTTGCCCCATCCAAAGCAGAACGTTGGGATTGACGTCAATTTCAAGTGGGTTGAGTGCTGCGCCTTTGAGCCCAAGACCGTCAAAGAATTTTTCAACCCCCACATGGGTCAAGCCTGAAAATTGTGGAGCCACAATTTCGGCCAGCATTTTGCTGTCGATTTTGTATTGCAGGGCCGCGTTGTAGATGTTGATGGGCGTGGCCATGTTGGCCATGATGAAGCTGCGGGCCTGCTCGACGGTGACGCCAAATTGGGCCAAGTATTGGTCGGCATTCATGCGTTTTCTCCGTTTTATGAATACTTTAATTTCAGTTGTTGAATGCTATTGGTTGTTTTTTTTGAAGTCCATCGCGACGAGGGCGTCACTCCTACAGAGGGTGATGCGTTTTGTAGGAGCCCCGCCCCCGGGGCGATTCTTGGTGGTCCACAAGGCTTATCGCGACGAGGGCGTCGCTCCTACAAAACCAGGAAATGTCCAAGTAGCAGCAGTTATTCGGTGGTCCAGCGGATGCCGAGGTAGAAGAGTTTGTTGTTGACTTGCGAGAGTTCGCTGTTGGACTCTTGGCGGGTGCGTTCGTGGTCGAAGCCGATGCTCCATTGTTTGTGAAAACGCCACCAATATCCCAAGCCGATGTCGGTGCGGCGGGTCTGCACGATGGTGCCGCCCAGCAGTGGGCTCAGGATGTCTTGGTCGCGGCTGTTGTGCTGTCGGCCCCAAAGGCTGATTTGGGCCGCATGCCCCCAAAGGTCGAGGGCCTGGTCGTGGCGCAGGCCGTACTCTGTGCGTTTTTTGGTGCCACCCGGCCGCGTGGGGTCATGCGGGCGGTCTTGGCCTTGAATCAGGTGCAGGGCGGTGACGCCGCCCACATTGTTTTTGCAGCTGCCGTCGAGGCGGGTGTATTGGTAGTCGCCCGACATGGTGGGGGTGGTCAGGTGTTCTTGCCGCGCTTGGCCCCATGAAAAGCTCCAAGGGCAGTTTTTGATGCGCCAAGCGGGTTCGTATTTGAGTTGTGCGCTGCTTTCTTTGTAAGCGTAGGCGTTTTCTTTTTTGTATTGCAACCCGCCCAAACGAATGGCGGCGATGCCTGGCCCGGCGGGGTGGGCGTAGGTCAGGGCCGCGTCGGCTTGGTCGCTGCTGCCCAAATTGGTGCCAGGGGTGTTGCGCGATTGGTAGGCTGCGGCCAGACGGATTTCGCCTTGCCCCAATGGGTGCAGGCCTTGCACGGCCACCCAGTTTTTGGTGCCTTTGCCGGCCACGGGGCGTTCGGTATCGGCCAAGCTGACGGTGACGGGGCCGTTAGACAGGTAGAGCGTGAGGGTGTCGGTGTGGGTGGCGCTGTCGAGGTTGCTTTCTCGGCCCATGCTGCTTTGCATCATGGCGCTCCAGGTCCAGGCGTCGGTTTTTTCTGTGGTTTGGAAGCTGGTGAGCCATTGGCGCAGGCTGGGGTCGATGTCGGCGCGACCACCGACTTGGTCAACCAGTTGGAGCGCGGCTTCTTTTTGACCCAGTTGTGCAAGCGCTTGCGCAAAGTCGAGCTGAGCGCCGGGCAATGTGGGGTCGAGCAGGAGTGCTTTTTCGAGGTTGGTGGCCGCTTCAGGCAAGCGACCCGCCATGAGCAGCAGGCTGCCACGGTAGGCGAAGTAGTCTGCACGGGTGTCGCAGACTTCGGCTTGGGCAGCCAGTTTGAGCAGGTGTGCGCTTTGGGCCAGCGCTGGGGTGGGCACCGGAAATCCTGCTGGGCATTGCCCCGTGAGCAAGGCCACTGACGGTGGCGCACTCAGTTCTTGGGCTTGAGGATGGGGGATGTTTTGGGCTGCGGCTCCGGCGCACAACATGGCCATCGTCCACGCGCACACAAGCGCACGGCCCGGTGCGGGGCTGTGCAGGTGCGCTGGGTGGGCAGAACCGGGGCGGATCATGGGTCGGCCCGGATTAGGCGAATGCCCTGGCGCAGCAGCAATCGAGGGGTGATTGGCCCCGGCTGGACATGGTCAAAGCGTTCAGGCCCAGTTGGCTTTTTCTTCGTCGATGCTGTAGACCAGGTGCAGGTGGCTGGCTTCGTAGTGCACGGGGAGTCGGTAAATTTGGTGTGAGGTGGTCAGTCCGTCGAGCAAAAATTCGCCCAGCGGTTCGGGTTTGGGATTGGCCGCGCAGCGCACGACTTCGGGGCCAAGCAAGATGGGGTAGGCCAGTTCGGCGGATCACCGAGGGCG
>CAITSG010000410.1 GCA_903894995.1 uncultured Burkholderiales bacterium
AACCGTCAAATCAGACGGCCACTCGTCTTCGGTCGGGGCTAAAAGCCATTGGGTCATGGCGGCTTGGGGCGAGGTCACGGTCTGGATCAGCGAGACCGACAAGCCGCCCATCACGTTCATCAATGCCGACATCACTTCGTCTGCCTTGCCTTGGCTGCCTGCATTCAGCACCAAGCGGCGGTTTTCCAGGTCCATCCACACCAGCACGGTGGACTGGCGGGCAAACGCCTGCGGCAGCAGCGACAGCAGCACGTCGTCCATCAGGTCGCGCTTTTCTTTTTTGCCAGGTTTGCGGCCGGTGGCCGCTTCGATTTCGGCGATGCGTTCATCGACTTTGCGGCGCACCACGTTGCCGGGAACGGCCTTGGACTCGATCATGAGTTTCAAGATCCACTGACCGCCGACCGATTCGACCAGTGGACCATGCGCCTCGCCCCGTGGGGGCACCCAGCCAATCGACTTTTCTTGGCTGGCGCCACACTCCACAAACTGCACCGGCTCCAGCGCCGCTTGCACATCGGCGAGCGTGGGCGCAAAGCCCTCGCCAATGCGGTAAACCATCACATTTTTGAACATCCGTCACTCTTTCATGCCCCTTCAGGGCCAGCGCGGCATCTTACCGGAGTGAACTGGCTTTTATTTGGCCACGCCCATCATCATGTCGGGCAGGATGGTCACGATGGACGGGAACACGGTGATCAAGCCAATGCCCAGGAGCAAGCAGCCAAAAAAGGGCAGGGTCACCGTGGCGATGCGGTTGCTGTCGATGCCGGTCATGTTTTGCAGCACAAACAGGTTGAAGCCCACAGGTGGCGTTATTTCGGCGATCTCGATCAACATGATGATGAAGATGCCGAACCAAACCAGATCAAATCCGGCCTTTTGGATCATGGGCAACACCACCGCGCTGGTCAGCACGATCATCGAGATGCCGTCCAGTGCCGTGCCCAAAATCAGGTACACCACCACCAGCACACCAATCAGCCCAAAGGGCGAGAGGTTCATGGCGTGCACAACCTCGGCCAGCTCGCGCGGAATGCCGGTGAAAGCCATGGTCTTGGTCAAGAAGGCCGCGCCCGCCAAGATGAACATGATCATGCAGCTCACGCGGGTGGCACTCACCAGGCCTTGCCAGAAATTTTGCCAAGTCAGGCTGCGCCCAGCGGCTGCAATGGCGAGCGATCCCAGCACGCCATAGGCCGCGCATTCGGTGGCGGTGGCGATGCCTGCCACCAACACCCACACGATGAACACGATCAACAAGCCACAAGGTATCAAGCTGCCCGAGCGCCGCATTTTTTCCATGAAAGTGGTCGGCGCTTCAGGCGGTGGCACTTTGTCGGGATTGCGCAGACTCCACCAGATGATGTAGCCCGAGAACAGGCCCATCAGCAAAAAGCCGGGTAAAAAGCCTGCGAGAAATAAGCGGATGACACTGGCGTCTGCCGCGACGGCATACACCACCATGGTGATGGACGGCGGAATCAAAATACCCAGCCCGCCTGCGGCAGCCAGCGAGCCGAGCGCGATGTTGCGGTCGTAGCCGCGTTTTTCGAGTTCGGGCAGGGCCACCTTTGCAATCGTGGCGCAGGTGGCGGCCGACGAACCCGAAACCGAGCCAAAAATGCCGCAACCCAAAATGGTGGTGTGCATCAATCGGCCCGGCACTTTGGACAGCCAAGGCGACAGGCCGTCGAACATCTGCTCTGACAGCTTGGTGCGGTACAGAATTTCGCCCATCCAAATGAACATGGGCAGGGCTGCAAGTTCCCAGCTGGACGAGGTTTCCCAAAAGGAAGAGAACAGGTTCTTGCCGGGCAGGGTATTGGTGAAAAAAGCCTGACCAACC
>CAITSG010000411.1 GCA_903894995.1 uncultured Burkholderiales bacterium
GCAAATGGTGGTGATCGGTGCCACAGGCATTTTGTGCCTGGGCCTGTTTGCCATGTTCAAGTACAGCAAGCTGGGCATCGCCATGCAGGCGGCTTCGCAAAATCAACTGGCCGCCTATTACATGGGCATCCCGGTCAAGCAAATCAACGGTCTGGTGTGGGGTTTGGCTGCAGCCGTGGCGGCGGTGGCGGGCTTGCTCTTGGCCCCCATCACTTTTGTGCACGCCAACATGGGTTTCATTGGTTTGAAAGCCTTTCCCGCAGCGGTGGTGGGCGGCTTTGGCAGCTTGCCAGGTGCCATCGTCGGCGGTCTGGTGATCGGTATCGTTGAGTCGCTTTCGGGCTTTTATCTGCCCGAAGGCTTCAAGGACATTGCGCCTTACATCGTGGTGTTGCTCATGCTGGTGCTCAAGCCCAATGGCTTGTTCGGCGAGCAACTGCGCAAGAAAGTCTGAGGCCCCGGCATGCGTTTCATATTCAAAACCGATTACAACCAGGACGTGAAGCTGGCCAAGCACGGTGGCCACGTCTTCTGGTACAGCCTGCTGGCCGTCTTTTTGGTGGTCGCGCCTTGGGCTGTGCCCGAGTACTGGCTGGCCCAGCTGACCTTTGTGTTGATCTACGCGGTGGTAGGCCTGGGCCTGATGCTGCTGGCAGGCTTTACCGGCTTGTTCTCGCTGGGCCACGCTGCCTTTTTGGGCGTGGGGGCTTACACCCAGGCGGTCATGGTCAATGCTGGGGTGCCGTTTCCGCTGGCGCTGGTGTGCGCGGGCGTGTTCTCGGCCATCGTGGGCATCATCGTGGGTTTGCCAGCGCTGCGCGTCAAAGGCATTTACCTTGGAATGGCCACGCTCGCGTTCGGCTTCATCGTCGAAGAAGGTATGGCCCGTTGGGAAAAGGTGACGGGCGGCAACGCCGGTTTGTCGGTGGGTTATCCGGCGATTGGCGGCTGGACGCTGGACACTACCGAAGAGTTTTATTTTCTGTGCCTGCTGGTCACCGTGGGGGCCACGCTGGCCATCGTCAACCTGTTGCGCTCGTCCACTGGCCGTGCCTTTGTGGCCATCCGCGACTCCGAAATTTCGGCGCAAAGCATGGGCATTCATCTGGCGCGTTACAAGACGCTGTCCTTTGCTTTGTCGGCCGCACTGGCGGGCATTGGCGGCGCTTTGTATGCGCACAAAATCCAGTTCCTCTCGCCCGAGCAGTTCAGCATCATCCAGTCGATTGACTTGTTGCTGATGGTGGTGATTGGCGGTTTGGGTTCAATCCACGGGGCTTTCCTCGGCGCGATTTTCCTGATCGTCATGCCGCAGCTGATCTCGCTGGGCAAAGACTTTTTGCCAGCAGCCATTGGCGGTGCCGCCGGTTTGCAGGGCACGGTGTATGGCATGGTGCTGATCGCCTTTGTGCTGTTTGAACCCATGGGCTTGTATGGCCGTTGGCTCAAGGTGCGCACCTGGTTCCAGCTGTTTCCTTTTTACCGCCGTGGCCTGTTCAAGCGCCAAAAATCATTCCAGAAGTCGGACCGCCTGAAATGAACGCAGACATCCTTTTATCCGCTCAAAACCTGAGCGTGCGCTTTGGCGGCGTGCTGGCCGTGAACAAGGTCAGCTTCGACGTCAAGCGCGGCGAGGTCTTCACCCTGATCGGCCCCAACGGGGCTGGCAAGACCACTGTGTTCAACCTGATCAGCCGCATCTACACGCCCACCACGGGGGTGATTGATTACGCCGGGCCACAAGGCACGCTGCGCCTGACCGATCAGCCGCCGCACCAGATTGCAGGCCTGGGCATTGCCCGCACCTTCCAGAACATCGAGTTGTTCGAGCACGCCACTGTGCTGCAAAACCTCTTGATCGGTCGTCACACGCACCGCCAAACCGGGCTGTGGAGCGAAATGTTCTTCACCCGTAAAACCCGTGCGGGTGAGATAGAAGCCCGTGAAAAAGTCGAGGAAGTCATTGATTTTCTGGACCTGCAACACCACCGTGACTCGATGGTGGCGGGCTTGCCTTATGGCGTGCGCAAAGTGGTCGAGCTGGCCCGTGCCCTGTGCACCGAGCCCAAGCTGCTGTTGCTCGATGAGCCTTCGTCAGGCCTGAACGTCGAGGAAACCGAAGACATGGCCTTCTGGATCTCGGACATCAAAAACGAGCTGGGCATCACCGTGCTCATGGTCGAACACGACATGAGCCTGGTGTCCAAAGTGTCGGATCGTGTGCTGGCCATGAGCCAGGGTGAAGAACTCGCCACCGGTACGCCCAGCCAGGTGCAAAGCGACCCCGGCGTCATCGAAGCCTATTTGGGCTCGGTGGACGACGTGTCTGCCTTGCGCCGTGAAAACTACGTGCCCGGAGGTGCCGCATGAGCGCAGCGACCCAGACCCTGAACACGGCGTCCGAGGCAGCCGATGACAATGTCATGCTCAAGCTGCTCAACGTGGAAAGCGCCTACGGCCCGATCAAGGCGATTCGCGGCGTGAGCCTGCAGGTGCGGCGTGGCGAGATCGCCACCGTGCTCGGCTCCAATGGCGCCGGCAAGACCACCATCTTGAAAACCATCAGCGGCATCATCGACCCGCGCAAGGGCTCGATCGAGTTCAAGGGCAAAAGCATCACCGCGCAAGACCCGGCCATCATCGTGCAGCGCGGTCTCATGCATGTGCCCGAAGGGCGCGAAGTGTTTCCGCTGCTGTCGATTCGCGACAACCTGCTCATGGGCGCCTACACCCGCAAGGACCGCGATGGTGTGGCACGCGACATGGAAGCCGTGTACAACTACTTCCCCATCCTGCGGGAACGCGCTGCGCAAGACGCGGGCTTGCTCTCAGGTGGGCAGCAGCAGATGCTGGCGATCAGCCGGGCGCTCATGGCCAACCCCGACCTGATCTTGCTGGACGAACCCAGCTTGGGCCTGAGTCCCAAGCTGACCAAGGAAATCTTCGAGATCGTGGTGCGCATCAACCGCGAACGTGGCACCACCATCTTGCTGGTCGAGCAAAACGCCAACATGGCCCTCAACGCTTCAGACTACGGTTATGTGCTGGAAAACGGCCGCATCGTGATGGAAGACACCTGCGCCCGCTTGCGCGAAAAAGAGGACATCAAGGAGTTCTACTTGGGTATGAAGGAAGAAGGCGTGCGCGCCGACCGCCGTTGGAAAAAGAAGAAAACCTGGAGATAAAACATGAGCCAACTCTGGGACACCTCTGGCATTGCGCCGCAAAAAAACATCGTCATGGCGGGCGAGACCATCCCCGCCATCTTCTGGAACGCGGTCGCCGCGCGCGGCCCCAATGTCTGGATGCGCCAAAAAGACTTGGGCATCTGGCGCAGTTGGACCTGGAACGAAACCGCCCAAGCCGTGCGCGAGATTGGCCATGGCCTGATGGCGCTGGGCTTTGAGGCCCGGCACACC
>CAITSG010000412.1 GCA_903894995.1 uncultured Burkholderiales bacterium
ACCAAACCAGGCGCTGGATTCGTAGCCTGGCAGGCTTTCAGCAATCGCGGGCACATCCGGAAAAGCCGCCAGTCGCTTGGCGCTGGTCACGCCCAGCGCCTTGAGCTTGCCCGCCTTGATGTGCGACTGCACATTGCCGACCGCCGCGAACATCAAGTCCACCTGACCGGCCAGCACGTCTTGCACCGCAGGGGCCGTGCCCCGGTATGGGATGTTGACAATGAACACGCCTGCTTGCATCTTGAACGCATCACCCGCCATGTGCAGCGACGAGCCCAGCGCACCAATGGCAAAGTTCAGCTGACCCGGCTTGGCTTTGGCCAGCTTGACCAGCTCGGCCGCGTTGTTGGCGGCCACCTTGGGGTGGGCCACCAAAATCGATGGCGACGTGGACACCATGGTCAGCGGCGTGAAATCCTTCACCGGGTCAAACGGCAAACTGGGGTAGAGCGAGGCATTGATGGCGTGGCTGGTGAAGCTCATGAGCAGCGTGTTGCCATCGGGCGCGGCCTTGGCCACGGCGTCAGCCGCCAGGTTGCCGCCTGCGCCGGGTTTGTTCTCAACCACCACGGTGCGGCCCAGCTGCGTGCCCAAGACCGTGGCCAATGTGCGGGCCATGGTGTCGGTGGTGCCGCCTGCGGGTGCACCCACCAAAATTTTGATGGGCGGCTGCGTTTGGGCTTGCGCACCACTGGCCCAAGCAGCACAGGCCAGGGCCGTGCCCAAGACCAGAGCACGGCGTGTCGTGGTGGGGCGGGGCGAGGTTTTTGTGTGTGTCATGCGGCTGTCCTCCGTGTCAAAAATTCAATCGGGTTCAATCGGGTTCCAGGTGCTTGGGGCCAGCACAGCCCGCCATCCTCACATGCCCAAATAGGCTTGCCTGAGCGTGTCGCTGGCCAACAACTGGGCCGGTGTGCCAGTGAAACGGATCTGACCGTTTTCCATCACGTAGGCCCGGTCGGCGATGTCGAGCGACTGACCGACGTTTTGCTCCACCAGCAAAATCGCCAAGCCGCTGCTGCGCAGCTGCGAGATCAGGCCAAACAACTCTTCCACCAACAAGGGCGACAAACCCAGTGAGGGCTCGTCCAGAATCAACAAGCGCGGCTCGGCCATCAGGCCCCGGCCAATCGCCAGCATCTGCTGCTCGCCGCCGCTCAAAGTGCCCGCCAACTGGGCCACACGCTCTTTCAGTCGTGGAAAGGTTTCGTAAACCTTGTCCAGGTTTTGCTGCTTGCGCTCACGGCCTCGCGTGAAAGCCCCCAGCTCCAGGTTCTCGTGCACGCTCAAGTTGGGGAAGACCTTGCGGCCTTCGGGCACCTGGATCAAACCGTGCTGGACCACCTGGCGCGAATGCAAACCGGTGATGTCCTGCCCGTCAAACCCCACTTGGCCCGCACGCGCAGCCACCAGGCCGCTGAGCGTGTGGTTGAGCGTCGTTTTGCCTGCGCCGTTGCTGCCCAAAAGCGCCACCAGCTCACCGGGCATGACCTGCAGGTCCACACCACGCAAGACCTCGACCACGCCATAGCCGGATTTGAGGCCCTGCACATTCAACAAAGCGCTCATGACTGAACCTCCTGCGCTGTTTTGGCTTGGGCCGCGTTCTTTTGCAAGCGCTCGGCCGTGCCGTGGCCCAGATAAGCCTCGACCACGGCTTTGTTGTGGGTCACTTCAGCGGGTGTGCCTTGGGCAATCAGCTGCCCCTGCGCCAGCACCCAAACTTCTTGCGCCAGGCTCATCACCGCTTGCATGACGTGCTCGATCATCAACACCGTCACGCCGCTTTGGGCAATGCCTTGCACCACTGGGATCATCTCGGCGATTTCTTGCGGATTCAGGCCCGCCAGCACCTCGTCCAGCAACAACAAGCGCGGCCGCGTGGCCAGTGCACGGGCCAGCTCCAGGCGCTTGCGCCCGGCCACCGTCAGGTCGCTGGCCAGTTTGTCCAACTGCGGGCTCAGGCCCACTTGGCTTGCCACCGACTCGGCAAATTCAAGCGCCTGCGTGCGGCGCGGCAAATGCAGGTGCGCACCCACCGCGATGTTTTCGCGCACGGTCTGAGCCGCAAAGGGCTGCACGATCTGGAAAGTGCGCGTCAGACCCATGCGGGCATTCAGGTGCGGCGGCTGGCCGCTGATGTCCTGGCCCGCATACACCACACGGCCCGTATCCGGCGTCAAAAAGCCCGACATGAGCGCGAACAAAGTGGTCTTGCCCGCACCGTTGGGGCCAATCAAAGCGCTCAAGCGCCCTTCGGTCACCGACAGGCTCACGTTTTGCACGGCCTTCAAGCCACCAAAGGATTTGCCCACGCCCTCGATCTGCAGCAGCGTGCTCATGATTTGTCTCCATCCGACTTGCTGCCACGCAACCATTGCAGCGGCGTGATGGTGCCCAGCCCCGCTATGCCGCGCGGCAAGAACATCACGATCACGATCAGCACCACGCCATAAATGACCATGTTGATGCCGGGCAGCTGCCCGAACAAATTGCGCGTGACATCGGCCAGGATGTGCAGACTCACAGCCCCCAAGAGCGGCCCCCACAGCGTGCCCATGCCGCCCACAATCGCACCCACCAGGGCCTCGACCGAGGTGTGCGCCCCAAAGGCAATGCCCGGATCGATGTACTGGAACACCTGCACATAAAACGCGCCGCCTGCGCCCATCAGACCGCCCGACAAAATGGTGGCGATCAGCTTGACGCTGAAGGGGTTCACCCCAATGGCGCGGGCCGCGTCTTCGTTGTCCCGCACCGCCTGCAAGTAAGCCCCAAAGCGCGAGTGGCGCAGCCAGGCGGTGATGCACAGCGCCAGCGTGACCAGGGCCAGCATGAGCCAGATGAAACCGGCGCGGCTGCCAAACTGCATGTTGGCGGTCGACTCTTTGAGCGGCAGCATCAGGCCCACCCCCGCACCGGTGAAGGGCACCGAGGTGGCCAAAATGCGGAACACCTCGGCAAAGGCCAACGTGACCAGCGCGAAGTAAGAACCCTTGAGCCCATAACGAAACGAGGCCGCGCCCACAAAAGCCCCCACGCCCGCGGCAAAAGCCATGGCC
>CAITSG010000413.1 GCA_903894995.1 uncultured Burkholderiales bacterium
AATGGATGGTGCAGTTTTTTGAAGCCTGTTTTGAAAGAAAGTTATGACGGTTTGGAACCCTAGCGACGACGGCCATGCCGATCTGTCGGACCACGACAGCTACGTGAATGGCGCGCCGCACAAGACCTTCCAGCGTCTGCGCGACGAAGACCCCATGGCCTGGTGCGATTGGGCGGATGGCAAAGGCTTTTGGTCGGTCACGCGGCATGCCGACATTCTGGAGCTCAACCGCAACCACCAGCGCCTCAGTTCCGCCCAGGGCATCCGCATGGAAGACCAGTCGCACGAGGAGTACATGGCGCGGCGCACCTTTCAGGAAACCGACCCGCCCGAGCACACCCGCACCCGCATGCTGGTGGCCAAGGCCTTTTCCAAGCCCATGATGGCGCTGTACGAAGACCAGATTCGCGAGCTCTGTGTGGGCATCCTCGACCAAGCACTGGCGCTGGGCGAGTTTGATGCCACGCACCAGATCGCCCGCCAGCTGCCCATGCGCATGCTCGGGCGCATCGCGGGCCTGCCCGAGGAGGACCTGGACTGGCTGGTGGACAAGGGCGACGCGCTCATGGCCAACACCGACAGCGATTTCACCACCCATGTGGTCGACAAGATGGACACCGAGGCCTACCGCTTCATGCCGTTTCGCTCGCCCGCCGGGGTTGACTTGTACGACTACGCAGCCCAGTTGATGGAACGCAAGCGCGCAGCGGGCGACACCAGTGGCGTGCTGCACCTGATCACCCAGCCTGATGCGCAGGGCAACGTGATCAGCGACACCGAGTTCCGCAACTTCTTTTGCCTGCTGGTGGCGGCGGGCAACGACACCACACGTTATTCGATCGCTGCCGCTTTGCACGCGCTGGCCAACCAGCCCGGCCTCATGGCGCAGCTCAAGGCGGTGCAGGGCGAGGCCGCCTGGGAGGGCGTGGCCGACGAGTTTATCCGCTGGGCCTCACCCGCCACGCACTTTCGCCGCACCGCGACCGAAGACTTTGAATACCACGGCAAACAGGTCAAGGCGGGCGACAAGGTGCTGCTCTGGTTCATCTCCGGCAACCGCGATGAGCGCGCTTTTGACCGGCCGTTCACGGTCGACCTGAATCGGGGCGTGAACCGCCACCTGGCGTTCGGGCAGGGCGGGGCGCATGCCTGTTTGGGCATGTGGCTGGCGCGGCTGGAGTTGCGCGTCTTGATGCAAGAGCTGATCAAGCGGGTCGACCGCATCGAGCAAACGGGTGAACACGCCTTTTTACGGTCCAATTTTGTCTCCGGTATCAAACGCTTACCCGTGCGCATGCACTCAATCTGAAAGGAACCACCATGTCAAATGTTCAAGAACGCCTGCGGGTGCTGTATTGCGATCACCTGGCCATCGCGCGGGGGAAATACGTCACCCTCAAGCCAGGGCAGGGTGGTGGTGCCCGTTTTTGCCGAGGCACCTTTGGCGTCACTTACGAAAAAGAGCTGATCCCGGCCCCGGGTGCGATGGTCATGGAAGGCCTGCCCGACATGGAGGCCGTCTACACCCCCGAGGACATCCGCCCCGGCTGGCAGCCCTTCACCCAAGTGGCGATTGGCGATCTGAAAGCCAACGACGGCACGCCTCTGCCCATGTGCGGGCGCAGCGCCTTGAAGCGCGCCGTGGCCGACTGGCAGGCCATGGGTTACGACCCGATGGTGGGCATCGAGCTCGAAGCCTTTGCCTTCCAGATCGAGCCTGACGGCTCGCTCAAACCCTACGACACGCCTGCGGCCCATGTGTATTCCACAGGCCCATTTTCCGACCCCAGGGGCTTCACCGACGCCCTGTGGGAAAAGGCCACGGCAGCGGGCTTTCGCATCGACAGCATGAACACCGAATACGACGCGCCGCAGTTCGAATTCACGCTGACCTACGACCGTGCAGTGAAGGCGGTGGACGACATCTTTTTGTTCCGCCTGCTGGCACGCGAAGTCGCTTTCCAGCACGGCATCGTGCTGACCTTCATGCCCAAGCCCATACTCACGGTGGGAGGCAGCGGGGTGCACATCAACTTCAGCCTGCGTGATGGTCAAGGCCACAACGCGATCTCGGGCGGCCATGACGCCAGCCAGTTCAACGCGCTCACCCTGGGCTGCACCGCCGGGCTGATGCACCACCACCAGGCCTTGGCGGGCCTGCTGGCGCCCAGCGCCAATTCATACAAGCGCCTGCAACCGGCCAGCCTGTCTGGCTTTTGGCAAAACTGGGCGGTGGACCACCGGGGCGTCACCGTGCGCCTGTCGGCCGAAACCGGACCCGGCGCGCGCATTGAGCACCGCATGGGCGACGCCACGGCCAACCCTTACACCCACACCGCCGCAGTCTTGCAAGCGGCACGTCTGGG
>CAITSG010000414.1 GCA_903894995.1 uncultured Burkholderiales bacterium
CGGCCCGACAATGCCAAACCAAATGCTGGCATCGAAGCCCGGGAATCCAGCCTCGGCCATGGTGGGCACATCGGGGAACATGGAACTGCGCTTATTGGAGGAGTCGGCCAAGGCCCTCAATTTGCCAGACTGAATGTGAGAGGCCGCAGAGCCCAACGAAGAAAACAACACCGGCACATGCCCTCCAAGCAATTCAGTGATGGCAGGGCTTCCGCCTTTGTAGGGAATGTGGCCAATGTCCAGCTTCGCGGCGGCCTTGAATTGTTCACCCGCCAGATGCCCCACACCGCCCACCCCGGATGTGCCATAACTCCAGTTTTTGGGGTCCTTTTTGGCCAATTCGACCAAGGACTTCATGTCCGTCGCTTTGGAAGAAGGCAACACCACCACCACCACACCCCCGCCCCCCACCATCGAAATGGGTGTGAAGCTGCTCATGGGGTCATAACCGAGTTTGCGCATGTGCGGCAAGATCGTCATGGGGCCTGAGTCTGTGATGTGAAAGGTGTAGCCATCGGCAGGCGCTTTGGCGGTTATTTCTGCGGCCAAAGCCGCACCGGCACCCGGCTTGTAATCCATCACAAATGGCTGTTTGAACATGCGCGACAACCGGTCGGTGATGGGGCGCACCAATTTGTCAGCCGCACCACCTGGCGCATAACCCACCACCATGCGAATGGGTTTGTCCGGGTACTCGGCGCTGGCTGGCGAGACCAGTGCGGCCAGGCCAAAGGTGACGGTCAAAAGGGTTTTGAGCATGTGCATGGTTTACTCCTGTGTGTTGATGAGATCGTCCGGGATCAAGACAATGGCCCCTTGCGTGCTTCGGCTTTCCAGCAAACGGTGTGCCTCGCTGGCCTGACTCAGGGGCAGCAAGGTGTCAATGTCCAGTCGAATCGTGGGGTCGCCCAACATGGCGAAAGCTTCAACACTCATGGCGAGCATGTCAGCGCGGTTGGCGATGTAAGTGCGCAAAGTGGGGCGGCAGACCCACAGCGATTGGCTGTGCAGGTCCTGCAAGGCGAAACCCTCGACTTGCCCGGACGCGGTGCCAAAGTTGACCACCAGGCCCTTGGGCTCCAAGCACTTCAGAGAGCCGTCAAAAGTGTCTTTTCCGACCGAGTCAAACACCACACTCACGCCCTGCCCCTGCGTGATGCGCTGCACCTCGGCAACAAAATCTGTTTCACGGTAATTGATGGCGAAATCTGCCCCCAGCGCCAAGGCAGTCTGGACCTTGGTTTCGCTGCCTGCAGTGGCCAACACCACCAAGCCCAAGCGTTTGGCCCACTGGACCAAAATTTGCCCCACCCCACCGGCAGCGGCATGCACCAGCACGCGGGTGCCGGGCTCGAGTTGGCGCATTTGTTTGAGCAGGTATTGGCATGTCAGGGCCCGCACCAAACCGGCCGCCACACGCACATCGTCTACATCGGGCGGCACAGGGATCAGCCGCTCGGCCGATACCGCCACATGGGTGCTGTAACTGCCCACACCTGCGTTGGTGTAAGTGACCTTTTGCCCCAGTTGCAGGTCTTTGACCTGCGAGCCCAGGGCCATGATTTGGCCCACCGCATTGATGCCAGGCACAAAGGGCGGCTGCGGCTTGTGCGAATGGGCCTGCCCTGAACGCAAATAAATATCGACAAAGTTCACGCCAATGGCCGTGTGGGCCAAAACCACCTCGTGGGGTGCTGGCACAGGAACCTCGATCGAACGACTTTGCAGAACTTCAGGCCCACCGATGGCGGTGACCTGTATTTCAAACGGAGATGCCATTTTGCTTTCCAGAAAAAAAGCCATTGCACACGGCTGGACAAGCCCCTCAGCCCCTGCACAACACACGCTGCAGTATCTTCAGACCCGCCCACAAAACTGTCGCCTAGCGGACTTTCTTCGGGATACCACGCAGGCGCAAGGATGGACCGATCTTCATAATGAATTGGATCGCATCGACCGTTGCGCTTTCGATGCGAGGTGGGGCATGTCTGGTTGCGTGCCTTTCAAAACAATGGAGACAACAACATGGCTCAAATGAATTTGAAGGTCAATGGCAAAGGCCGCTCGGTCGACGCCGATCAGGACATCCCTTTGCTTTACGCATTGCGCGATCAATTGGGACTCAATGGCCCCAAATTTGGTTGTGGCAAGGGTCAATGCGGTGCGTGCACGGTCTTGGTCAACGGGCAAGCCACCCGCTCTTGCATCACACCCGCTGCCAGTGTGCAGGGCAAAGCCGTCATCACCTTGGAAGGTCTGGGCAGCACGGCAAAACCCGGCAAGTTGCAACAAGCGTTCATCGACACCCAAGCTGTGCAATGCGGCTATTGCATCAACGGCATGATCATGACGGCCACGGCCTTGCTGGCCAAAAACAAAAACCCGAGTGACCAACAAATTCAAGAAGCCTTGGCCGGCAACCTTTGCCGCTGCGGCACCCACCAACGCATTGTGGCCGCGGTCAAACGCGCCATCACCGCCTGAGGAGAGCACGATGAGCAACTTCAATCGACGTCAATTTCTGGGTGCTGCGGGCGCAGGGGTCCTGGCCGTAGGCTTTTCTTTGAGTGGAACAGCGCAGGCGGCCAATGGCCTTGCCCCGACCAAGAGCGTGGCCAATGATGTGCTGGACTCGTGGCTGACCATTGACAAAAACAACCGCATTACCCTTTATGTGGGCAAAGTGGATTTGGGCACGGGCACCAAAACGGCACTCAGCCAAATTGCCGCAGACGAGCTGGATGTGGGCTTTGGCCGCATTGACATGGTCATGGGCGACACCGGCACCACACCGGACCAATGGCTCACGGGCGCAGCCATCACCATTTCTCAAGGCGGCAGCGAGTTGCGCATTGCAGCGGCCAACGCGCGGCAAGCCTTGCTTCAGCGCGCCGCCAAAAACTGGGGAGTTCCTGTCGCGGAGTTGGTGGTCAACGATGGGGTGATCGCACACGAGGCCAGCCGCAAAACCGCCACCTACGGAAGCCTGATTGGTGCGGGATTTGAAATCAAGATCGATCCCAAGATTGCCGTTAAAAAACACACCGACTACAAACTCGTGGGTCAGTCGGTGCCGCGCGTGGACATTCCAGCCAAAGTCACTGGCGAGCACCTCTATGTGCACGATCTGCGGCTGCCGGGCATGCTGCATGCCCGGGTCATTCGGCCCACCCAAATCGGGGCATCGCTGCAAGGGGTGGATGATTCACAAGCCAAAAAGATCAAGGGTTTTGTGCAAACCGTGCGTCAAGGCAACTTTTTGGCGGTGGTGGCCAAAACCGAGTGGGCCGCCATCAAGGCCTCAGAGGCCCTGAAGGCCCAATGGAGTTCTGGTGCAGACTTGCCTGCCCAAGCCACAATTTTTGAAGCATGGCGCAAGATGCCCGTGGCCAAGGAAGAGGCCACACAAAAAGTGGGCGACGTGTCCCAAGTCTTGGGCAGCGCAGCCCGCAGCGTCAAAGCCAGCTACAACTTTGCGGTGCAAACACATGCCTCCATCGGACCGTCGTGTGCAGTGGCCGACTTCAAAGATGGGCAACTGGTGTGCTGGTCAGCGTCGCAGGCCACACACTCCATGCAGCACGAGTTGGCGATCGTCACGGGCTTGCCCAAAACCGCCATCCGGTTGGTGTATCTGGATGGTTCAGGCTGCTACGGCCGCAATGGCCATGAAGATGCAACCGCGGACGCGGCCCTGATTGCCATGAAAATTGGCAAACCTGTGCGCGTGCAATGGACGCGTCAGGATGAAACCGCCTTGGCCCCCAAAAGCCCGCCACGCTCCATGGATCTGGAAGCCAGCCTGGATGCGCAGGGCAAGATCACCGGTTGGAAAGGCGATTTTTTCATCGCCTTGAACCACATTGCCGCATTCAAACCGCTGGATTTTCCATTGCTGGCCGCCAGCGACACGGGCATTCCTCGCCCCGGTAACTGGGTGGGGTTTTTGTTCCAGAATGCCGGAGCGCCATATGTGGTCCCCAACATCTTGGTCACGACCAAGCACGTTGCACAGACTTTTTTGCGATCCTCACATTTGCGCAGTCCTGGCCGCATCGAAAACAGTTTTGCCAACGAATCCTTCATGGACGAATTGGCCGCAGCAGCGGGTGCCGATGCCGCCGAGTTCCGTCTGGCCCACCTGAACGATGCGCGCGCCAGCGCTGTCATTCAAGCGGTGCTCAAGGCGTCCAATTGGACAAAGCGACCCTCAGCCAGCCAAGTGACCGCAGGCAACATCGCACGCGGACGGGGCATTTCATACGTGCGGTACAACAATGCCATCACCTATGTCGCTACCGTGGCCGAGGTCGAGGTCAACCGAAGCACAGGCCAAATCCAGGTCACCAAGGTGTTTGTGGCCCACGATTGCGGACAAATCATCAACCCCGATGGCGTACTGAACCAGGTCGAGGGCGGTGTCATCCAAACCGTCAGCCGCACCCTCATGGAGGAAGTGCAATGGCATGGCAGCACCATTGACAGCGTGGATTGGGCCAGCTACCCCATTTTGCGATTCCCCGAAACCCCGACGGTTCAAACGGTGTTGATCAACCAACCAGGTCTGCCCGCCTGGGGTGCGGGCGAACAGACCCCGACCACGGTCCCCGCTGCCATTGCCAATGCGGTGTTTGACGCGACCGGGGTGCGCTTGCGCACCATTCCCTTCACGCCAACATCCGTCTTGACGGCCCTGAAAGGCGCGGGAGCCAAAACCGCGTAAAGCGCACCACCGCAGTCAAGCGCCATGGTTGACAGGCCCGGATCAATGACATGGTCCGGGCCTGTTGCCTGGCGCTTTGGTGACGGTCTTCAATCGCCGATTTTTTCTGCCCATGCCGCCTTGACGTCGTGCACCAAATGGCTCAGCAGTGCTGCGTACGCATCCATCTGACGGATCTCCGAGTCCGGCGATTCGATGTGATAGCTGATGTGGATGGCGTACGTTCTGCCGCTGGGTGACTGAATGGGCGAAGCGACCGAGCCCATGCCCGGTTGCCATTGGGTGTAACAAAAGCCGCGCAGATCGAAGAACTGGAGCGCTTGCTGCAGATGCTCTTGCGTTTTTGGCCCGTCCTTGCCCTGTGCAGATTGCAGTTTTTCAAGCAGGCTTTGGCGTTGCAAGATAGGCAGGCCCGCCAGATAAGCGCGACCCAAGGAGGTGACGGCGATCGGAATCCGACTGCCAGCCGCTTGGTGCCTGAAAACACCCTGTCGACTGAACCGCACGGTCTCGACATAAACCATCTCCAACTGGTCTGCCGTGGCCAGGCTCACATTGACTTTGCGGCTCTGAGCCAACTCGCGCATGAAAGGAAGCGCCGCCTCCAGCACAGGATCTGAAGACCTGAACGACAAAGCCAGACTCAAACTGGCAACGCTCAAACGGTAGGCGTTTTGCTGACGATCAAACTCAAGAAAACCAGAATCCACCAAAGAACGACAAAGACGGCTGACTGTAGGCCGCACAAGCCCCGTACGCGCCGCAATGTCGGCATTGGTCAGCGAGTCCACACCGTGGCGGAAGGTGCGCAAAATGCGCAGCCCCCGCTCCAGGGATTGGCTGCCCGGCGTTGTCCGAACAAACACCCCCGTTTGTCGGGTTTGTTGACGGCTCGACGGTTTGGCAGGGGTTTGAGTTTTTTTCATAATTTCGAATATCGAAATTATCATATTGTGCAGCGCCGCCCGCATGTAGATACTGATTTTATTAATTGTTTTTTACAAGAAAAATTTATTTATGTTGAATTTAACGAATTTACCTGTCCACCGACAAAGGGGCTCTAGAGCTTGTCATCCACAGAGTGATGACAGGGCAACAGGACACGTTGACCGTTTGGGCTTGGATGCCCAGTTCATGTTGGCAAAACATGGGGTCTCACCAAAGTCCTGGCCCATTGAAGTCTGACTTTCCAACCCGCCACATCGCCCTGTCTTCAAACAACACACACCATGCCACGCCACTTGATTGTCAAAACCTGTTGGGTTCTTGCGAGTTTGCTGACCCCTCTGATGGAAGCCTCAGCTCAGGAGTTCCCCCCCAAAAAGACCATCAGCATGGTCGTGGGCTTTGTGCCCGGTGGAGCAGCCGATACAGGCGCTCGCATCATGGCCAAAAAACTGAGCGAAAACCTGGGCGTTGCAGTCACGGTGGAAAACAAAGCCGGTGCAGGCGGGAACATCGCCCACCAATACACCGCCGCTGGCCCATCCGATGGCAGCGTGCTTTTATTGGGGTCTGTGGGTCCGCTGACCATTGCACCCCACATGATGAAGCTGCCCTACGATCCGGTCAAAGATCTGGCACCTTTGACCCTGGCGGTGAACTTTCCCAACGTGCTGGTGGTGCATCCCGGCACAGGCATCAAAACCTTTGCCGAATTCCTCGCGGCTGCCAAAAAAGACCCCGGCAAACTCGATTTTGCGTCCACTGGACCAGGTTCTGCCTCGCATTTGGCCGGTGAACTGCTCAACGACATGGCCAAACTCGACACCGTGCATGTGCCCTACAAAGGGGGTGCAGCAGCTCTGCAGGACTTGCTGGGAGGCCGGGTGGCTGCATGGTATGCCACCATGGCCACAGCAGCGCCTCACATCGATGCGGGCAAGATCATTCCCTTGGCCAGCACAGGTTCTCAACGCCTGAGTGCTTTACCGCACATTCCCACCATTGCCGAATCGGGCTATCCGGGTTTCAATGCTACCAATTGGTATGCCTTCGTGGCTTCTTCCAAAGTGCCCAAATCGGTTTTGGATCGATGGAACACAGAATTGGTCAAAGTCTTGACGGCTCCTGACGTGGTGGAGCAACTCAACAAACATGGTTTAACACCCATGCCAGGCTCACGCGATCAGCTGTCGCGGTATATGGCCAGTGAAACCGCCACCTGGGGTCGCATCATCCGAGAAAGAAAAATCACGTCCCCTTGATCACCATCGATGCCACTTTGTCAAAAACAGGAGGCATATGTTTAATTCGTTAAAATCGAAAAATTATGGAAAAAACCAATAGCCCTTTCGCTGCAGCTTATTTGCGGTTCTTGAAGTTAACCAAAGCCATCCAAGTGCTTCCTGTCGGCTTGGAAATGGACGCCAACGAAGAAGCTTTGCTGCAAGCGGTGGTTTTGAGGTGGTACGAAAAAAACCCCATGACTGTGCGCGAGGCCATTGCGCTGGAAGAATTAGGTTCACCGGCCACACTGCACAAACGCATCACACGCCTGCGCGACAAGGAGATGCTCATGGCTCAAAGCCAAGAGGGCGATAGACGCGCCAAGTTCCTGATCCCGTCTGAGCGCACGCTGGAATACTTCAACAACTTGGGCCAGTCCATGCAACAAGCCCACCAAACGCTCTCACTCTGAAGGCCCAAAAATCACCTCAAGGCTCATCCGCCTTCGGCCAAAAACAGCGCTTGCAAATCACTCAAGAAGTCAAATCCTCGGTCTGTCGGCCACACCCGATGAAGGTCGCGACCGACCAAGCCTTTTCTTTCAGCCTCCAGCAGTCCTTGTTGCAAACTCGTCAGAGCCAAGCCCGTGCGGTCCACGTAGTCGGCCAGCTCAAAACCACCCCGCAGGCGCAACGCATTGAGCATGAACTCAAAAGGCAATTCTTGGCGTGACACTTCGGTGCTTTGCGTGACAGGATCGCCCTGGCTGGCTTGGCGCATGTACAAAGCTGGCTCGCGGTAACGCACTTGGCGCAACACGCGGTGCGCAAAACTGAGCTTGCTGTGCGCGCCCGCCCCAATGCCCAAATAATCCCCAAATTGCCAATAGTTCAGGTTGTGGGTGCACTTGTGCCCGGGTTTGGCATATGCCGATACTTCGTAGCGCTCAAGGCCCGCCACTGAGGTCAGCTCGGTGATGCGGTCCATCATCTCGTAGGCCAAATCGTCCTCGGGCAAAGTGGGCGGAAACTTGGCGAACACCGTATTGGGCTCGATCGTCAGGTGATAGATCGAGATGTGCGGTGGCTCAAAAGCCAAAGCGGTCTGGATGTCTTGTGTCAAGCCTTCGAGCGTCTGGCCCGGCAAGGCGTACATCAGGTCGAGGTTGAAGGTGTCAAACACCTGCGCGGCCTCGGTCACAGCCGCCAGCGCTTGGTCGCGGTCGTGCACACGGCCCAGTGCCTTCAGGTGTGCGTTGTCAAAACTCTGCACGCCAATCGACAAGCGGGTGA
>CAITSG010000415.1 GCA_903894995.1 uncultured Burkholderiales bacterium
AAAAGCCACCTCATTGGCCACTTGCAGCTTCACCCCTTCTTTGGCGGCCGTCATCTCGATCATGTGCCGCACGCCATAGCCGTGGCGCATGGTGCTGATGGGGTGGCCCTCCAGGTCGCGCCAATGGATGGCCTTGCGCTGTGCCAGCGGATGTGACTTGGGCACGATGGCGCTGAGTTGGTCCCGCATCAAGGTTTCTTTTTCAATCTCGGTGCCTGCGTGGTTTTCCGGTGTGCCGATGCCGAAATCCACTTGCTGGGACAGGATGCGCGGCAAAAACTGGTCGGGTGCGCAGTCCTCGATCACCACTTTCACCCCGGGGTGTTGCAGGCGAAAGGTCTGGATGACTTGGGGCAGAAGAATTTCTGCCAGGGTGGGCGTGACGGCCATGCTGATCCGTCCTCTGTGCAGGTCCACCAATTCCAGCTGGTTGTTGCGCAGGACGTCTACATCGCGCAGGATGCGATCGGCCAACACGATGGCGTCTTGCGCCGCAGGTGTGATGTGCAGGGACCGGGTGGTTCGGTCAAACAGGCGCACGCCCAAGCCTTCTTCCAATTGTTTGATCGAGACGCTGACCGCTGATTGCGTGATGTTCAGGCTGTCCGCCGCAGCGCTGAGCTTGCGCAGGCGGTAGGCGGCAGAGAAAGCCCTCAGTTGCCCCAAGGTGGGTTGGAATCGATTTTTGCCATTCATAAGTAAAAATCATAGCTGGTTCGCAATATTTCAATTTACAAATGAAACAACATTGATTCCAATCATTTTTGGACTGGCTCTGTGTGGACGTCTACACCCCTTCAAAAGGAGACAACATGTTTAAAAAGTTTCGAGCAATCACCCGCTTGTTGGCCTTGACGCTGTCGGGGGCCATCCTGCCTCTGGCGGTCATGGCCCAAAACGCCTATCCGCAAAAACCGATCCGGGTGGTGGTGACCTTTCCGCCGGGAGGCAGCGCGGATGCCATCATCCGCATCCTCTCGCCGCGCCTCAACGAGAAACTGGGCCAGCAGTTGGTGGTGGACAACCGTCCGGGCGCAGGAGGCAACATCGGATTGGCCGCAGTCGCTAAGGCGGCGCCAGATGGTTACATGCTGGGTGTGGGGGCCGCAGGTGGCCTGACGGCCAACGTCAGCCTTTACCCACAAATGCCATTTGACCCCGCCAAGGAGTTGGCACCCATCACCATGCTGGCGGCCATTCCGTTTGTGATCGTGGGTCACCCCTCCGTGCAAGCCAACACGGTGGCGCAACTGATCGCCTCGGCCAAAAGTCAGCCGGGCAAATATGCCATCGGGCACGGTGGCAATGGCACGGCCATGCACCTGTCGACAGCTTTGTTCTCTCAGATGGCGGACATCAAATTGACGGAGGTGCCCTACCGTGGCTCAGGCCCTGCTGCCATGGATGCCTTGTCGGGTCAGGTCACGCTGGCGCTGACCGACTTGCCCGCCGCTTTGCAGCACATCAAGGCAGGCAAGCTCAAGGCATTTGCTGTCACGAGCCCCAACAGGTTGGCATCTCTGCCGGATGTGCCGACCTTGGCCGAGTCGGGTTTGACCGGCTATGACTCTACGGGCTGGTTCGGCCTGGTGGCCCCAGCAGGAACGCCACAGCCGATCCTGAGCCGCTTGCATGCGGAATTCACAGCGGCATTGAACGACGAGGGCATTCGCACCCAGATGCGCAACATTGGCATGGAGCCCGTGCCTTCATCCACCGAAGCGTTTGACACCTACATGAAAAGCGAAACGCGCAAGTGGGGCGACGTGATTCGCAAAGCCAACATCAAACTTCAGTGAGAACCCGTGGTCATGAACAAGGATTTTGCAAGCGATGTGTTGGTGGTGGGCGCAGGACCTGTGGGCCTGACCTTGGCGATGGATTTGGCCAGGTCGGGTGTCCGGGTGACCGTGGCCGAGGTGCGTCGCTTTGGTGAACCGCCCAATGTGAAGTGCAACCATGTGTCCGCCCGGTCCATGGAGCAATTCAGGCGTTTGGGTGTGTCGTCTGCTTTGCGCCAAGCGGGATTGCCGGAAGACTTTCCCAACGATGTGGTGTTTCGCACGCGCATGACCGGTGAGGAGTTGACCCGCATCCCGATTCCCTGCCGACGCGATCGCTACACCGAGCTCGAAGGTCCAGACACCGGATGGCCCACGGCTGAGCCACCCCACCGCATCAACCAGATTTACCTGGAGCCTTTGCTTTTGGCGCATGCCGTCAAGCAAGAAGGCTTGAGCTTGCTCAGCAGGACCCGCTTGATCGATTTTGAACAGGACGATCACGGGGTCTTGGTGAGTCTGGAAGATTTGGACACCCAAGAAGTTCGGCAGTTGCGCGTTCGTTATCTGGTCGGTTGTGATGGCGGCAGCTCGGGTGTGCGCAAAAAAATGGGGGCTCAACTGCAAGGCACGGAGGTGATTCAGCGTGTGCAGTCAACGCACATTCGCGCCCCCCAATTGGCCGCCTTGCTGCCGGGCAAACTGGCTTGGTGTTATTACTCGGTCAACCCGGACCGTTGCGGAACGGTTTTTGCCATCGATGGTCAAGAAACCTGGCTGGTCCACAACCATCTGAATGCGCAAGAACTGGAGTTCGATTCGGTCGATCGCGACACGTCGATTCGGCATATTTTGGGCGTGGGGCCCGATTTTGAGTACCAGATCATCACCAAGGAAGATTGGGTAGGACGCCGTTTGGTGGCCAACCGTTTTCGCAACGGCAAGGTGTTTTTGGCCGGAGACGCTGCGCACCTTTGGGTGCCTTATGCGGGTTACGGCATGAATGCCGGCATCGCGGACGCCACCAACCTGGCTTGGTTGCTGTCGGCCCGTGTCCAAGGATGGGCGGACGAATCGATTCTGGATGCGTACGAAGCCGAGCGTCAACCGATCACTGAGCAGGTGTCGCACTTCGTCATGAACCACGCTCAAAAAATGATCAAGGCGAGAAGTGCCGTGCCTGCCGAGATAGAAGCGAACAACGAAGCAGGACAGGCCGCGCGTCTGCACATGGGTCAAGAGGCTTACGCGCTCAATGTGCAGCAGTTTTGTTGTGCGGGTTTGAATTTTGGCTATTTTTACGAAAAGTCACCCATCATTGACTTTGACCAAGAGACTGCCCCGGCTTACACCATGGGTGACTTCACGGCGTCCACGGTGCCGGGGTGCCGAGCTCCTCATTTTTGGCTGAATGATGGCCGCTCTTTGTACGATGAACTGGGGCCTGCCTACACCCTGATGGTGCTGGACGCCAGTGCACAGGTGAAGCCTTTGCTGGAGGCCGCGCAGCAAGCGCAAGTGCCTTTGAAGTTGCTGGATGTGAGTGAGCAGTCAGAGGTGCCGCCCGCCTACAAACACAAATTGCTGATTTGCCGGACAGACCAGCATGTGGTGTGGCGCGGTGATGATTGCACCGTTGGCGCGGTTGAATTGATGCAAAAGCTCAGAGGTCTCAGCAAAAAAGCCGTCGCTTGAAGGACTTCACCCCATAGGACGGTGGGCTTTTTTCATCCGAACCGGAGCAGGGTCCGTTTCGGATGAAAGTCGGTCACCAGGGGTGAGCCGCTTGGATGAACAGCGTCGATTTATTGCGGCTCAATCTTCGCGTCGCGAATGGCCTTGGCCCATTTGGCGGTCTCGGCTTTGGAGCGTTGTGCCAATGCCTCGGGTGAGGCTGGTGCAGTTTCGAAGCCCAGGGCCGAGAAGCGCTCCAGGATGGTCTTGTCAGTGGCAGCAGCGTTCACCGCAGCGTTGAGCTTGGTGATGATGTCGGCCGGTGTGCCTGCGGGCGCGAACACCGCAAAGTAGGCGATCAGCTCATAGTCTTTCAGGCCCAGTGCTTCGTTCACGGTGGGCAGCTCGGGGATGGCTTTGGAGCGCTGGGTTGAGGTGACAGCCAGGCCACGGATCTTGCCCGCCTTGACCTGCGGCAGCATCACCGCAAAGTCAGCACTGAACATGTTCACCTGGCCGCCAATCAGGTCGGTCATGGCCGCAGGGCCGCTCTTGTAGGGCACGTTGGTCATCTGGATGCCTGCCATGCTGGAGAGCACTTCGCTGGACACCAGTTGCGAGGTGCTGGCGCTGGCAAAGGTGATTTGTGTGGGCTTGGATTTGGCCAAGTCCACAAACTCTTTGAGGGTTTTGGCGGGCACGTCGTTGTTCACGGCCACGATCAGCGGCACCGAGCCCATGTAGGCCACGGGCGCAAAGGCGGTGTCCTGGTCATAGGGCAGCTTTTTCATCAGGCTCTTGAGCGCCGCGTTGGTGCTGTTGGTGCCGATCAGGATGGTGTAACCGTCCGGTGCCGATTTGGCCACCGCGTCCGCGCCCAGCATGCCATTCACGCCAGCGCGGTTGTCCACCACCACGGGCTGGCCCAGCACTTCAGACATTTTTTGTGCAAAAGCGCGGCCAATTTGGTCAGTGGCGCTTCCAGCGGCAAAAGGCACCACGGCCTTGATGGGTTTGGTGGGGTAGGTTTGTGCGAGGGCTTGTGTGGCGTTCAGGCCAAGGCCTAACAAAAGACTCAGCAGACCTGCGATGCGGGTGGAGTTCATGGTGTTGATCCAAAGTGAAAGACTGTGATTTGATCACAGCCTTTCATGCAAACACCATTGGGATTTGTCCTGCCAGCCTCAGTCAGAGGCTTGGACAACTCACGGGAACTTCAAAGACGCCAGGTGATGAATGAATAGTACCGGGTGCCGTTTTGCAAAGAACGCAGACCAATGTCGGTGGTGCTGCTGCTGGTGTTTCCTGGGAAGTTGGGACCCCAGCAAGCAGAGTTGTCCAAAGGGGTAAAAGCAATCGTTTTGTCGTTTTTGCCCATGTATTTTTCAACTTGCCAAATGCGGGCTCTTTTGTTGGTGCAGGCCTCCAGTGGGGGTGCGTAGCCCGCGATGAAGGTCACTTCCGGGACCAAGGACGCGCTGTCAAAGGACCATTTGGCGGTGACCGAACTGGAGGGCTTCAGGATGGCGTCTTTGACCTCTGTGGCGTTGGTCAGCACAGGCCATGCAACGCTTTTGGCATCGGTCGGAGAGGGTAAAGCTCCTGGCAAGCGAAGTTTGTGTGTTTCTTCTTGACCGGACAGATACACCACTTTCACCGTGTAAAGGGATTGGCTTTGAATCGAAGAAAAGTCCAGCAATCGTGTGTCGTTGTAAAACTGGTTGCTGGCACTTTGAGAGGTCCACCAAGCGTCCAGTGCGGCTGTGCTGATGTTGGTGCTCAAAGGAATGCCACCAAGCCTGAACTCGTTCACGCTGTCGGGTGCGTAGGTCACTTGTGCAGGCATTTGGCCAGTGCGGTTCAAAATGCCAAGGTAGGGTGAGCTGTACAGGGCGGGGTCCACGGGTGCCATGACCAAGCCTGAGGCAGGCAGACCCGGGCCAGTCACGTTGGCTGCCAAAATATTGGTTGAAACCCAGTTGCCGTTGACCTGTTTGTAATTGTTGATCAGGATGTGCAGGCCTGAAAACAAGGCGCTGGGCGAGGTGCCTTGGCTGCTGGCGTTCATGTTTTCGTAACGGCTCAAGCGTGGCTCGATGCGGATCTCCAGATCCCGTTGGTTGCCATAAAGCCACCAAGTGCTGCCTGTGGCCGAGGCCACGTTGTTGTCTTGCAGGCGTCCGGATTCACCCAAGTCACGGAAGATGGCCAGTCGGCTGTGCGTGGTTTGTGTCAAGGGTTGGTACCACCGCAATTCAACGGTGGCCGAAGTGCCTGCAGAACCTGTGCTGATGGTCATGATTTTGGGGTACTCAAAAACAGCGCCCACTGAGTTGCTTTCGCCAATGTCAGAAAACAGGTGGGTCTGAAAACTCACGCTGTCATGTTTGTAGGCCAAGGGGGCAATGCCTGCACACGATGCACTGGCTGCGCGCCCATTCACGGCAACTTTCATGCAGTCGTTCATGCGGTTGCGCCAACTGCCCAATTGGGACAAGGGAAAAACATTGTTGCCGCTGGTCACGTTGGACAGCTTGTTGCTGGCGCTCAGGGGGGGCAAGGGGCTGGGAGAGGCGGAGTCTGAAAGGATCACTTGTTTGGGGTACAGCACGGTCAGGCCGTCGCTGTTGCGGGTGAAGTTCAGGGAGTCCAGCACCGCATCCAGACCTGTGCCGGACGCGTCAAAGGGCGTGTTCAGGATGTCCAGGCTGGAGGCATTGCCGCCTGTGCTTTGGTACGCCGAGACAATCCATTCTTTCACCGTGTTTTTGGCTGTTCTGAGCGCAGTGGTGTCCACGCTGGCGGCGCTGATGTCCGAGGGTTTGATGTTTTTGGATTTGGCGTATTCGCTGACCACGGCATCGGTCAAAGGGGTGATGTTGGCTGTGGCGGAAGTGCCTTGGGTGCTGCCATCCCAGATGGAGTACATCTTGCGGCCATCGCTCAATGTGACGGACATGATGGCCGGGCTTTTGATTTTGGACACGTCAATGTTGAATTTGCCTGAAGCGTCAGTGACGGTGGTGACGGTGGACGGTTTGGCATCCTGGAAAGTCACCGTTGAGTTGGTCAAAGGTGCACCGGTGGCGACCGTTCCACCCAGAAGGGTGCTGCTCGCTGGTGTGATCACAGGCAAGGTCACCGGTGCGGTCACGGGAGGAGTAACGGGTACGGTGACAGGGGGCGTTGCCGGTGTTGTTGCCGGGGGCGTCGCGGGCGTTGTTGCAGGAGGTGTTGTCGGTGTTGTTGTCCCGGGTGTGGTGGCAGGTGTTGATCCGGATGCGGGTGGTGTGACGGGTGCTGTGAATGGGGTGGTCAAGGGCGTTGACACCGGGGCGGGTGAAGGCGTTGCGACTGCAGCTGGGTCAGGTGTTGAAACGTTGTTGGGGGCAGGGCTTGTGGTCGCAGCGGAGTTTGTTTTTTCCAAGGAAGGCTCGGGTGTGGCTCCACCTCCGCCACCCCCTCCTCCGCAGCCTGCGAGGATGACCGTGGCGGCCGTGATGATGGCTTGTGACAGGCTGTAAGCAGTGCGATGGCTTTGTTTCTTCATAAAAACCTCTTGTGAAATGGTCAGTTACATTTTTGAAATATTGTAATAATTCGTTATCAAAAATTATTCTATAACAGATTATTAAATTTATCAAATTTTTACAAATGCATCACAAATTTGTATCAATAGTTGGTTTTGTTGAGGGCTATGGATGGAAAACAAGCAAGCTGAGGCGCTGAGGCGCTGAGGCGCTGAGGCGCTGAGGCGGGATGGGAGCGCTGAACTCAAAAGCAGTGGCTGGACAAAAAAGCGTTGAATCGGTCAGGCCCAATTCATCGGTTTCAAGGGTGGGGCTCAATACATCACTGCCACTGGCACTCGCCCCACTGTGGGCAAGCCCGATCGGGTCCATGCCGTGAAACCGCCTCTGTACCAAATGACTTGGGTGTAGCCCAACTGTCGCGCACGCATGGCCGCATTGACAGACAGCCAGCTTTCCGAGTGGCTGCAGTAAAAAACCACAGCTTGGTTCAGGTCGGGAGCGGCTGCCCGCAGCATCTGGCCAAAGCGCTCCGCATAGGGCTGCTCCAACTTGTCATCCTCGAAAGCCAGACCGCTGTGGATGAAGCTCAATGCACCGGGAATCACCGGGCCAAAGTTGGCCGCATCAATGAGCACTGGGCGATCGGCTTGCTGCAGGGCTTGGGCCAATGTGCCGGTATCCCAGCGTTGAATGCCATCCAGTGCTTTGGGGGTCATACCCGTGAGCGCCTGAGCCCAACGTAATCGGGACGGGGTGCTAGCACCCGGTTCATCGCGTTCGGCCTGAAGGTGTTCGGGCAAAGGGGTTGGCAACTGGCCCAACATGGCAGCAGCTTGGGTGCTCGCCTCGTCGTAGATCGGCAGTACTTCGTGCTCGTTGACAGAAATCAGGCGGCAGAGTTTGGGGTTGTTTTTGGCGTGGTTGCATTGGTACAGTGCCCCCAGCATGGCCATTCCGGGGTCATCTACACCCCAGCGCACGCCGTAACCCGTTTTGCCCCAACCAATAGCCAGGGCTTTGTTGTGCTTGGCGCTCAGGTAGTTGTTGAAGGTGCGCTGTCCAATGGTCTTGCACAGCAACTGGCCTTTGCACAGGACCTCAATCAGGGTATCGGCGCGGTCATGCAGATCCACCATGGGCGCGCCCAAGGACTTGCCAAAAAAGCCCAATTGCACTTGCATGCTGGCTGGCAATTGCAAGGGCACGGTTTCGGTTTGTGTCACCACACCCAGGCTGAGGGCGTCTTTGCCGGTGTGCTTTTGGCATTGATCGAATGGTGTTTGACCTGTGGGGCAGAACCAGGGTGTGCGGTCTTTTTCTGGTGTGCGTTGGAGTTCTCGAACCCTTAAAAATCCGGAAGCCTCTTTGATGTCGTACAAAGCTTGGTTGATGATCTGGGCGTCGAATTTGTCGCCCATTTGCTGTTTGTACCAAGCGTACATTTGGGGCATCAAACTGGGATTGATGCGTTTGGAGTCCCGGTCGTGCCCGCCGTGAATGCCGACCAGGGTCACTCTTGGCAAGCTTCCAGTGCCAAAGGTGCGTATTTGTCCGGCCATGAAAATCAGCGAGCATGCTGACATGCAATAACCCGAAGCCACGGTGGTGATCTTGGCGTCTTGCACCATGCGTGCCACTTGCA
>CAITSG010000416.1 GCA_903894995.1 uncultured Burkholderiales bacterium
CGTGATGGCGCTCTTGGTGCTCAAGCCTGCTTTCAAAGGCCAAGTCACCGAGCAAGACCTCATCGACTGGAGCCGCGAGCACATGGCCGCCTACAAAACCCCGCGCATCGTGCGCTTTGTGGACACCCTGCCCAAGTCGGGCACGGGCAAGATTTTGTGGCGACAGTTGCAAGAGCAAGAACGTGCGCGCTTGGCCGCACCCTCCTCGCAGGCCAGCCTATGATCCATCGACACAGCAGCTGTTCTGAAAACCATCGCCCACAGGGGTGGGCTCCCACGGGGGAAGCTCGACCCGAAGCCACCCGCGTGACCCACGCACACAGCGCTTGTTTTGTAGGAGCCCACCCCGTGGGCGATGGGCGTGGAACACGCCCTCCAAAGCATTGCCAACTTCATCTCCCCGAAAACCATCGCCCACAGGGGTGGGCTCCCACAACAAACCCCATCAACTTTTCCCAACAGGAGACCCCATGCGCATCCCTTTGAGTTTCAAAGGCCAGTCGGTGTTTGTGGCCGGTGGCAGCAGCGGCATCAACCTGGGCATCGCCACTGCGTTTGCGCAGGCCGGGGCCAAGGTGGCGATTGCCAGCCGAAACGCCGAGCGCGTGGCCCAAGCCGTCGAACAGTTGCGCCAACACGGCACGCAGATTGAAGGCTACAGCGCCGACGTGCGCGACGCCCCTGGCATTGCCGCCGTGCTGCAACAGGCGCGTGACGCCATCGGCCCTTTTGATGTGTTGGTCTCTGGTGCGGCGGGCAACTTTCTGGCACCCGCTTTGGGCATGTCGGCCAACGGTTTCAAGACGGTGGTCGACATTGACCTGAACGGCACCTTCCATGTGCTGCGTGCAGGCTACGAACACCTGCGCCGTCCAGGTGCCTGCGTGATCAACATCTCGGCACCGCAGGCCTTCAACCCCACCAAGCTGCAAGCCCATGTGTGTGCGGCCAAGGCGGGCGTGGACATGCTCACCCGCGTGCTGGCCATGGAGTGGGGGCCCGAAGGCGTGCGCGTGAATTCCATCGTGCCCGGCCCGATTGGCGACACCGAAGGCATCCGCCGCCTCGCGCCCACACCCGAGACGCTGCAACGCATGACGCAGTCCGTGCCCCTGCAGCGCATGGGCCGGGTGGAAGAGATCGCCGACATGGCGCTGTTTTTGGCGTCGCCACACGCCGCATTCGTCACCGGTGCCATCCTGGCGGTGGACGGTGGCAGTTCCCTGGCCGGTGGCCGGGATTACTCAGGAGCCTTGACATGACCGACAACACCCTTCAATCGACAGCACTCCAATTCGAGGTGCTTGACCAAGTCGCCACCCTCACCTTCAACAGCCCGACCAAGCGCAACGCGCTTGAATCTGCAATGCGTGAAGGTTTGGTGCTGGCGCTGCGCCACATTCAGCAAAACAAAGACATCCGTGCCGTGGTGCTGACCGGGGCGGGTGGTCACTTTTGCGCGGGTGGTGATTTGAAAAACATGGCAACGGCTCAGCATGAAAACGGCGCTTGGCTCAGCCGCATGCAGACGCTTCACGAGTGGGTGCAAATTTTGCTGACCCTTGACCGTCCTGTCATCGCCGCTGTTGATGGCGCAGCCGCCGGGGCGGGTTTCAGCCTGGCGCTGTCTGCCGACTTCGTGCTGGCCACGCCGCGTGCCTGGTTCAACATGTCTTTCCTCAAGGTGGGCCTGGTGCCCGATGTGGGTGCGCTTTACACCTTGCCCCGGGTGGTGGGTGTGCAGCGTGCCAAGGAAATCATGCTCTCGGCCCGTGACATCAACGCGCAAGAGGCCTTGCGACTGGGCATCGTGATGGAATTGCATGAACCTGAGCAATTGCTGGTCCGCGCACAGGCCATGGCCCGCAGCTTTGTGGGTGCTTCGCCCACAGCGGTGTCGCTCATCAAGCGCAGCTTGGGCAGCGCTTTGGGGGGTGGCCTGCAAGACATGTTGACGGCCGAAGCCCAAGCCCAGACCTTGGCCGCAGGCACCACCTACCACCGCGAAGCCGTGGGGCGGTTTCTCAACAAACAAGCGTTGGCTTTTGCCTGGCCAGCCCACAAGGCTTGAGGCGTGGTGCAGTCGAACTGTTTTGTGCCAGTGGTGTTTTGTAGGAGCGGCGCCCCCGCCGCGATCAAGCGCCTGCAGACCACGCCCCATCGCCCCGAAGGCGGGGCTCCTACAAAAAGCAGCGCCGAAACCGAGTGCTTATGGCGTTTTGTGCAAGCGGCGTTTTGTGGGAGC
>CAITSG010000417.1 GCA_903894995.1 uncultured Burkholderiales bacterium
CCAGTGCGCGAGGTCTGTTGTCTGCATGCGGCTGGCCGCCGATCCGGCGCGGGCGTAGCTGAAGTGGTGGCCTTGTGCGTCGTGGCTCACAAAGTACATGCCGGTGGGCGCTTGCGCGTCTCGCATCACGGTGTCGGTGTCGGTGTCCATGTTCTCGCGCTGCCACAAGTCCATGAGGCGGTCGCCCCAGCGGTCGGTGCCCAAGCGGCTCAGGTAGGCCACACGGGCACCTGCCCGCGCTGCGGCGATGGCGGCATTGCTGGTGTCGCCGCCAAAGCCTTGCAGGTACAAAGGGGGTTCGGCTTGGGTTTGGTTGAACTCGACCATGGCTTCGCCCAGGGCGACGATGTCGAGGGTTTTGGAAGGGCGTGTCATGAGCGTCAAAGCAGAAAAAATTCAGTTCGTGGTGGGAGAATCAGCGGCAAATGGGTCACGCGATGAATGGAGCACCGAGACATGGAACACGATTTTGTATTGAATGCGGCTTGCAAAGGCTTCCCCTTGGCGGCTGAGCCTTGTGCGGTATCGCAATTGGGTGCGCGCGGCTGGCACCTGCTCGATGACGCGCTGGCTTACCCGGTGGCCGTGTTGCGTCGCCCAGCCCTCAAGCACAACCTGGCTTGGATGCAGGACTTTGTGCAGCGCAAAGGCGTGGCCCTGGCCCCGCACGGCAAGACCACCCTGTCGCCTGAGCTGTTTCGCATGCAGCTGCAAGCCGGGGCATGGGGTTTGACTTTTGCCAATGTGCACCAGCTGCGCGTGGGACTGGCGGCTGGGGCACAGCGCGCCATCATTGCCAACCAGTTGGTGTCGGACGCCGATCTGGATGGGCTGGATTTTTTGCTGAACCAGCACCCGCAAGCGCGGGTGTGGTTTTTGGTTGATTCGCTGGCGCAGTTGCAGGCCCTGACCGCGTGGGGCACACAACGCGGCAACACCCGCTGCTGGGATGTGCTGCTGGAGCTGGGCATTGCCGGTTACCGCACCGGCTGCCGCACGCACGAACAAGCCTTGGCTTTGGCGCAGGCCATGGCCGCTTCGCCTGTGGTGAGTCTGGGTGGGGTGGAGTGTTACGAGGGTGGGCTGGGCCAATGCGACAGTGCCCACGACATCGCGGCGGTGAGCGGTCTGGTCCGCAGTGTGCAGGCGCTGGTGCATCAGATCGACACACAGAACCTGTGGGGGAATGACGAGGTCTTGCTCTCGGCCGGTGGCTCGGCGGTGTTCGATTTGGTGATCCCGATGCTCAAAACGAAGGTCAAAAGTCGCCCGGTGCAAGGCGTGTTGCGTTCGGGCTGTTATGTCACGCACGACCACTGGAACTACGCCCGTTACCTCAAGCTGGTGGAGGCGCGTGAGGGCTTGAGCGCATCGCTGCAGCCCGCGCTGGAGGTGTGGGCCAAGGTGCAGTCGGTGCCCGAGCCGGGGCTGGCCATTTTGAGCGCGGGGCGGCGCGACCTGTCGTTTGACCAGTGCATGCCCATGCCGGTGCGCTGGGCAGCGCGTGGGCAAAGGGGTGAAGGGGCCATGCAGGCCACGCCCGAGTCCTGGAAAGTCAAAGCGCTGAGTGATCAGCATGCCCACATGGTGTTTGACGGACAGGGCGTTTGGCCGCAAGTGGGTGACCGTGTGGCCTTGGGCATTTCTCACCCCTGCACCACCTTTGACAAATGGCGCTGGATGGCGGTCATCGAAGACGATGGGCGCATCAGCGGGGCGATCAGCACGCATTTTTAAAAAAACATAAAAAAGCCGCCACGCTGTGAAAGCGTGACGGCCTGGGGCCAGCTTACTTCAAGCCGTTCAAAGCCTCGGCCGGGTAACCGGGCCGTGTTTTGCAGTCCTCGATGTATTGCTCAATGATGGCCTCGTAGCTGGCATCGGCCCGCAAACCCAAGGCATGTGCACGCTCGAAGGTGCAGCCTTTGGCCCAGTTGTCCACAATGCCCGCGATGCGTTCGTCTTTGACAAAACTCACCCGCTCACGCACAGCGGGGCCTGCCACTTTTTCCAGCGCGGCCAGCATCTCGCTGACCTTCACATTCAAGCCGGGCAGGTTCAGCGCCATGCGGCCACCAAAGGCTTCACGGCTGGCCTCGAACACGGTGATCAGGCCATGCACGGTGTTGCCCGGCGAAGAGATGGGGTGCGACACGGTGGCATCCACCGGGCAGGTGGTGGCGGTGCCTGCCAAAGGCTCACGGATGATGCCGCTGAAGAACGACGATGCTGCACCGTTCGGCTTGCCAGGACGCACGGCCACCGTCATCAGGCGGGCGGCGCGGCCGTCGATGTAGCCCTTGCGGGTGTAGTCGGCGACCATGTACTCGATCATCAGCTTGTGGGTGCCATACGACGTTTGTGGCGTGGGCAAGGTGGTGTCGGCCACCAGCGCGGGCATGGGGTTGGCCGCGTCGGGGCCGAACACCGCGACCGAGCTGGCAAAGACCAGACGCGAGGCTTTTCCCGAGGCGCGAATGCTGTCGAGCAGCAAGCGGCTGCTGTCTACGTTGGAGCGCAGGCCCAGGTCAAAGTCCAACTCGCACTCGCCCGACACGGCCGAAGCTAAATGGAACACGCCGTCAAAACCGCTCTTGAACAAGTCGCCTTGTTCCAGCATGGGGCCTGCATGGCCCTTGACGCGTGGGTCGGCCAGCAAATCAGCCGGGGCGGGGAACAGGTCGGCAATGACCAATTCGCTCACGCTTTGCCCATCGAGTTGGCCACGTTTCAAAATTTCACGGGCCAGGCGAGCGCCCAAAAATCCGGCACCGCCGGTGATCAAAATACGCATAGTGATTTCCTTGGTTTTTTCAAAGCAATGTGCATTTTTGCAAGAGCCCATCGAGTGGGCGATCCGGTATTTTTTTGTAGGAGCCCACCCCGTGGGCGATGCAGGTCTTCGTGGTCCACGCGGAATCGCCCACAGGGTGGGCTCCTACAAAAGAGAAGTTCGCATTGCCCACAGCCTAGGGTCATACGAAAGAAAAGAAAACCATCAGTGGTTGTCTTTGGGCGCAGCAGAGCCGCGCTGGCCGACCAAAAAGTCCATGTCCGCACCTTCGTCGGCTTGCAGTACATGGTCAATGTAGAGCTTCCAGTAGCCCGAGTTCATGGCGGGCGCGGGCTTTTCCCACAAGGCCAATCGGCGCGCCAGTTCTTCGTCGCTGATGAGCAACTGCAGTTTGCGTTCAGGCACGTTGAGTTCGATCATGTCGCCGTTTTGAACCACAGCAAGCGGGCCACCCGCAGCGGCTTCGGGTGTGGTGTGGAGCACCACGGTGCCATAGGCTGTGCCGCTCATGCGGGCGTCAGAAATGCGCACCATGTCGGTGATGCCTTTGCGCAGCACTTTGGGGGGCAGCGGCATGTTGCCCACCTCGGCCATGCCGGGGTAGCCCTTGGGGCCGCAGTTCTTGAGCACCAAAATGCAGTTTTCGTCCACGTCGAGACTCTCGTCGTCGATGCGCTTGTGGAAATCGTGGCTGTCTTCAAACACCACCGCACGTCCGGTGTGCACCATCAGCGCGGGGGTGGCCGCGCTGGGCTTGATGACCGCGCCGCGCGGGGCCAAGTTGCCGCGCAGGATGGCGATGCCCGCCTTTTCTTTGAACGGGGCCTCGAAGGTCTTGATGACGCGTGGGTCGTAGTTGACGGCGCTGGCGATGTTTTCGCTCACGGTCTTGCCGCTCACGGTCACGATGTCCTTGTGCAGCAGGTGCTCGATTTCCTTCATCACCACCGGCAGGCCACCGGCGTAGCAGAAGTCTTCCATCAGGTGCTCGCCCGAGGGCTGCAAATTCAGCAAGCAAGGCAGATCGCTGCCCAAACGCTCGAAATCATCCACGGTGAGCTTCAGACCCAAGCGACCGGCGATCGCGATCAGGTGGATCACGGCGTTGGTCGAGCCACCAATGGCGGCCAGCGTGCGGATGGCGTTTTCAAAGGCTTCGCGTGTAAGCACTTGGCTGATGGTCTGGTCGGTGTGCACCATCTCGACAATTCGGCGCCCCGCATCGCGGGCCAACACATTGCGGCGGCCATCCACCGCCGGGTAGGCCGCGTTGCCTGGCAGGCCGATGCCCAGAGCTTCTACCATGCTGGCCATGGTGCTGGCCGTGCCCATGGTCATGCAGTGGCCGTGGCTGCGGTGCATGCAGCTCTCGGCTTCAAAAAAGTCGGCCAATTTGAGGGTGCCTGCGCGCACTTGCTCGCTCATGCTCCACACCCCGGTGCCCGAGCCGAGTTCTTGCCCGCGCCATTTGCCGTTGAGCATGGGGCCACCCGACACGCCAATCGTGGGCAAGCCCACGCTGGAAGCGCCCATCAGCAAGCTGGGCGTGGTCTTGTCGCAGCCCATGAGCAGCACCACACCGTCGATAGGGTTGCCTCGGATGCTTTCTTCCACGTCCATGCTGGCCAGGTTGCGGTACAGCATGGCGGTGGGGCGCAGCAGCGTTTCGCCCAGCGACATCACGGGAAATTCGAGCGGAAAGCCGCCCGCCTCGTACACACCGATCTTGACCTGCTCGGCCAGGGTGCGGAAGTGCGAATTGCAGGGCGTGAGTTCGCTGAAGGTGTTGCAGATGCCAATGACCGGGCGACCATCAAACTGGTCGTGCGGCACGCCTTTGCCTTTGACCCAGCTGCGGTAGGCAAAGCCGTCGCGGTCTTGGCGGCCAAACCATTGCTGGCTGCGCAGGTCTTCGGGTTTTTTGCGGGGGGGAGTAGTCATGTTTCTTGAAGATGAGGAAGTAAGAGGTGAACCCAGTGCCCCAGCTTTGCGCTTGGGGCTGGGGTGGCATGCCATGCAGCTTGAACTGCCCAGCCGTCAATCAAGCATTACTCTTTGACCGAGCCCGTCATGCCCGAAACGTAATGCTCTACAAAGAACGAATACACAAAGGCCACAGGCAAGGAACCCAGCAAAGCACCAGCCATCAGTGAGCCCCAGTGGTACACGTCGCCTTCAACCAGTTCCGTTACCACACCCACGGGCACGGTTTTGTTCTCGGAAGAGGAGATGAAGGTCAGTGCATAGATGAATTCGTTCCAGCTCAATGTGAAGGCGAAGATACCCGCAGAAATCAGACCCGGCACAGCCAGAGGCAGCACGATTTTGGTGAGAATTTGCCAGCGGCTGGCACCATCGATCAAGGCGCATTCTTCAAGCTCGTAGGGAATGGAGCGGAAATAGCTCATCAGCAGCCAAGTGCAAAACGGAATCAAAAAAGTCGGGTAAGACAAGATCAGAGCCATGCGCGTGTCAAACAAGCCCAGCTGAAAAATGATCGCGGCCAGAGGAATGAAAAGGATGGATGGCGGCACCAGGTAGGCCAAGAAAATCGCACCCCCAGCCGTCTTGGCACCTTGAAAACGCAAGCGTTCTATGGCGTAGGCGGCCAGCACAGCGGCCACCAAGGAAATGAAGGTCGAGACCACTGAAACGACGATGGTGTTCCAAAGCCAAGAGGGGTAAGCGGTCTTGAACAACAGTTTTTCGAAGTGCGCCAAAGTTGGGTTGATGAACCAAAACGGGTTGCCATCGCGCGACAAAAGTTCTTCATTGGGTTTGAACGACGTGATCACCATCCAGTAAAAGGGGAACAACAAGATGAAGACGAAGATCACCAGTGGAATGTAGGTCGTGACCCAGCGCTTGGGCATGGATTGCAAAAAATCCATGCCTTGCGCTGCATCGTCTTTACCAGTGCTCATTTGTCACCTCCTTGTTGCCAAGCGCGGCGTTGAAGTCCGAAATAACTGAACATGATGGCCCCCAGGAGGAACGGCACCATCAGTGTGGCGAGCGCAGCACCTTCGCCCAAAGCGCCACCAGAGATGGCGCGTTGGAAAGACAGTGTGGCCATCAGATGGGTCGCATTGAGCGGACCGCCTCGGGTGAGAACGTAGATCAGCTGGAAGTCGGTGAACGTGAACAAGACGGAAAACGTCATGACCACGGCAATGATGGGGGTCAGCAGCGGGAGCGTGACATGGCGAAATTGCTGCCAAGGTGTGGCGCCGTCGATGGCCGAGGCTTCGTAATAAGACGGGGAGATGGTCTGCAGACCCGCCAACAAGGAAATGGCCACGAAGGGTATGCCTCGCCAGATGTTGGCGGCAATGGTTGAATACCGGGCATTCCAGGGGTCACCCAGGAAGTCGATGTAGCTGTCGATCCAACCCAACTTCATCAGCGTCCAGCTGATGATCGAAAACTGGGAGTCGTAAATCCACCAAAAGGCAATCGCTGACAAGGCTGTTGGTGCAATCCAAGGCAACAGCACAACGGCGCGGAAAAAACTTTTGAAGGGCAAGTTTTTGTTCAGCAATATCGCCAGGTAAAGGCCTAATACGAATTTGAAAATGCTGGCAATCACTGTGTAGAACAAAGTGTTGAAAAGTGCCAATTGCGTGACACTGTCGGTGATCAGATAGGAAAAATTATCCAAACCAATCCACGCCCCTTCACGGCCGACCTTGGCATCGGTGAAACCGAGCCAAGTGCCCAGTCCAAGTGGGTAGGTGAGGAACAGCAGCAGCAGCGTGGCAGCGGGCAGCATGAAAGCCCAGCCCAGCGCGTTGCGGCTATTTTGAAACTTCTCAAACATGGAGCGCAATCAGTTCTGGTTGTAAAACACGCGGCCAGAGATGAACTCTGGCCGCTCGCAGTTCAAACGATCAAACCTTGTAGTAACGCTCTGCACGCTTTTGAGCGCGCTCGGCGGCCTCTTTAGGCGTTTTGGAACCGCTGGCCGCTTCGGCCACCATGTTGGTGACAATAAAGTCCGCGCCCGCACCGGCCGAGGCATAGCCCAACTTGCCGGCAAAGCCCGCAGGGCGCATGTTCTTGACACCATCGCGGTACGGCGTGTGCTTGGGGTCCACAGTCCAGATGCCGGTTTTTTCGTATTCACGCAATGGCTGGGCTATGTAGCCACCAGCGCCAGTCAACCAAGGGTCAAACTGTTCTTTTTCCATCATGAAGCGCAGGAACTCTTTGGCTGCGTTGGGGTACTTGGTGTACTTCATGATCATTTGGTTGAAGAACAGGTGCGACTCGGTGGCAGTGCCCACAGGCCCGATGGGGTAGGCTGCGTGGTTGATGTCTGCGGCCATTTCTTTGATCTTGGGATCGCTTGAATTTTTGGCCGCGTAATACACCGAGATGCCATTGTTCGTGACGCTGATCTGGCTGTCCAAGAACGCTTTGTTGTTGTTGGGGTCAAGCCAGGACAATGTGCCGGGGATGAAGGTGGCGTAAAGCTCTTTGGCGTATTCGAGCGCCCTGATGGTCTCGGGGCTGTCGATGACCACCTTGTTGTTTCTGTCCACCAGTTGACCGCCGTGCGACCAGATCAACCAATTGGTCCACAAGCCGTCGCCGGTGGCATTGCCCAGCGCCATGCCAGCGGGCGTACCCTTGGCTTGCAAGGCCTTGCACATGGCCAAAAAGCCAGCTGTGTCCTTGGGGAAGCTGTCAAAGCCCGCTGCTTTGAGCATGCTGGTGCGGTACACCATGTAGGCACCGGCGGCGCCCAAGGCAATGCCGATCCATTTTTTGCCATCGGGACGCAGGTAGGCCTCGCAGGCGGGGTACCAGCCGCCGTATTTCTTGCCCAAGTATTCGGCCAGATCGGTCACATCCAGCAATTTTTCTGGGTAAAGGTTGGCGTCGTCGTTGGTTGACAAAATGATGTCAGGGCCAGCGCCCGTGTTGGCGGCCACAGCGGCCTTGGGACGCACGTCTTCCCAGCCTTCGTTGTCCACACGCACAGGAATGCCTGTTTTTTCAGTGAATTTCTTGACGTTGGCCATGTAGGCGTCGATGTCGCCCTGAACAAAGCGGCTCCAGCGCAACACGCGCAGCTTGGCGTCTTTTTCGGGCTTGAAGCTGAGGTTTTGCGCGTAGGCGGGCAGACTCAGCATGGAGCCTGCGCCAGCCAAGGCGGCCATGCCTGCTGAATTTTCCAAAAACTTTCGACGATTGAAATCGCTCATGTCATGTCTCCTGTGGTGCTGGGGTTGGTAAAGGGGTGAGATCAGGCAGCCAAAACCTTGCCGGTTTCAGCATCAAAAAGGTGGGCGCGTTGCAAGTCAGGTTGCAAGCGGATGGTGCTGCCCGATGCGAAGTTGTGGCGTTCGCGGAACACCGCCGACAGCTCAACACTGCCATGGCGGCAAGCCACAAATGTGTCCATGCCGGTGGGCTCCATCACGGCCACCACAGCGGGGATGCCGCCGGTGTTGACCAACTGGAGGTGCTCGGGACGTGTGCCGTAAACCACACGTTGGCCATCCACACCCGCACTGGACAAGGGCGCGTCGATCAGCGTGCCATCGTTCAATTCGACCCGTGCAGTGCCCTCGCTGCGGCGCAGCGTACCGGGCAGGAAGTTCATGGCGGGTGAACCGATGAAACCAGCGACAAACTGGTTGGCCGGGAAGTCATAGAGTTCGAGGGGGCTGCCTGTTTGCTCGATGCGTCCGTCGCGCATGACGACAATTTTGTCACCCATGGTCATGGCTTCGATTTGGTCATGGGTGACGTAAATCGACGTGGTTTTCAGACGCTGGTGCAGTTCCTTGATTTCGCTGCGCATGGCCACGCGCAGCTTGGCGTCGAGGTTGGACAAAGGCTCGTCAAACAGGAATACCTGAGGATCACGCACAATCGCTCGCCCCATGGCCACGCGCTGACGTTGACCCCCTGAAAGCTGCCGTGGATAGCGGTCCATCAAGGCCCCCAAGGCCAAAATTTCAGCGGCTCGTGCCACTTTGCTGGTGATGGTTTGTTTGTCCATCTTGGCCAGAGTGAGCGAAAAAGCCATGTTTTCGCCCACAGTCATGTGCGGGTAAAGGGCATAGTTTTGGAACACCATGGCGATGTCCCGTTCTTTGGGTTGAAGGTCGTTGACCCGTTTGTCGCCAATCTGGATATCGCCGCCGTTGATCTCTTCCAATCCTGCAATCATGCGCAGCAAAGTGGATTTTCCGCATCCGGAGGGACCCACCAAAACGGTGAAAGAACCATCTGCAATTTCAATGTCTACGCCATGCAGGATGGGTACTTGTCCGAATTTTTTGCTGACGGACTGGATGCTGACGCTTGCCATTCGAAATGTTCCTGAAAAAGTGCCACAAAAACCGTTGGTCCCATGGTGTGTGGAGATGCTTCAATAAAAGTTTAGGGACTAAAACACGATGAAACCATAGGGGTATCTACGGTGCCAACGGTGAGATGCGGTTCGTTAAGTCATATCGTATGATGATTGCTCGCTTGGCGCTTGGCTGTAATGTCTGCGACATGGGCGGCCCATCATCCCGTTGGTCAGAAATTGCAAGGGTATTCATAAGCATTCAGGGGCCATGGGTCACCTTATGATGGGGCGCTATGCAAGATTCTCCGATCATCAAAAACATGCACGGCCATACTTTGGAGGGCTTGGGGCTGGCCATTGTCTCGGGCCGTTATTCTGTGGCCGAAGCCTTGCCGCCTGAGCCTGTTTTGTGCCAACAATTTGGGGTCAGCCGGACCGTGATTCGCGAAGCCGTGAAATCGCTGGTGGCCAAGGGTTTGATCACCACCGGCCCTAAAGTGGGCACCCGGGTGCAGCCTCAGCAATCGTGGAATTGGTTTGACCCGGATGTCATCACCTGGCAGGCGCAGTGTGGTTTGACGCCCGAATTTTTACGCGATCTGGTTGAGTTGCGCGGGGTGGTGGAGCCCGCTGCCGCAAAACTTGCTGCCCTCAAAGCCACTCCTCAAGACATCGCCCACATGGAGCTGGCTTACGCGGGCATGAAGCATGCGGTCGAACATGGTGGTGATTACGTCAGTCACGACCTGCGTTTTCACCAGGGTCTGCTGCTGGCCTCACACAACCGCATGCTGGTGCAGATGAGCAAGGCGCTGAACGCTTTGCTGCGCACGTCCTTTGAAATATCGACCCGGAAAAAAGATGGTGCCAAATTGTCATTGCCCGGGCACCGTGCCTTGCTGGACGCATTGATCGAACATTCACCCAAAAAAGCAGAAAAAGCCATTGGTACATTGATTGATGGGGCGGCCCAGGACATCCAGGTGGTGCTGGCCAGTCGCCGAAAATTGCCTGTGGTGTCGGGCAGTCCGTCCCAGATTTTGGTTTCAACTCGAAAATCCGTTTTGTGACGGATATTGCTGGTGCGCACTTTTTGCTTGGATGCGCTTGGAGCGCCGATAGCTTTCTCAATCAACTGACATGAAATCATCCGCCCGGGTGAATACCTGAACAACATGCCGGTACCCAATATCGCAACGATGGCTGTTGTGGTCATGCGTATCCACCGATCAACAAGGGGCTGACAAGGCCCCTTCGGACCGGAGGGCTGATCAACCGCGACCGACAAACGGCATGTTGGTCGCCATCACG
>CAITSG010000418.1 GCA_903894995.1 uncultured Burkholderiales bacterium
GCCTGGCGCATCATGCACCGCCCTCCGTCGCTGGCAGACAGCCTGTCCCGCCCCATGCAATGGGCGGCGCACTCTGGCCATTTTTTGCTTTACGCGCTGATGATCGCCATCCCTTTGAGCGGCTGGCTGATGAGTTCGGCCAAGGGGTTTCAAACCATCTGGTTTGGCGTGCTGCCCATTCCCGACCTGATCGGCAAAGACAAAGCGCTGGGCAAGAGCCTGGCCGAGTTGCACGAAGCCCTGAACATCGGTTTGTTGCTGCTGATCGCAGGCCATGCGGCAGCCGCCCTGTTTCACCACTTTTTTTACAAAGACGACACGCTGCGCCGCATGCTGCCTGCACGTTGATCCACCCCTTGATTTGAGACTCCCCATGAAAACCGCTTTGAAAAATACCGTCGCCCTGTCGGTGCTCGCACTGGCCATGCAAGCTCAGGCCGCGCCTTACACCGCCATCGTGCCAGCCAAAAGCAGCGTGACCTTTGGCTACAAGCAAATGGGCGTGACCATGGACGGCCGCTTCAAAAAGTTTGCCGCCCAGGTGAATTTTGACCCCGCCAAGGCCGAACAGGGCAAGGCCAGCTTTGAAGTCGATCTGGCCAGTGTGGATGCGGGATCGAGCGAGGCCGATGACGAAGTGGTGACCAAATCGTGGTTCAACACAGCGGCTTTCCCCAAAGCCCAGTTTGTGGCCAAACAGATCAAACCCACCGCGCCCAACCAGTACGAGGTGCAAGGCACGCTGAGCATCAAAGGCCTGACGCGTGAGGTGAAATTCCCCATGAAACACACCGCGCAAGGCAAGGACGGTTTGCTCACCGGCGGCTTCACCTTGAAGCGCGCCGACTTCAGCATCGGTGAAGGCATGTGGGCCAAATTCGATGTGGTGGCGAACGACATCCAGGTCAATTTTTCACTCAACGCAGCACTTGGCAAATAAGTCCTTTCAGACAATGTCACACCCGCGCAGGCGGGTGCCCACAGCAGCCAAAGGCATGGACCCCCGATCAAGTCGGGGGTGACAGGTTGAACGGTGATTCCCACCCCTTCATGTCATTCCCGCTCACGCGGAGATCCATGTTCGCTCCCCTTTTTCTCAACCTCACTTTTTCAACAGGAGCTTTCTCATGACATCGTTCAAAAAAATCGCCGCTGCTTTGGCCTTCGCATCGGTGGCCGCAAGCTCGGCCCTGGCCGCACCCGTGACCTACAACGTGGACGGTTCACACACCTTCCCGCGTTTTTCGTATTCGCACTTCGGCTACTCGATCCAATTGAGCAGCTTCAGCAACACCACCGGCAAAGTGGTGTTTGACGTTGAAGCCAAGACCGGCTCGGTAGAGATCGTGATCGACATGAAATCGGTGAACACCGGCTCGGCGCTCTTCAACGGCCACATCCAGGGTGAAGACTTCCTGGATACCGCCAAATTCCCCACCGCCACCTTCAAGTCGACCAAGGTGGTGTTTGAAGGCGACAAGCCCAAAGCCATCGAAGGCGAGCTGACCATCAAAGGCGTGAGCAAGCCCGTGACCCTGACGGTCACCAGCTTCCAGGCCGTGCCCCACCCCATGATGAAAAAGCCAGCACTGGGCGCCAACGCCTTCACCACCATCAAGCGCACCGAGTTCAATGCTGGCAAATACGCGCCTTACGTGGGTGACGAGGTGCGCATCGACATCGCCATCGAAGCCGTGGCCCCTTGATATGGCCTGCACCCTGTGTGCAAACCTGCAAGCGTTGCAAGATGGACCCCGGATCAAGTCCGGGGTGACACATGACCCATGCGGATTGACACATGACCAATACGGATTGACACATGACCTACCCTTTGCCCTGTCATGCCGGACTTGATCCGGCATCCATGGTTGAACAGGCATGGACCCCGGGTCAAGCCCGGGGTGACAAACTCACATCAAGCCCAGGGAGACAAACCCACAATGGCTCATCCCGGGCTTAAACCGGGCTTGACCCCCGCTCCATGAGGCCTACGTCGGCCCAAAAGGCTTCAGTCACCTGTCTGGGTCACCGTCGCCGACGGCAAAGTCAACGTCACCTGCAAACCCCGGCCCTGTGCCGGGGTTTGCAATTGCAGCGCACCCCCGTACAAATCCACCAGCTCGCGCACGATCGCCAGCAACTGAGCCACTGGACGGCGCAAGCGGACGCCCCGGCCCAGGCCGAGCGGGGTCAGGCCTTGTTCAAGCAACGCCACGGCGGCGAATGGTCTTGCGCGTCGTGCCACGGCACACCGCCCACGGCACAGGGCAAACACGCCAGCACCGGCAAAAGCATCGAGCCCCTGGCCCCGGCCTTCAATGCCAAAGCTTTCACCGACACCGCCAAAACCTACAAATGGTTCAAACGCAACTGCAAAGACGTGCTTAGCCGCGAATGCAGCGCCCAAGAAAAAGCCGATGTGCTGGCTTACCTGATCCGCATCAAACCCTGAAGCCCGCACGGCTCGCATGATGGAAACAAAACCCATGAACCCGCACTTAAAAACCACACCGTCCAAACAC
>CAITSG010000419.1 GCA_903894995.1 uncultured Burkholderiales bacterium
AGGAGAACAAGACATGGCATTTTTTCTGGAAGCTCTGTTGGGTGGTCTGATGGCCGGCATGCTCTATGCGCTGGTGGCCCTCGGTTTTGTGCTGATTTTTAAGGCCTCGGGCGTGTTCAACTTCGCGCAAGGCGCGATGGTCTTGTTCGCGGCCTTGGCGATGGCGCGTTTTTCTGAATGGGTGCCCGGCTGGCTGGGCATCCAAGACAAGTTCTTGGGCAATCTGATTGCCTTTGTGCTGGCAGCGGGCGTCATGTTTGTGTTGGCATGGCTGATTGAGCGCCTGGTGCTTCGTCATCTGGTTAACCAAGAAGGCGTGACCTTGCTGATGGCCACGCTGGGCATCACGTATTTCCTGGACGGTTTGGGTCAGACCATCTTTGGCAGCGACATCTACAAGATCGACGTCGGCATGCCCAAAGACCCGGTGTTCTTGTTCGACTCGGTGTTCCCTGGCGGCGTGCTGGTCAACCTGGAAGACGTGTATGCGGCTTGCATTGCGGCTTTGCTGGTGGTGGTCTTGTCACTGTTCTTCCAGAAAACCGGCACGGGCCGCGCCCTGCGTGCGGTGGCCGATGACCACCAGGCCGCTCAGTCGATTGGCATTCCACTCAACCGCATCTGGGTGATCGTTTGGTTTGTCGCGGGTATCACCGCCTTGGTGGCCGGCATCATTTGGGGCTCCAAGATGGGTGTGCAGTTCTCGTTGACCACCGTGGCTTTGCGTGCCTTGCCGGTGATCATTTTGGGCGGCTTGACGTCGGTGCCGGGTGCCATCATTGGCGGCCTGATCATTGGTGTGGGTGAGAAATTGTCCGAGGTGTATCTGGGCCCCTATGTGGGCGGTGGCATCGAGATTTGGTTTGCGTATGTGCTGGCTTTGGTGTTCTTGCTGTTCCGTCCGCAAGGCCTGTTCGGCGAAAAAATCATCGACCGCGTGTAAGGAGAGACACCATGTTTTACAGAGAAAACGGTCAGTTCAAGACCTCTTACCGCAAAGACCAGCAAATCTTTGCCATCGCGCAAGACCGCTGGGCCATCTTGGCGCTCATCGCCTTTGCCTTTGTGGGCGTCCCGTTTTTGGCCGATGAATACATTTTCCGCGCCATCCTCATTCCCTTTCTGATCCTGTCGCTGGCCGCCTTGGGCGTGAACATCCTGGTGGGTTATTGCGGTCAGATTTCGCTGGGTTCGGGTGCTTTCATGGCGGTGGGCGCTTACATGGCCTACAACACCTACATCCGCATTGAGGGCATGCCGCTGATCGTGGCCTTGTTGGCCGGGGGCTTTTTTGCCACCTTGGTGGGGGTGTTTTTTGGCATTCCCAGTTTGCGCGTTAAAGGCCTTTATTTGGCGGTGGCCACCTTGGCCGCTCAGTTCTTTTGCGACTGGGCTTTCCTGCGCGTGGGCTGGTTCACCAACAACAATGCATCGGGCTCGGTGTCGGTGTCCGACCTGAATGTGTTGGGTTTGCCGATTGACACGCCCCTGCAAAAATACATCTTCTGCTTGGTGTTCTTGGTGGTGTTTGGTCTGCTGGCCAAGAATTTGGTGCGCAGTGCCATTGGCCGTGAGTGGATGGCCATTCGCGACATGGACGTGGCGGCTGCCGTCATTGGCATTCGCCCTGTGTACGCCAAGCTCACCGCCTTTGCGGTCAGCTCCTTCATTGTGGGTGTGGCCGGTGGCCTGTGGGGCTTTGTGCACCTGGGCTCTTGGGAGCCTGCGGCTTTCTCGATTGACCGCTCTTTCCAGTTGCTGTTCATGGTCATCAT
>CAITSG010000420.1 GCA_903894995.1 uncultured Burkholderiales bacterium
ACGTGTTTCGGCTTGTTCCAGCAATCGCCAGTGTTCGGGAGAGAGGCGCTCACGCACCGCCGCTGCGGCCAAGCGCACAGAGCGCAAGTTGAACCCCACGCTGGTGGCCAGTTCGCGGTCCCACAGTCCGGCAATCAAGGCACGTTCAAACACCCGGTGCGCCTGTGTGGCGGCGGGCACACCTGCACGCACCAAGCCATGGCGGGTGGCCATGCGGGTGATGAAGTTCAGCAGGCTGGGCAGGTTTTGGTTTTCGCTGCCCAAAATTTCCAGACTCAGTCGCACCAAACGGAGGGTGTTTTCGGTGCGCTCGGTGTAGCGGCCCATCCAGAACAAGTTTTCGGCCGCGCGGCTGGTGACCAGGCGTTGGCGCTGCAAGGCATTGGTGTCTGCCCGTGTGTCTAGGGCGCTGGAGCCTGGTGTGGGCACCTGGGCCTCGGATGTTTTCCATGTTGACTGGGACTGGGACTGGGACTGTGACTGTGACTGAGATTGAGATTGAGATTGAGATTGAGATTGAGATTGCGTCTGAGGTTGGGACCGGGCAGTGGCGGCCTTTTGCACCCACACATCGGCGCTGCTGCCGCCACGCTGCATGGACGCCATGCCCTCTCGGCTGCCCAGTCTGGCCAAGCCGCCGGGCAGCACTTGCCAGCCGCCTTGTGCGTTGGTCACGGCAAACACCCGCAGCACCACGGGGCGCGATTGAATAAAGCCCTGGCCTTGCGCGCCCATGTGCCAAGTCGGTTGGTGCGACAGCGGCAGCCAAGACTGCAAAGTGTGTGCATCGGGGTCGCGCAAAATGCGCCCGGCCCATTCGTTTTGCGCCTGACGTGAAAGTTGGTGGCCCAACACCGGCTCAAAACTCTGGCGGTCCGTGTTGTAGGGGTAGGTGGGCTTGATGACGCAGCCCTGAATGCGCGGCAACACGTCTTGCAGCGCTGCCGCTTCACCACACCACCAGCTGGGAATGGCGGGCAACTGCAGCGCTTGGCCCAGCAAGTCACGCGCCAAAGCGGGCATGAAACCCAGCAAGGCGTTCGATTCGAGAAATCCCGAGCCGGGCGTGTTGGCCACCAGCACATGGCCGCTGCGCACGGCCTGCAACAAGCCGGGCACGCCCAAGGTCGAATCGGCCCGCAACTCCAGCGGGTCCAGCCAATCGTCATCGACCCGTTTCAAAAGGCCGTGCACCGGCTGCAGACCCTGCAAGGTCTTGAGGTAAAGCTTCTCGTCCCGAACCGTCAGGTCATTGCCTTGCACCAGACTCAGGCCCAAATAGCGCGCCAGATAAGCGTGCTCAAAATAGGTTTCGTTGTAGGGGCCTGGTGTGAGCAGCGCAATGTGCGCTGCGGCACCTGCGGGGCTGCGCGCCTTGATGCCGTCGATCAGCGTGCGGTAGGTCTCGGCCAAACGCTGCACCGGGAAAGCTTCAAAAGCCCGGGGAAACAGGCGCGAGACAATTTGTCGGTTTTCCAGCAAATACCCCAGCCCCGAGGGGGCTTGGGTGCGCTGGGACAACAGCCACCAGCAGCCGTCTGCCCCGCGTGCCAGGTCAAAGGCCGCCAGTGACAGGTAGCGGCCCCCCACGGGGCCCACGCCGTGCATGGCCGGTAAATAAGCGGGGTGCCCTTGGACCAGGGCCGCTGGCAACTGGCCATTGAGCACCAGTTGTTGCGGACCGTACGCATCGGCCATGATGCGTTCGAGCAGCTGCATGCGTTGCAGCACGCCCGCTTCAATCTGCTGCCAATCGGCGGTGTCCAGCATGAGTGGAAACAGGTCAAGCGACCAAGGTCGTTGCGGCTGGTCGGCGGCGGCATACACGTTGTAGGTGATGCCGTTGTCGCGCACCTGCCGCTGCAAGTTGGCCATGCGGGTGTTCAGCTCGGTCGTGTCGGCCGCTGCACCCCTGTGGGGCTGGGTGGCCATGTCTTGTTGGGCGGTGAAGCCCAGCCACGCGGCGCTGAGTGTTGCCGGCTTGGCGGCACTTTCGTCCGAAGC
>CAITSG010000421.1 GCA_903894995.1 uncultured Burkholderiales bacterium
CACGCGCCCAACGAGCATTTGCCCGCCGAGCTGCTGCGCGAGGCGCTGAGCGTCATGACCGGTTTGTATTGGGATCTGGGCTCGGGCGCTGTGCCTGCGCTGTCACGTTGAAAGTCTGAAATGAACGCACGCTACACCTGTTTTTGCCAAATCTCGGACCTGCTCGAGGCCGAGCCCTCTCTGCGCGAAGCGCGCCAGCACCTGCACAAATTTCCCGAATTGTCGTTTCAGGAAAAGTCCACTGCGCAATGGGTAGGTGACCGGCTGGAGAGCTGGGGCTACCGTGTCACGCGCCATGTGGGCGGGCACGGTTTGGTGGCCTCGCTGAGCAACGGCGAAGGCCGGGGCATTGCCTTGCGTGCCGACATGGACGCCTTGCCGATCCACGAAGAAACCGGCAAGCCCTACGCCAGCGCCCATGCGGGCACCATGCACGCCTGCGGCCACGATGGCCACACAGCCATGCTGATGGGCGCGGCGCAGCAACTGGCCAAAACGCGGCAGTTTCAGGGCACGGTGCACTTGGTGTTTCAGCCCGCCGAAGAGGCGGGCAAAAACAGCGGTGCGCAGCAAATGATTGCCGATGGCCTGTTCGAGCGCTTTCCCTGTGACGCTATTTTTGGCATGCACAACCACCCGGGTGCAGCGCAGGGCACGTTCATGTTTGGCAAGGGCGCTTTCATGTCGGCGTCGGACACTTGCCGCATCAAGGTGATCGGCCGGGGCGGCCACGCCGCCAGGCCCCACCAAGCGGTGGACCCGGTGATGATTGCGGGCAGTTTGATCATGGCTTTGCAAACCGTGGTCTCGCGCAACATTGATCCGACGCAGACGGCGGTGGTGACGATTGGTTCGGTTCACGCGGGCCAGGCGTCCAACGTGATCCCCGAGTTCGCCACCATGGGTTTGAGCATCCGCTCTTTCAGCCCCGAGGTGCGCAACCGCTTGCAAGAACGCATCACGCATTTGGTGCGCGACCAGGTCAGCTCGTATGGCGGCGAGGTCGAGATCGAGTACGAGCGCGGTTACCCGGTGGTCATCAACAGCGAGGCCGAAACCGATTTTGCCCGCCAGGTAGCCGAAGAGTTGGTCGGCCCCGAGCAGGTGGTGTTTCCCTTTGGTCCCGTCACGGGCAGCGAAGATTTTGCGTATTACCTGCAGCACAAGCCCGGCAGCTTTTTGCGTTTGGGCAATGGCCTGGACAGCGTGATGCTGCACAACGCCAAATACGATTTCAACGACGCCAATTTGTCGGTGGGCGCGGCGTATTGGACGCGCCTGGTGGAGCGGTTTTTGAACGAACCCGCCGATGTTTTGTAGGAGCGACGCCCTCGTCGCGAAAACCCTCGCAGACCACCAAGAATCGCCCCGAGGGCGGGGCTCCCACAACATGCATCTCGCCAAGAGCTTGGCTCTTTTTCCCCTGTAGGAGCGACGCCCTCGTCGCGAAAACCCTCGCAGACCACCAAGAATCGCCCCGAGGGCGGGGCTCCCACAACATGCATCTCGCCAAGAG
>CAITSG010000422.1 GCA_903894995.1 uncultured Burkholderiales bacterium
TCGGCCAACCGCCTGAGCAAGGTGCCCGGCTGGCTGACCGAACTGCCGCGCTTGGCCTGGTTGGCGCTGGCGGGCAATGCCTTGGGCTGGGTTTGTCCCGCAGGGTCTGACTTGCCAGGCATCGCCTGGCCCGATCTGACGCATGGCCCACTGCTGGGCGAAGGGGCTTCGGGCCACATCTACCAAGTGCAGGCCACGGGCTGGCCGCAACCCTTGGCGCTCAAGCTGTTCAAAGGGGCTGTTACCAGCGACGGCTTGCCCCAAGACGAACTCGCCGCCTGCCTGGCGGCGGGACAGCACCCGAGCCTGACCACGCCGGTGGCACGGCTCACGGACCACCCCACGCAGGCCCAGGGTTTGCTGATGCCACTGATCCCCGCCGCCCACATCAATCTGGCGGGGCCGCCCAGCTTGCAAAGCTGCACCCGTGATGTGTACCCGCCGGGCTTTCAACTCTCAACTGCTTTGGCCTTGGGCATTGCCCACGATGTGGCCGATGCGCTGGCGCATTTGCACCAGCGTGGTGTGATGCACGGCGACCTGTATGCGCACAACATCCTGATCGACCCGATACACGGTCAAGCGCAACTGGGTGACTTTGGCGCAGCCACGCGGCTGCCCGCACAGCCAAGCGATGTGTGCCGTGGCCTGTTGGCACTGGAGGTGCGGGCCTTGGGTTGTTTGCTGAAGGAGTTGGTCGCGGCCGCTTCGAGTGGTACGGCCGCTTCGAGTGACACGGCCGACACGCCACCTGCTGCGGACAAACACCGCCATGCCCAAGCCGCTGACCCAGCCCTCCAGGCCATGCTGGGCTTGGCCGCCGCTTGCTTGTCAGAACGGCCACCCGAGCGCCCCGGTGTGGCCGAGGTGGCACAGGCGCTTCAGTCCCTCAGGCTGGGCCGATCTTGACCTGATTCAGCTTGGCCTGCGCCTTGACCAGCGAGGGCACCATCTCGCTGCCGTAGCCCAAAGCCACGGCCATGTTCAGCGCCTGGTGCACGCTGGTGCCAATCATGGAGGGCACTTTCATGCTCTCGGTCAGGTGCGAGTAGTAACGCAAATCCTTGGCCGCGTTGTTCAGCTCGAACTTCATCGCACCGTAGTCGCCCTGCAAGCTTTTGCTCATCAACTGGAACAGGCCCGAATTCACGCCCCCGGCCGAGATGACCTGCACCAGTTGGTCCAGGTCCACGCCCGCCTTGGCCCCCACCGCAAAAGCCTCGGCCGTGGCGGTGCAAATGGCCTGCGCCACAAAGTTGTTGAGCAGCTTGATGACGTGGCCAGAGCCCATTTCGCCCACATGGAACACGTTTTCGCTGTAGGCCCGAATCACGGGCTCGATGCGCGCGAACACTTCGGGTGATGCGCCCACCATGGAATTGAGCTTGCCCGCCTCGGCCTCGATGGGCGTGCGCGTGAGCGGTGCGTCCACATAAATCACGCCCTGCTCGGCGCACAACGCGGCCAAGCGACGGGTGGACTCGGGCTCGCTGGTGGACGTGTCGATGACGATCAGGCCCGCGCGCGCCTTGGACAGCAGGCCGCCCGGACCCGCCACCACCGCCTCAACCTGGGGAGAGCCGGTCACGCAAATGAGCACCACGTCGCATGCCGCCAAGTCGGCATAACTGCCCACCTGGCGGGCACCTGCGGCCAACAAGTCCTGCACGGGCGCGGTGCGCTGGTGCACCGAAATCGACAAATCAAAACCCTTGGCCCGGATGTTCTTGGCCATGCCATGGCCCATCAATCCCGAAGCGCCGATAAATCCGATGTGTTGCATGGTGTCTCTGCAGTGTGGTGAAAGGAACTGCCATTCTGGAAGATCGAGCGGGGCGGGACTGTCGCCTGTGCAATTTCAAACACAAACTTCATGGCTCTTTCAGATGGGCTTGCGGCTCAAGTGTTCCGGCCAGATGAAGTACGCATGAACGCTTTTTTGTAGGAGCGGCGCCCTCGCCGCGATGAAGCCTCGCAAACCACCACCCATCGCCTGGGCGACTGAGCTCCCAAGCCCGCAAATGGGCGGGCGTGCA
>CAITSG010000423.1 GCA_903894995.1 uncultured Burkholderiales bacterium
ACGACACCGTGAGCGTGAGCTTTGCCGACTACAAAGCCCGCATGAAAGAAGGCCAGGACGCCATCTACTACATCACCGCAGACACCCTGGCAGCAGCCAAGAACAGCCCACAGCTCGAAGTCTTCAAGAAAAAAGGCATCGAAGTCTTGCTGATGACCGACCGCGTGGACGAGTGGGCGCTGAACTTTGTGCACGAGTTCGACGGCACCCCGCTGCAAAGCGTGGCCAAAGGCGCGTTTGACCTGGGCAAGCTGCAAGACGAAGAAGAAAAGAAAGCCGCCGAAGACGCGGCCGAAACCTTCAAGCCCGTGCTGGTTAAGCTCAAAGAAGCGCTCAAAGACAAAGCCGAAGACGTGCGCGTGACCAGCCGCTTGGTGGACAGCCCCGCCTGCCTGGTGGTGACCGATGACGGCATGAGCATGCAACTGGCCCGCATGCTCAAACAAGCTGGTCAACAAGCCCCTGAAGTCAAGCCCGTGCTCGAGGTCAACCCCGAGCACGCCCTGGTCAAAAAGCTCGAAGGCTCGGTCCACTTCCACGACCTGGCCCACATCCTGTTTGACCAGGCCCTGCTGGCCGAAGGCGGCTTGCCCGCAGACCCTGCGGCTTATGTGAAGCGGGTGAATGCTTTGCTGAGCTGATCGGCATCTGCTCCAACAAAAAGCCCCGCTGGACTTGCGTCTGGCGGGGCTTTTTTGTCTCTGATGCCCTGCAAACCCTTGACGGGCTTGGGTTCTTACAAATCGAAGTTTCAAACTTAGATTTGAAAAAAATGAGCCCGAGCACGGCGACAAGCACCCTTAAGCCCCGGAATGCGGGTCGTCCTTTGGAGCTGCTCTGTTGATTCGGCCTTGTGAAGTTTGATGTGAAAGGCTTATCTTGGGCACATCGATAGACTCAGCGATCAGTGAGGGGGCCCTGCGGACTGAGCGATGTGTGGTGGTATGCGAGGCTCTATCGCGGCGAGGGCGCCGCTCCCACATAAAAGGGTTGATGCAAATACCATCGGGCCGAATCAATAAGCTCAGGCCTTCAAAGCCTCCTTGTAAACCGAGTTCACCGGCTGCGCCATCACCTTGCGCAGAAGGGGCTCAAAGATTTCGATGGGCAGTGTGTTGTAGCTGGCGTCAAACGCCGGATCGTCGTAGAGCGCAATGAACTCTTCGGTGCGGGCGTAGTGGGAGTGGTCTTTGAACATGTCGCGCATGTTTCGGTCCATGCCGATGTGGTGGAAGAAGTTGTAGCCCTGAAAAATGCCGTGGTTTTGCACCATCCACAAATTGGCTTCAGACACAAAGGGCTTGAGGATGGCAGCGGCGATGTCGGGGTGGTTGTAGGTGCCCAGCGTGTCGCCGATGTCGTGCAGCAAAGCGCACACCACGTATTCATCATCACGCCCGTCGCGCAAGGCCCGGGTGGCGGTTTGCAGGCAGTGGGTGTAGCGGTCCACCGGAAAGCCGCCGTAGTCGCCGTCGAGCAGCTTCAGGTGCGCGATCACGCGGTCGGGCAGCGATTGGGTGAATTGCATGAACTCCCCGGCAATCAGGGCCCAGTCTTGCTGTGTGCTGTCTTGCATGCGAATAAATTGGGCGCGGTCGTTCATGGGCACTCCTGAAATTGGAAGCCACCAGCGTACAGGCTCGGATGCCCGCGAACTGTCCAATAGATGACTGCCCACCAAGCAGCGGGCACACTGATTGATCCGGCCCAGTGAAGTTGGAAGTGAAAGGCTTTTCTTGGCATGGCGATGAGCTCTGCGATCAGTTTGGGAGCCCTGCACTCGGGGCGATGGGTGGTGGTCTGCGAGGTTTTTCGCGACGGGGGCGTCGCTCCTACAACGGGGAATGTCAGCCCATAGGGGATGGCCATACATTTTGTGGGAGCCCCGCCCTCGGGGCGATGGGTGGTGGTCTGCAAGGCTCAATCGCGGCGAGGGCGCCGCTCCCACAAAAAAGCGTTCATGCACACTTCATCGGCCCGGATCGATCACAACTTGTGACTTCACGCTCATCGGCACCCAGTAACCCAAAAGACAAGCGCCCCCTCGCCCATCGGCTAAATTGGCAACATGCACACCCTCCCCGCCG
>CAITSG010000424.1 GCA_903894995.1 uncultured Burkholderiales bacterium
TCGCGCATCACCGCCGACCCGGCCCGCGTGCTGGGCACCACATTGGGCAGCCTGCAAGACTCGGTCGGCCACTTGGCTGTGGGTGGCGTGGCCGATGTGTGCGTGTTGTCGACCGAAGGCCACTGGCTGGTGAGCGAGGCTTCGCTGCGCAGTCAAGGCAAAAGCACGCCGTTTTCCGGCTATGAACTGCCTGGCCGTGTGCTGGCCACGGTGGTCAGCGGGCATGTGGTGTTCGAGGCCCTGTGAGCCACGCCCGCGTGAAGCGCCCCTTGTGTGCCGTCCCCGGTGCACTCTTGGGTTTATCTTTTGTCCACACACGGTCCGCTGAGCGATGAACTCTGCAAAAGCCATCTGGAAATTCCTGCGTGGACTGTGGCATGTCTTCATGGGCATGTGGATGATTTACTTTCGTTTTCCCCAGTTCACGCCAGAGCAAAGGGAAATGCGTGTGCAAGTCTGGGCCTTGCACTTTTTGGCGTTGTGGGGCATTCACCTCAAAGTGCTGGGCCAACCTGTGGTCTGTGGGCCAGCGCTCATGGTGGCCAACCACATTTCGTGGCTCGACATTTTGGTCATTCACGCAGCGCGGCACTGCCGATTTGTTTCTAAGTCGGATGTGCGCGACTGGCCTTTGGTGGGCACGCTGGCCACGGGGGCAGGCACGCTTTTCATTGAACGGACCCGCCGCAAAGACGCGCTGCGCATGGTCAAGGACATGGCCGATGCCATGCGAAACGGTGACGTGGTGGCCATTTTTCCAGAAGGCACCACCAGTGATGGCCGGGAGTTGTTGCCCTTTCATGCCAACTTGATCCAGGCGGCCATTCAGGCCGATGCCCCGGTGCAGCCCCTGTCGATTCAATTCAAGGATGCGCAAACGGGTCAAATCAGTTGGGGCCCTTGCTACATTGGCGACGATACCTTGCTGGGCTCCATGTGGCGCACCCTCAAGTCTCCGCCCATTTTGGCGGTGGTTCATTTTGGTGAGCTGCAGCAAGCGCATGGGCGTGACCGCCGCGCTTGGGCCCACGACTTGCGTGAACAAGTGATTCGACTGCGCGACGCCTGAACCTCAACTCAAGTCCCTCAAGCACGGTTGTCGGTGCTTTAAAGCGGGTGTTCAGACCGCAAGGTCATGAATGGGGTGGTGATCAAGCACGTTAAACCACCTCAAACACCAGTCGCTGAGCATGCGCATTTCTGGCTTGAGATTTTTAAAAATACCAAGCTACGGCATATGGAATCAGCACAGCTCCCGCCATGCCGTGCAGCCCCATTCCCAGGCTGGCATAAGCGCCGGCTTCGGCATTGACGCTGAAAGCGCGTGAGGTGCCAATGCCGTGCGCGGCCACACCCAACGCAAAGCCGCGCTGCCACCAAGCCGTTATGCGCAAGGCGTCGAGCACATAGCGGCCCAGCACCGCCCCCAAAATCCCGGTGCTCACCGCAAAGATGGCGGTCAGGGTGGGCGAGGCCTGCACACGTTCGGCAATGCCCATGGCCATCGGCGCGGTGACCGACTTGGCCACCAAGCCGCGCACCAGCGATTCGTCCACGCCCAACCAGCGCGCCACGCCCACGGCCGTGAGCACCGAGGTCACGCCGCCCGCCACCAGCGACAGCATCAGCACCCCCATGCGCCCCTTGAGCGAGGCAAAACCTTTGTAGATGGGAATGGCCAGTGACACCGTGGCCGTGCCCAACAAAAAGTGCACAAACTGCGCGCCTTCAAAATATTGGGCATAGGGCATGTCGAGCACGCTGATGCTCAAGCACACCAGCACCACCGCGATCAGCACCGGGTTGGCCAACGGGTTGCGCTGGCTGCGCTCGTACAGGGTGAGGCCGATCAGGTAAGCGCTGAGGGTGAGCACCAAAGCCAGCAGCGGACTGCCTGAAAGGTAAACCCAAATCTCGGAGATGGCGGGCAGGTCGGAGCGTGTCATGGGGTTGATGGGCTCAGTCCTTGGGGGCCAAAAGCTTCAGCACCAGGGCGGTCACCGCCACCGTCGCCAGCACGCTGATCACCAGCGCCGCGCTGATGGCCCAGGCATTGGCCCGCAGCACCGGCAAATAAAGCACCACGCCCACCGACGCCGGAATGAACAGCAGCCCCAGGTGCTGCAAGATGCTGCTGCCCACCATGTCCATGGACGCCGGGACACGCCCGCGCAGCGCCAAAAACGCCAGCAACAACACCAGGCCCAGCACCGGGCCGGGAATGAAAGGCAGGGCGAACTTGGAGAGAAGCTCGCCCAGAGCTTGGAAGATGAAGAGTTGAACGAGGCCTTGGATCATGGCCTCAGTGTAGACAGCTTGTGTTGGCGTTGGGGGCGAAAGACTTGTGACTTCAGTGCGTGGATGTCGGTGTGGTCTCGGACGCTTGCGAGTGCTACGCCAAAGGTGTTCGGTGGCTAAACCCCTGAAACTACCACGTCCATCGCCGCAATCAGTGTGCTGGCTTGTGGTGCCAAATTGCCCACCACTTGCCGCAAGCTGCGTGTGGGCAAGGGTGCTGTGTAGTGGGCCAGTGCCCGCAGGTGCTGGCCGTTGACCGTGACCACGGGGCAAAGTTTTTCAGGAGACTTGTTTGCGAACTCCACAGTGGCCAGCGGAATGGTCATGCGTGTGGCCAATGCATCCAGCAAGTCGCTTTGGATGACCACGACATAGGGGATGCCGTGCGCAGCGCTCTCGCTGGGATTGGCGTAAACATCAAACTGCGCCATGGCGGTTTACCAAGGCCGCAAGTCTGCACCGGGGATGCCTTGCTTTTCTACCCAAGTGTTTTGCGCGGCAATCCAGTCGCCAAATTCAGTTTCAAACTTCTTCTTGCGTGCAGCCAGGCTGCTGCTGTTTTGATTGGCTTGCAAAGCCCGGTATTGATCAGCCGACAGGATGACCGTGTCAATTTGCCCCGCTTTTTCTACGAATACGGGTTCGCGCTTGGCAAGGGCGCAAATGCTGCCAAAACGGTTTTTGGCTTCGGTGGCGGTGATTTGCATGGTGGGCTCCTGATGAATGGCTATTTTAGCTAAAGGCGTCCAGAGAGTGGAAATTTAAGCTGCCCCCAACGCCAACTGCATCGCCAACTGGTTGTGCCGCTCAATCAGCGGCCCCATGTCCACTGTGGTGATCTGGCCTTGCCGCACCACCACGCGGCCATTCACGATCGTGTAGTCGGCGTTTTCGCTGGCGCACAGCAAGAGCGCCCCCACAGGGTCGTGCACCGCGCCGCCCGCCATGCTCAGCGTATCGGTGCGGAACATGGCGATGTCGGCGCAAAAGCCTGCTTTGATCTGCCCCAGCTCGTGGGCGCGGCCCAGCACTTCGGCGCCGCCGCGTGTGGCCAGGCGCAGCGCGTCCCGAGTTGTCATCTCGGCGGGGCCGTGGTCACAGCCGAACGGTTCTAAAGCTTTGCCCACACGCGCCAGCAACATGGCTTGGCGGGCTTCGTTCAGCAAGTGTGCCGCGTCGTTGCTGGCGCTGCCGTCTACGCCCAGGCCAATGGGCACGCCTGCGTCCAGCATTTTTCGCAGCGGCAAGATGCCGCTGGCCAGGCGCATGTTGCTGCACGGGCAGTGGGCGATGCCGGTGCGCGTTTTTGCGAACAGGTAGGTGCCTTCGTCGTCCAACTTCACACCATGGGCGTGCCACACATCGTGGCCCACCCAACCCAGATCTTCAGCGTATTGCGCGGGGGTGCAGTTGAACTTTTCGCGTGTGTAAGCAATGTCGTGGTCGTTTTCGGCCAAATGGGTGTGCAGGCGAACGCCGAAGTCGCGGGCCAGCTTTGCCGATTCGCGCATCAGGTCCTGGCTCACGCTGAAGGGCGAGCAAGGGGCCACGGCCACATGCGTCATCGAGCCGAAACTGGCGTCGTGCCACCGTTCAATCAGGCGCTGGGTTTCTTTCAATATGGCCGGTTCTTTTTCGACCACGCTGTCGGGCGGCAGGCCACCTTGCGACTGCCCCACACTCATGCTGCCGCGTGTGGCCGTGAAGCGCATGCCGATGGTGTGGGCCGCTTCAATGCTGTCGTCCAGCCGCACGCCATTGGGGTAGATGTAGAGGTGGTCACTGCTGGTGGTGCAGCCGCTCAGCAACAGCTCGGCCATGGCCACCTGGCCTGAGACACGCACCATCTCGGGTGTGAGGCCGACCCAGATCGGGTAGAGGCCTTTGAGCCAACTGAACAGCTCGGCGTTTTGCACTGCTGGGATCGCCCGCGTGAGCGACTGGTACATATGGTGGTGTGTGTTGATCAGGCCCGGCACCACCACATGGCGGCGGGCGTCGATCACTTCGTCGACTTGCGTGAGCAGTTCGTCGGCGTTTTCAGTGGCGGCAATGATGCGTTCGATGCGGCCGTCGCGGATCA
>CAITSG010000425.1 GCA_903894995.1 uncultured Burkholderiales bacterium
GACGAAGCCACCGTGTCTTGATGCGTGCGTAACAGAATATAGGGTGAAGTAACCACTTCACCCTTTTTGCTTTAGAAAATACCAACAGAGGTGACAATGACAAAAGCATCGAACCTGTCCATGGCATTGGCCATGGCATTAACGGTTGCGCCAGCTTTGGCCCAAAAAACCGCCAGCCAGGGCATTGACGAATACCGTGCCATGTTGCAAGACGGCAACCCCGCTGAACTGTTTGAAGCCAAAGGTGAAGACCTCTGGAAAAAAGCTCGCGGACCCAAAAACGCCAGTCTCGAAAAATGCGATCTTGGCAAAGGCCCGGGCGTGGTCAAAGGTGCTTTTGTGGAGTTGCCTAAATACTTTGCTGACACCCAGCGCATGCAGGACCTGGAGTCCCGCTTGGTGACCTGCATGGAAACCCTGCAAGGCTTCAATGCTGCCGAAATCTCCAAGACCGCGTATGGTCGTGGCGAGATGGCCAATGTGACGGCCTTGGCCACCTGGATCGCCGCTGAGTCCAAAGGTCAGCGCTTCAATTTGTCACAAGCGCACCCTCAAGAAAAAACCTTCTATGAAGTGGGCAAACGCCTGTTCTTCCAGCGGGGTGGTACGCACGACTTTTCTTGTGCCTCTTGCCACGGTGAAGAAGGCAAACGCATCCGTTTGCAAGACCTGCCCATCCTGACCAAGAACCCCGGTGACGGTGTGGGTTTCGCCGCTTGGCCCGCCTACCGCGTGTCCAACGGTCAGATGTGGAGCATGCAATTGCGCCTGAACGACTGCTACCGCCAACAGCGGTTTCCATACCCTGGTTTTGGCAGCGATGCGACGATCGCCCTGTCCACTTATTTGGGTGTGAATGCCAAGGGTGCAGCTTCCGTTGCCCCGGCCATCAAGCGCTGATCTGAACAGGAGAACCTCATGAATAAGAAAACCCGACTCGTATTGGCCAGTTTGGTTGCCGCTTTGGTGGCCGCTGGCTGTGCATCCGGCCCTTCTGTGGCCGAGTTGAATGACCTGACCGACAAGATCGTCAAAGCCTCTTTCCGCGATGAGAGCCATGTGAAAGTCGAGCGCATCACCGCCACCGACGAAACAAACCGTGTTTGCAGTGATGCGGATGTGACAGGTAAGCCACTGGACGAAAAAACGGCCAAGCGCATCGAAGAAGCCAACCTCAAAGCCATCAAATGGCCCTCGGATGGCAAGTTCATTGGCGACTGGAAGCAAGGCGAAGTCATTGCCCAAAGTGGTCGTGGTCTGACCTGGACCGATGCGGCCACGGCGGTAAACGGCGGCAACTGTTACAACTGCCATCAAATGGACAAGAAAGAAATTTCTTACGGCACATTGGGACCGAGTTTGTACAACTACGGCAAGATTCGTGGCGTGTCCAACCCCGACGATCCGGCCAGCAAGGCCATTGTGGAATACACCTGGGGCAAGATCTGGAACGCCAAGGCCTACAACGCCTGCTCTAACATGCCCCGCGCTGGGCACATGGGCATCTTGAACGAAACGCAAGTTCGCCACGTCGTGGGCTTGTTGCTCGACCCCAAGTCGCCCGTAAACCAATAAGCCTCTGAAAACCCGGCTGGCCCGGGTTTTTTAGCCCTCTATATATCAGTGATTGCAAATATGAATCTCTCCAAACGCGAATTTATCCAAGTCATGGGCGCTGGCACCATGGCTGGCATGAGCATGGGCGCTTATGCCCAGTCCAGCGCAAGCACGGCTGCCAATGGCTTGTACGACATTCCCAAGTTCGGCAATGTGTCTTTTTTGCACATGACCGACTGCCATGCCCAACTCAAGCCGATTTATTTTCGTGAGCCCAGCATCAACTTAGGGGTTGGCGCTATGCAGGGCAATCTTCCGCATTTGGTGGGCGAGTATTTGTTGCAAGCGGCCAAAATCCGCCCTGGTACAGCCGAAGCCCATGCGCTGACTTACCTGGACTACGAAAAAGCCGCCAAGCGCTATGGCAAAGTCGGTGGTTTTGCCCACCTGGCCACGCTGGTCAAGCGCATGAAGGCCAGCCGCCCTGGCGCTTTGTTGCTCGAC
>CAITSG010000426.1 GCA_903894995.1 uncultured Burkholderiales bacterium
AGCGTTTACACCACCATTGGCGGCGGCAGCGCGGGCTCTGACCCGTTTGCCGGTGGCGGCGCGGCCGAGGTGCGCAAGGCCACGCTCACCATCCAGCTGAGCGAGCGCGGCACACGCCCACGCAAGCAGGTGATTGAAAACGACATACGCACAGCTTTGCAACAACTGCCCGGTGTGCGCAGCAAGGTCGGCTTGGGCGGTTCGGGCGAGAAATATGTGCTGGTGCTCACAGGCGAAGACCCACAGGCCCTGCAAACCGCCGCCATGGCCGTGGAGCGTGACCTGCGCACCATCCAAGGCCTAGGGTCGATTGCGTCCACCGCCAGCCTGGTGCGCCCCGAAATCGCTGTGCGCCCCGACTTTGCCAAAGCCGCCGATTTGGGCGTGACCAGCGCCGCCATCAGCGACACCCTGCGCGTGGCCACGCTGGGCGACTACGACCAAGCCTTGCCCAAGCTTAATTTGTCGGAGCGCCAAGTGCCCATCGTCGTGAAGTTGGGCGACGAGTCTCGGCATGACTTGGCCACGCTGGAGCGTCTGATGGTGCCCGGCAGCCGCGGCCCCGTCATGCTCGGCCAGGTCGCCAGCATCGAGGTGGCGGGCGGCCCGGCGGTCATCGACCGTTATGACCGCCAGCGCAACATCAATTTTGAGATCGAGCTCTCAGGCATGCCGCTGGGTGACGTGACAGCGGCGGTGCAAAAGCTGCCAGCCCTGCAAAGCCTGCCGCCGGGCGTGAAGATCGTGGAGGTGGGTGACGCCGAAGTCATGGGCGAACTCTTTGCCAGCTTTGGCTTGGCCATGACCATTGGCGTGCTGTGCATTTACATCGTGCTGGTGCTGCTGTTCAAAGGTTTCTTGCACCCCGTCACCATTTTGGCGGCGCTGCCCTTGTCCTTGGGCGGCGCGTTTGTCGGCTTGCTGATCGCGGACAAAAGCTTTTCCATGCCCTCGCTCATTGGCCTGATCATGCTCATGGGCATCGCCACCAAAAACTCGATCTTGCTGGTGGAGTACGCGATTGAAGCGCGGCGCGGCAAACCCGCCGAGGGCGATCACCTCGCCGTCCCGCCCATGAACCGCTGGGACGCCTTGTTGGACGCGTGCCACAAACGCGCCCGCCCGATCGTCATGACCACCATTGCCATGGGTGCGGGCATGCTGCCCATTGCCGTGGGCTGGGGTGCAGCCGATGCGAGTTTCCGCTCGCCGATGGCCGTTGCCGTGATCGGCGGCTTGCTCACCAGCACCGTGCTCAGTTTGTTGGTGATTCCGGTGGTGTTCACCTATCTGGATGATCTGGGCCAGTGGTCTGGCCGCATGTTTAGAAAATTCACACAAACAAGGAGCAAAGCATGAGCAACAAAGTGGCGATTGTGGTGGGCGGTGGCAGCGGCATGGGCGCAGCGGCGGCTCGCAAGTTGGCACAAGATGGCTTTCAGGTGGCGGTGTTGTCTTCGTCTGGCAAGGGCGAGGTACTGGGGCGTGAGTTGGGGGGCATTGGTTTGACAGGCTCCAACCAATCGAGCGAAGACCTGCAAAAGCTGGTTGACCAAACCATGGCGCGCTGGGGCCGCATCGATGTGCTGGTCAACAGCGCAGGCCACGGCCCCAAAGGCCCGGTGCTGGAGTTGAGCGATGCGCAGTGGCACTTGGGGCTCGACATGTATTTCTTGAACGTGGTGCGCACCGTGCGCCTGGTGGCACCCATCATGGTCCAGCAAAAATCGGGGTCCATCGTCAACATCTCCACCGCTTGGGTGGTCGAGCCCAGCGCGATGTTCCCCACCTCGGCTGTGGCGCGCGCTGGCTTGGCCGCTTTCACCAAGCTCTTTGCCGACGAGAACGCGGTGCACCAGGTGCGCATGAACAATGTGCTGCCCGGCTGGATCGACAGCCTGCCCGCCCAAGAGCAGCGCCGCCAAAGTGTGCCCATGCAACGCTACGGAACCAGCGAAGAAGTGGCCGCGACCATCGCCTTTTTGGCATCGGATGCAGCGGCTTACATCACGGGCCAGAGCTTGCGGATTGATGGTGGGTTGATGCGTTCGGTTTAACCGATCCACATGGGCTGTGTTTGACAGCGCAGTCAGCGGGGCCACCCGCTCGCCTCTTCAAGGGCGAGATTCGAAAAGTTGAAAGGCCGCATATAGCGGCCTTTCCATTTGGTGCATCTTTCTGCTTGTTAGCGTTCAGAGCGCATTTCCCAATCGTCGAAATGTG
>CAITSG010000427.1 GCA_903894995.1 uncultured Burkholderiales bacterium
AAAGCCTGCGACAGGGCGGCGGCTTCTTTGACCAGCACGGCGCCGAACTGGCGCACCTTGTCCTCTTTGAGGCGGGCCCCTGGCCCGAACACGGCGATGGAGCCAGCCACCTGGCCATGGCTGTTGAAGAACGGTGCAGCAATGGCCACGGCTCCTTCAATCAAGGCGTTTTTGCTGGTGGCGTAGCCGCGTTTCCTGATTTGGCGCAGCTCTTGCGCCAAGCGGATGGGGTCCAGGTTCAGGCCTTCGGCATAACGCTCAATGGCTTCGATAGAGATGTTGGCATGCGCCAAAATGACCTGGCCACTGGCCCCCAAAACGATGCGTTCTTGGTAACCCACACCCCTTTTGAAGCTCAGGGCCTGGGGGCTGGGCAACTCGGCAACGCACAGGCGCATGGCGCCTTGCGGCACAAACAAGGCCACGGTTTCCTGGGTGGTGGCCCACACACGCTGCATGATGGCTTGACCCACCGAAGAGATGTTCAGGCCCGACGACCACACATGGGTCAACTGGCCGACGGCAGGTCCCAGCCTGAACCTTTGGGGTTCGCCTGAGGACACCACAAAACCTGAATGCACCAGCGTTTGCAGCAAGCGGTACAAGGTAGGCCGACTCAAGGGGACGCGTTCGAGCAATTGCGCGGCGCTCAGTTCGTGCTCGTTCACCGAGAACGCTTTCAAAATGTCCAAAGCCCGTTCAACGGCCCGGACGCCATCTCCGCTGCTGGTGCTCATGCCAAAACCCTTCAAAACCTTGTGTGTCCCGTGTCTATCGTGTGTCCGTCTGGTGGACAGCATTATCATTTTATGGACATAAGCGCAGTGCATCACCACTGCGCCATCCAATCTTTCAAGCCAAGGAGACGCTTTTCATGAACAAGGACATGTCTGAAACCCTGACCCGTGTGGGCCCCGGCACGCGCATGGGCAACCTGATGCGTCGCTACTGGGTGCCCGCTTTGACCAGCAGCGAAATCGAGCTGCCCGACGGCCCGCAAGTGCGCATCGAGTTGCTGGGCGAAAAGCTGCTGGCGTTTCGCAACACCGATGGCCAAGCCTGCATGATCGGTGAGTTTTGTTCGCACCGGGGTGTCTCGCTCTACTTTGGCCGCAACGAAGAAAACGGCATCCGCTGCGCCTACCACGGCGTCAAGTTTGACGGCAATGGCCAGTGTGTGGACGTGCCCTCCAACCCCAAAGCCTGTTCGCACATGCACATCAAGGGCTACCCTTGCGTGGAGCGCGGCGGCATTGTCTGGGCCTACATGGGCCCGCCCGACAAAATGCCCGAGCCGCCCGAACTGGAGTGGTGCACCCTGCCCGACAGCCATGTGTTTGTGTCCAAGCGACTGCAATACTCCAGCTACCTGCAGGCCATGGAGGGTGGCATCGACACGGCCCACGTCTCTTATGTGCACCGCTATGAAGTGGACACCGACCCGATGCACCAGGGCGTCAAGGCGCTCGACTACATCAAGGCCGATGGCAATGTGGTGTTTGAAATCGAAAAAACCTCGTTTGGCATGAGCTTGTATGGCCGTCGCATGGGCGAGCCCGACAGTTTTTACTGGCGCATCACGCAGTGGTTGTTCCCTTGGTTCACCATGATTCCGCCGTTTGGCCACCACGCCTTGGGTGGCCACGCCTGGGTGCCGGTCAACGACCACGAGTGCTGGG
>CAITSG010000428.1 GCA_903894995.1 uncultured Burkholderiales bacterium
CCAGCGCAACAAGATTGAGGCCGACACGACCCTGTCTGAAGCGGACAAGAAGACAAAACTGGCTGATCTTGACCAGAAATTGGCGGCTTTGAAATAAGTTCTGTGACGGTTCTTCGCATGTCAACTTCTGTCAATTTGAAATTGCAGGCCTTAGCCCAGTCTGGAACATCCCAACGCGGTGTGAGCTGGTATCTGAGTTGGGGTCTGCTGTTGGGTCTGCTGGCCTGGTCTTGGCAGGGGGCTGACATGCGGCCCATGGAGTTGTGGCGCGACTCAGGCAATATGAAGACCTATGCGGCAGAATTCTTTCCGCCGAATTTTGGCCACTGGCGCATGTACCTGGTGGAGATGGGTGTGACCCTGCAGATTGCCTTGTGGGGCACGGCCTTGGCCGTGATCACGGCGATTCCTATGGGCCTGTTGGCTTCGTCCAATATCGTGCCCTGGTGGGTGTACCAACCCGTTCGCCGCGTCATGGATGCTTGCCGCGCCATCAACGAAATGGTGTTTGCCATGCTGTTCGTCGTCGCCGTAGGGTTGGGACCTTTTGCCGGGGTCCTGGCCTTGTGGATCCATACCGCAGGCATCTTGGCCAAGTTGTTTTCCGAAGCGGTCGAAGCCATAGATCCGCAACCCGTCGAAGGCATTCGGTCGACCGGTGCTTCTGGCTTGCATGAAATTGTCTACGGTGTGATTCCCCAGGTGACGCCATTGTGGATTTCGTTTGCCCTGTATCGCTTTGAATCCAATGTGCGTTCTGCCACTGTGGTCGGTATGGTTGGGGCGGGGGGCATTGGTGTGGTGTTGTGGGAAATCATTCGCGGATTTCAATACGCAGAAACCAGTGCAGTGATGCTGATCATCATCGCCACAGTCAGTGTGATCGATCTGGTCTCTGCACGCATTCGTAAATTCTTTGTCTAAGGTGTCGCATGTCCCTGACCTTGTCTCAAGTCACTGATCTGTTGCAAACCCGCGGCCAAAATCAATATGGCATGGAAGCGGTCAGCCAACTGGAGCACGCTTTGCAGTGTGCGGATCTGGCTGAAAAAGCCGGCGAAACCGCAGAAACAATCACTGCGGCCTTGCTACACGACCTGGGGCACATGTTGGCTGCAGAGCGAGAGGGCTTGGCCGATATCGACACCCGCAAGGACGACTTGCATCAGTTCATTGCGCTGCCTTTTTTACGTGGCCTGTTCAATGAGGCGGTGCTGGAGCCCATTCGCATGCACGTGGATGCCAAGCGGTATTTGTGTCTCATTGAACCGAGCTATTGGGGGGAGCTCTCGCCCGCCTCCAAGCACAGTCTGGAGCAGCAAGGTGGCATTTTCACCGAGCCAGAAGCGCAGGCCTTTATGCAGCAACCCTTTGCCGGTGAAGCCGTGCGCTTGCGTCGCTACGATGACTTGGCTAAAACACCTCTGAAAATCGTGCCTTCGCTAGCCCACTTTGGTTATTACTTAAAACAGGCTTGCGTCTAAATCATCCGGGTGTCACCAAGCTTTCACGTCCTGTCTGCATTCTTGGGGTTGCAGCAAATCGCTGTTTATCTGATGGAGCTTTTATGACGAACGAACACACTCTTGTTTCAGAAAATCCTATTGATGAAGAATTGCTGAGCGAACACGACGACGACGACATGGAAACCTTGGCGGATTACCACCGCATGGCGTCGCTGCACTTTGCTCAAGCTGCCAAGCACCATACCTTGGCTGCAGACGCCGATGACCATGGCCACGATGAGTCTCGCAACTCACATGCATTTTTGGCTTACCGGCATCAATTGGTGGCCAATCAGTATGCAGAAATTGCGGTGATTGAAAGCGACGATTTGGGTGAAGAGGTGGAAGTTTCTGTTGAAGCAG
>CAITSG010000429.1 GCA_903894995.1 uncultured Burkholderiales bacterium
GGCATCCAGCCCGTCAATGATGGAGCGGGCTTGTTTGCCCGAGCCGCCATGTGACTGCTTGAAGCCCAGGTCTTGGCCGGTTTTGGCTTTCCAGTGGGCGGCAAACGCCTTGTTGAATTCGACGTACAGCTCGCGGGTCGGATCGTAAGACACGTTGAGCAGGCTGACGGAGGTTTGGGCTAGAACACACCCAGCCGAAAAGAACAGCGCAGCCAATGCGGTCATGTGTCGAAAAAGGCGATGGAGTTTCATGGCTTACTTGAGAAGTGCACATCAAAAATCTGATGGGCTGGATTCTGGAAGCGTGCCGAGAAAAAACAAACGACAGTTTTTCTATTTCTTCATGCGCAAAAAATCTATTCACCCGGGCTGATTTTCTCCATTGCAGCCCCAAAGGTTTTTAACGGTGCCCACCAGCGCTTGCACGTGGCTGCACAAAGCGGTCCAAGCCCTTCTGCTCAAAAAGCCTGATCGGCCGTGAAGGTGACGCGGTGCAGCTTGCGGTGCTGCGGATTAAAGTCGGCCACGGCGTAGTGCTGGGTCGAGCGGTTGTCCCACACCGCCAATGAATGGGGCTGCCAGCAAAACCGAGCCTGCACTTCAGGCGCTGTAATCAGCCCAAACAACTGCGCCAGCAAGGCGTCGCTTTGCGCGCGCGGCAGGCCATGGATGTGGGTGGTGAAGGTGGGGTTGACGTACAAAATCTTTTTGCCGGTGACGGGGTGCACACGCACCACCGGGTGCGTCACGGGCGGGTATTTGGCACGGGCGGATTGCAGCTGGTCGCCGCTGGCATCTTGGCGCAGCAAGTATTCGGTCCAGCCGGTCACTTCCCAGGTGTGCATGGCGCTCAGGGTTTCCAGATAGGCTTTGAAGTCAGCAGGCAAGGCCTCGTAGGCGGTGGTCATGCTGGCCCAGACGGTATCGCCACCGCTGGCCGGAATCACTTGCGCATACAGGCTGGTCCCTATCGGTGGATTGGCCTGCCAGGTGATGTCGGAATGCCAGTTGTTGTTGGCCGCCGGGCGCTTGGCGGTGCTTTCCACAACTTCAACCTCGGGCTGGCTCTCCACACGGGGAAAGAAGGCTTTGACTTCGTTGACTTGGCCAAAGCTGCGGGTGAAGGCCACCTGCTGAGCAGGGGTGAGCACTTGATCCCGGAAAAAAATCACCTCGTACCGGGCCAAAGCGGCCTTCAGCTCACTTTGAGCGAGATCACTCAAGGGCTGCGACAAGTCCAAACCGTGGAGCGTGGCCCCGATGTTGGGGGTGTAAGGCTTGGCAACAAAGCTTTTATACGGCGCGGGGGAATGGATCGAGGAGGTCATCTTTCGATCATGCCAGAGCACATCAGGCAGGTGCCAACCAGCGCTTGAGCATCACAGGCGTTGGTGGCCCAATCACCCTTTGGGTCTGGCCTTTGGCATCCACCAGCACCACATAGGGCGTGACATTGGGCCACGCCGGATCAACCGCCTGACGGATGGCGGGCTCGAAGCCGTCAAACGCGTACATCTGTGTCATGCCCTTGAAGTGCGAGGCATGGCGCAGTGCCTGTGGGCCCGCCACGTCCATCATGACGGCATTCAGTTCGGGTTTGTCTTTGCGTTGTTGCACGGCCTTGTGCAGCACCGCAAAAGCAGCCGGGCAAGTGCTGCAGTAAGAGGTGGTGAACAAATAAGCAGCAGGGCGAGGGCCGTGTTGCAGGGCA
>CAITSG010000430.1 GCA_903894995.1 uncultured Burkholderiales bacterium
CTCAGCCATGAGCACCACACAGGCACCCACACTCAAAGGGAAGGTCAGGGCATTGCCCAGACCATAGGCAAAAAAGAGTTTCGCAGCCGAGAACACCGTGTCGCTCTCATGCAAATCCAGCACGCCTTGGCCATACAGTTCGGCAGTCCAGTAAAGACTGCCTTGGCTGTGCACGGTGCCTTTGGGCTGGCCTGTGGAGCCTGAAGAGTAAAGCCAGAAAGCCGGTTCATCGGCCAATGTGGGTGCGGGCAGTGCAGGCGGGTTTTGGGCCACAAAGTCGGCCATGTTGAGTTGGCCCCGGGTCAAGGTACCTGCAGGGCGAGAGACCACGGTGTGTGCCACTTCGGTTTTGCCCAAGTCCAGAGCAGCTTGCAAGGTCGGCAGCAACGCCCCAGACACCAAAACGGCTTGTGCACGGCTGTTGCCTAGCATGAAGGCGTAATCATCGCTCGTCAACAAAGTGTTGACTGCCACAGGCACAACGCCCGCGTAAAGTGCCCCCAAAAAGGCCACGACCCAGTCGCTGCTGTCGTGCATGAGCAAAAGCACACGCTCTTCGCGCTTGAGGCCCAGCGCCTTCAGGCCTCCAGCAAAACGCCGGATTTGATCGTGAAGCTCGCCGTAAGTGACCGAACCCACATCGTCAATCAAGGCGGTTTTATCGGGGCGCTTGGCGTTGCTGGCGATCAGATGCTGGGCAAAATTGAAGTCGGCCGGAGGGGGGCTGGCGGGTCGGGTCATGGGGTCTCCTTGTCGTTGGGGCAAAAGTGGGGGGCTTGATCAAGGTGCCAAGCTCAAACTGGGGGCGCAATGGCAACATGGGCAAGGTTTGGAAGTGGGATGGAGGTCAAATAGGCTGCCGTTTGCACAGACACTTCATCAAACCTTGTTCCTCTGTGCCAGTTGGTTGTATAAACAAAACCTCATGCATTATTGTGCTTGCCCCCTAGTGTGCATTAAAGTGCATGTTTTGAGTTTCTTGAAATCCTAGGGTTTTCCCGTGTTTTTGTCATTCCTTGTTGTACATGAGCTCTGAAGCCAGATTGAATACCGATCCTGTTGAGCCTGAAACCCGTCGCCATCCTTTTTTAGAGGCCTTGGGCGAACGGGTACGCAACCTGCGTTCGCGACAAGGCATGACACGCCGTGCAGTGGCTTTGGCAGCCGGGGTTTCTGAGCGGCATTTGGCCAACCTTGAATACGGCACAGGCAATGTCTCGGTGTTGGTGCTGTTGCAGGTGGCCAACGCCTTGCAATGCTCTTTGGCTGAATTGCTGGGTGATATGACGACCCGCTCGCCTGAATGGCTTTTGATTCGAGAGTTACTGGGCCAGCGCAGCGAGGCCGATTTGCGCCGAGTCCGAGTGCAACTGGTCGAACTTTTGGGTGAGGGCGGTAACGCACAAGAGCGCCAAAACCGAATCGCTTTGATTGGTTTGCGTGGTGCGGGCAAAACTGCGCTGGGTCAGCGCCTGGCCGATGACCTGGGTTTTCCGTTCATCGAGCTGAGCCGTGAAATCGAGCAGTTTGCGGGTTGCCAGATCAGTGAGATCCACAATCTTTATGGAGCCAACGCCTACCGACGTTACGAGCGACGGGCGCTTGAAGAAGCCATTCAGATTTACCCAGAAGTGGTGATCGCCACGCCTGGGGGGCTGGTGTCCGATTCGGCCAACTTCAATGTTCTTCTCTCGCACTGCACCACGGTGTGGCTGCAAGCCGACCCGACCGATCACATGGGGCGGGTGGCGGCGCAAGGTGACATGCGACCCATGGCTGCCAGCCGTGAGGCTATGGAAGACCTCAAGCGCATTTTGGAGGGGCGTGCGGCCTTTTATTCCAAAGCTGACATGGCCATCAACACCAGTGGACGCACCGAAGACCAAGCTTTTGAGGCCTTGCGCGCATCGGTACGCCAACATGTTCAGCGACCAGCCTGATCCTGCTTCAGGGGCGTCCCCGCCGCGGTGAATCGTCGCACTCCGGAAACCATCGCCCTGATGAACAGGACTCCCGCTGATGCATTTTTGGTCGTCACCACAAGCTCAGGCCATGCAGTTCGCGTCGGACTTCATGAACAGACAGATCTAGGGTAAATACTGAGAGATTGCAGTAAAGTGCATGTTGTGCACGGCGTGAAGGTGCATTAAAATTCAAATCAACATGCAATGAAATGCATTTTTGAAAGCAATCAAAGCCTTATCACCGCCAGAGAGCCCCATGACAACACCCTTTCAGGTCGATTACCAGACCACCCCCGCTGAATACAAACACATCCATC
>CAITSG010000431.1 GCA_903894995.1 uncultured Burkholderiales bacterium
CCGGGTCGCCCGGTGTGCTGCCTGTCTGCACCCATGCGCCAGTCTCGTCCTGCTCCCAGAACTGCTCGGGGACCATGCTGGCGAACTCAGGCGGGATAAAGCCGGTGCTGATGAAGTGGGTGGCAGGCTCTGAGCCTGTGGGTGACAGGCCGGTAATCCACATGCCCACGCCCCCCGGTGACAGGGTGGCTGCGATCTCTTGGGCCAGCGGGGTGACGGTGGCGGGCAAAATTAAGGTGCGAAAAATGTCGGTCATGCGGCTTCCTTGAAAGATTTGTTGTTCACAATCAAGCTAATGGTGTCCACGTGGACATTGTATTTTTTGGCGAGATCAACAACACGCAATGTTTTGGACAATTCGCGTATTTCTTTGGCATCTTCCTGCGTAAAGAATTTTCTGGCCGGTACAGTTAGCGCATCGCCCACGCTCCATCCCCGCTTCAATCGCTCATTGAACCCGTTAGGGTTGCAGCCAGAGACACGAGCAAACTCACCCGGAGTAATTGCTTTGTGCTTGGCTATGCAATCATCAATTGACAAGCCTTTGCTCAACCACAAGCGAAGAAATGCGTCGGTGCAACCAATGCGCTCAACCCATTTTGAAAACGTCATCTGAGTGCCAAGTCCGGGCAAGTCCTGTCCGGGTTTTTTATATGGCGTGTTGACGGCCTCAGACACACTCCAACCGTCAACGGCAATTCGCCGCCACAACGTGTCTCTAGGGATTTTGGCAATCTCCGCTATTTCAGCAATGCACAACATCCGACCGTTCCATTCGTACTTCTTGCGGTGCAATCGTTGGAAGTCTCGCATTTTGCTTACGGTGTCCGCATCATGCGGAACACCAAGGCGAGACCCGGCTTTTGTGCAAATGTTGTAGCCGCGTTTTTGAGCACTTAATGCGTCAATGAAGATTTGCTCGTACATGAGCAAATTCTTTTCATCGCAATAAAGCAGCACAGAGAAGTCGAAAGCGTCTGGTCCGTACTTATCCCATGCCCTTTGAAGTTTTGTAGAGTGGTGTTGTTTTCGATCCAAAGACCAAAAATGTGATCGCTTCCGGTCGGCAACATTTTTACTGCTGCCAACATAACAGCGATCACTGTCTTTGTGTTTTATCAGGTAGACGCCGGATTTCATAATTAGGCCAGCACCACGCCAGTTTTGGTTGCAACGTATGTCTCAGTGCTCGACAACTCGCCAGCGGTCACTGCTTTGCCGACAATGATCATGCTGTACATCTGGCCGTTGAATTGTAATGATGTTCCTGCGCGTGAGCCGATGTAAAGCGGGTAGTTGCCGTAGTTGCCTGTGCCTTGGTCTGTGCTGTCGGTGCTAAAGGTCCCTGCATTTATACGCCCAGAATTAATATCGCCCGCAATGTCTTTGAGCAGCGTAACAACTGTTGTACTTGGCGCTGCGGGGGTTGCGGCAATAGTCGTTCGTGAACTTGCCGTTCCTCTTGAGTCGGTAGTGAACTTTGAGCTGAGGTTAAAAAGGTTCCAAGACCCGTTATTGACATCAACGACTGCACTGAGTTCAACCAGCATTTGAGTCGTATCACTCAACTTCCGCACCCCAGCAAACACGCTCATCTTGTCCGTGGACGTGAAGCTGATTGAGTTGGTGCTCAGTGAGTCATCGTTGCCATCGAACTTGAGGTACGGCAGAAAGCCTGTGGTGTCGTAGTCCGTGGACGTGTTGACGCGCTGGTAGGCGGGCTGTGTGATGCCGTTGTTGGTGACACGGAAATCTGCTTTATAGACATCCAGAAAACCAGTGGCTGCTGGATTTGAACCACCGTTTACATCTCCACTCATAGTGGCTAGCGCCGCAAATATTCTGACATTACTCCCAGCAGATGCCAGCGTGACAGTGCAGGTTAATCTGTATTGTGTGCCAGAAACCAACGCAACAGATGAAGATGGATTTACCCCCGCAAACGATGTTTCGTTGAATGTTGCAAGAGTTGCGTGGTTTACATAGCAAAAGAAATTACCGATTGCAATAGCAAAAATGCCTGATGCTTGCTTTTCAAACTCAAGTTGAAATGTGTGAGGCGTGTTTGCAACTACGGTGACGGATTGCTGAATGTTCGCTGATGCGACCACGGTTGCATCTGTAATACGCCACGCAGAACCATTTGCCGCCACAGTGGCGCTGTTCTTCGTCCACACCGCATCATCAAACTGCTCAGTCTTCGTCAGCAAGTTATACCGCGCACTCAGCACAGGGCGCGATGCACTGGTGGCTTGGAATGCGTGGTTGCCGGGGAGTTCGCGGACGCGGATTTTGCTTACCGTCGTATTATTTCCACGAAATGAAATATTAAGAGCTGTCGCAAAACCGATGTATTGCACTGTCCCGGTTGCAGTTGTGTAGCCGGGGAAAAACGAGCCAGCTTCAATTCGCCAGTTTATTCCGGGTGTGACAATATCTATCTCAATGAGAATCCATTTGTCTGACAGACTGGGGGACAACGCATAACTCATAGACTGGTTCGTCCCGCCAGTGCATGAAGCCTGCCCACCAGAAAATGTCCACGTTGTGCCCGTTGTGTTCCACCCTGTCGAGCTATTTAGCCCGTAGTCGGGAATAAGATCACTACCAAGCACCAACCCCTGCGACTTGTCCAGCATCAGGCCCACAGGCTGCTCCACGGCAGTGACTGGGGTTGTGCCTGCGCTGTCTTGGAACAGGGTGCCGGTAGCGCCGTAGTCGCTCGGGTCGTACCATGCGCCCGGTGTGCCACCGCTGAACAGGGACAGGGGGGAGAACGGACTCCCGCCGCCCGAAGCAAGAGGTGCAACGCTCCCCAGACCAAGAGGCAGCCCGTTGCGCATGGGGATTCCGAAGTAGCTCATTGGATGTTGATCGGCTTGGCGTACACGTTGCCACCGGTGGCAATCTGGATTGCGCTCACGCGCCATGTGCCGCCTCCACCTTGAGGCACCTTGAACGGAATCGGGGTGTTGGCGGGGATTGGTGTAGACGAAGTGGTAGCCGTGACGCCCTCACCCACGATCACGTAGCAGGCTTGGTCAGCCCAGATCACCACACCCTGGGGGCCAGCAGGCCAGACACCCGTGGAGCCAGCGGTGCCAGTGAACGCCACGGTACGGGCGGGGAAATTGGCATCTGCCAGTGGGTTTAAAAGTTCCATGATGGCTCCTTATGCGAGAAATTTTAACTTATACAGGGTGCTGAGATACAACCCAATGATCTCATCAATGATGTTCTGAATCGGGGTGTCAGTTTTCTGACAGACCTCGTACCGGGATTCTTCAATCTCGGCCATGGCGGTTTGCAAAAACTCAATGATGTTGGTGGTCTTCTTGGCAGCGGGTACGGCAATCGGGCCGATCAGACCATGCCGCCCTTGGTACGCTTCTGCAAACTTGTCGGCCAAGTCAATGATCTCGTCATAGAACGTGTTGAGCGCCATGTGCTTGGAGAAGCTGCGGGTGTTCAGGTGAACCGAATGCGCCACGTCCCGGCTCAGGAACAAGTGGCCTACGAATTGCGATGCGTTCATTGCGGCATCTCCATTGGTTGCATAGGCTGCGGCATCTCGGGCATACCCTCCATGCCAACGTCCATCTCTTGACCCGGCATTTCAGGAATGCCGTTCAACTGGCCGTTGGACTCCATTGCCGCAGCCACCACGCCCATTGCGATGTCCTGAATCTGCTGCTCGTTCATCCCGGCTTGTGTGGCCGTGATGCGCTGAGTCTCGGCCTGATATGCCTTGATCTCGGCCTCGTAGTCCTTGCGGCGCTGCTCTTGCACCTCAATGGACTTGCCCACGTTCTGGATCATCTGGTGCATCTGTTCCATCTCGGCACCCATTGCCTGAATCTGCTGCTCGGCAGCCTGCAACTCTGGTGACTTGTCGTTGTCTGCCATAATCTTGGGGTCGATGGTCTTGGCGAACCGCTTGGACATCTCCTGAGCACCGG
>CAITSG010000432.1 GCA_903894995.1 uncultured Burkholderiales bacterium
ACCCTACATCCACATGCACCGGGGCAAAACCTTTGTGGTGGGCATCGCGGGCGAGGCGATTGCGGCGGGCAAGCTGCACAACCTGGCGCAAGACTTGGCGCTGATCCAGAGCATGGGCGTCAAGATCGTGCTGGTGCACGGCTTTCGTCCGCAGGTGAATGAACAACTGGCCGCCAAGGGCCACACGCCCAAGTACTCACACGGCATCCGCATCACCGACGGCGTGGCGCTCGACTGCGCCCAAGAGGCGGCGGGCCAGCTGCGCTACGAGATCGAAGCCGCGTTCAGCCAGGGCCTGCCCAACACGCCCATGGCGGGTTCCACGGTGCGGGTGATTTCGGGCAACTTCATCACAGCTCGGCCGGTGGGCATTGTGGACGGTGTGGACTTCATGCACTCGGGTCTGGTGCGCAAGGTGGACGTGCAGGGCATCACCAACACACTGGACATGGGCGCGATGGTCCTGCTCTCGCCCTTTGGTTTCTCGCCCACGGGCGAGGCTTTTAACCTGGCCATGGAAGAAGTCGCCACCAGCGTGGCCACCGAGTTGCAGGCCGACAAGCTGATCTTTTTGACCGAGGTGCCGGGCATTCGCATTGAGCCGCACGCGCCCGCCAGCGACGACAACCCGATTGACACCGAACTGCCACTGGCCGCCGCCAAGCAATTGCTGGCCTCGCTGCCCAACCCGACCGAGCCCACCGACATCGGCTTTTACCTGCAGCACTGCGTCAAAGCCTGCGAAGAAGGCGTCGAGCGCAGCCACATCCTTCCGTTTGCGGTCGATGGCGCGTTGCTGCTGGAAATTTATGTGCACGACGGCATCGGCACCATGGTCATCGACGAAAAACTCGAAGAGCTGCGCGAGGCCACCTCAGACGATGTGGGCGGCATCTTGCAGCTGATTGAGCCGTTTGAAAAAGATGGCACGCTGGTCAAGCGCGACCGCACCGAGATCGAGCGCGACATCGACCACTACACCATCATCGACCACGACGGCGTGATCTTTGCCTGCGCGGCGCTCTACCCCTACCCCGAAGCCAAAACCGCCGAGATGGCGGCGCTGACGGTGTCGCCCCAGTCGCAAGGCCAGGGCGATGGCGAAAAGGTGCTCAAACGCATCGAGCAACGGGCACGCGCCATGGGGGTCAAAAGCATCTTTGTGCTGACCACGCGCACCATGCACTGGTTCATCAAGCGCGGCTTTGCGCAGGTGGACCCCGACTGGCTGCCCGAAGCGCGCAAACGCAAGTACAACTGGGACCGCAAGAGCCAGGTGCTGGTCAAAAAGCTCTGAGTTATGGATCCGGCCCTGTGAAGTTTGAAGATTCCATGAACCAGCCCTCTCTTTGTCATCCCGGCCTTGAGCCGCGTGTGGAATGGCGTCCGATGGCCCGCGAAGACTTGCGCGCCATCGTGCGCTACATCGGCAAGGACAACCCCACGCGAGCCCAGAGCTTCGGTCAAGTACTGCGCGACAAGACGGGGATGCTGGCACAGCACCCACAGCTTGGCCGACAGGGCCGGCCGGGTTTGCCAGAATGGTTGCGCGAACTGGTGGTGTACACGAACGGCATCGTGTTTTACCGCGTGCTGACCGAGCGCCGAACCGTTGAAATCTTGCGGGTGAAACACGCAGCGCAACAAATGCCGTGAGGAGCGTACGCCAGCGGACCGACGTCTGGCCCCTTCATTTGCTTAAATACCCTCTGCTTACGTTTGCAAGCGAGCTTTTATGCGCTGGTTTTTTTCTGTCCTGTTCCTTTTGAGTGGAGCCGCCATGGCCGTTGAAGAACCGCGTTACACCGTGCTGGTCTCAGACCCGCCTTTTGAGGTGCGCCGCTACGCCGCCTTCACAGTGGCGCAAACGCAAATCCAGGGCGACTTTGACGCGGCCAGCGGCAGCGGTTTCAGGCGCATCGCCTCTTACATCTTTGGCGACAACCTGCAGGCCCAATCGGGTGTGCAACGCAAGATCGCAATGACCGCGCCCGTCACCGTCATACCCGAGTCCGAGGGCTGGCGCGTGCATTTTGTGATGCCATCCGCCGAAAGCGTGCAGACCCTGCCCCAGCCGCTCAACCCGCAAATCCAGCTGCGCCCCGTGCCCGAACACGAGACGGTGGCGGTGCGCTTTAGCGGCTTCACCACACAAGCGAGCATCCAGGAGCAGACCGAGCGCCTGCGGGTTTGGGCGCTGGCCCGCCAACTCAAGCTCAGCCCCACAGCCCAAGTGGCCCGCTACGACGATCCGTTCACGCTGCCGTGGAATCGGCGCAACGAAATCTTGATTGACCTGATGCCCTGAAAGCGACTGGGATCAATCGCCCGGTGCGGCCTGTGCCGCTGATGGTCTGTTGTAGCCTTGGGTGATGGTCAATACAGTCTTGCAGCCGTGACAGGGCGCATCCGCAAAAAACTCATTCAAGCCCAGCTTGAAGCCCTGCCCGCACCGCGCACTGGCGAGGTGCTGTGCCCCCTGTGCGAGCGCCCCATTCCGCCCAGCCAACAAGATGCACACCATCTGGTGCCCAAGTCACATGGGGGCGCGCACACCGTGGTGCTGCACCGCATTTGCCACCGCCAGGTCCATGCGCTGTTCACCGAGACCGAATTGGCCCGCACCTATGCCACGGTCGACGCCTTGAAGCAGCCCGAAGAGATGGCCCGCTTCATCCGTTGGGTGCAAACCAAACCCGACGCATTTTTTGAAAAAAGCCGCAAGAGCCAACGGCTCAAAAGCAAGCGCTGAGCCCCAGATCGTCAACCCACAAACTTGCCCCTCAACACCCATGACCATGCCAAGCTCGACCGCCAGCCAGATCGAACTGAAAGATTTTCACCTGGCCACCCGCATCGGCACCTACGCCCCCGGCGACACCGTGCCCGAGTACCACGCGCTGGACTTGACCCTGTGGATCGATCCCGTTCTGGTGCTGGTTGCCCAAGACGGCATGGCGCATGTGTTTGATTACGACCCGCTGGTGGTCGAGAT
>CAITSG010000433.1 GCA_903894995.1 uncultured Burkholderiales bacterium
AGGCGTTTCGCACGCGAGGGTTACACCGTCTGCGCCACCCGCCGCACACTGGACAAATTGGAGCCCCTGTTGGCGCAGATCCGACAAGACGGGGGTGTGGCCCATGGCTTCGGATCGGATGCGCGCAAAGAAGACGATGTGATCGCATTGGTCGAACACATCGAAACAACCATCGGTCCGATCGAGGTGATGGTGTTCAACATCGGTGCCAACTCGCCCAACAGCATCTTGACCGAGACCGCGCGGCGTTACACAAAAATGTGGGAGATGGCGTGTTTGGCGGGTTTTCTCACCGGCCGTGAAGTGGCCAAGCGCATGGTGAGTCGAGAAGAATTGGCTGTGAGCGGCAAGGCCCACAAAGGCACGATCATCTTCACGGGCGCGTCCGCATCGCTGCGAGGCAGCGCGCACTTTGCAGGCTTTTCGGGCGGCAAGATGGCTTTGCGCTCTCTGGCACAAAGCATGGCGCGCGAACTCGGACCCATGGGCATTCATGTGGCGCACACCATCATCGATGGCGCAATCGACACCGAGTTCATCCGCACGCAATTTCCACAGCGTTACGCACTCAAAGATGAGGGCGGCATTTTGAACCCCGACCACATCGCCGACGCCTACTGGATGCTCCACCAGCAACCCCGCGACGCTTGGACGCATGAACTCGATTTGCGCCCCTACATGGAAAAGTTTTGATAACGCAGGAGACACCCATGAAAACCTTTGATTTTTACTTTGACTTTGGCAGTTTGGCCTCCTACTTGGCCCATACCCAGTTGCCCAAGATGTGCACCGAAACCGGGGCCTCAGCCAACTTGCTGCCCATGCTGCTGGGTGGGGTGTTTCAGGCCACGGGCAATGCCTCGCCCATGACCGTGCCCGCCAAGGGCAGGTATGTCTTTGTGGACTTCAAGCGCTTTGCCGATGGGTATGGCGTGCCCTTGAACATGAACCCCCACTTCCCGATCATCACGACCACGCTGATGCGGATGGTGACCGCTTTGCAAATGCACAAGGACCCGCGTTTGCAGAATTTCATGGATGCGGTGTACCAAGCGATTTGGGTGGACTCCCTCAATTTGAATGACCCGGCCACCGTCGGACAGATGTTGACCGCCGCCGGATATGACGCGGCGGCCTTGCTGGCCATGGCGAATGACCAGGCCACCAAAGACCAACTCAAGGCCGTGACCATGAAGGCCGTGGAGCGCGGCGTGTTTGGTGCCCCTAGCTTTTTTGTAGGCGAAGAAATGTTCTGGGGCCAAGACCGCATCGAGCAAGTCAAGGCTGCACTGAAGGCTTGAGTTGTTTTGTGCAAGGCAAGCGCGAGCGCTCAGGGCTTGCTGGAATTCAATCTGAGCATCAACGTCATCGGATGCAAGGGCGATGACTGAAAGCCATAGTGTTCGTAGAACGCCTTGGCGCGGTCGTGAAGCGCATGCACCAGCAACGCTCGAACACCAGCGTTCTGAGAAACCACCACCGCACGGTTGACGGCATCCTGCAGGAGGGATGCGCCCAGCTTAATACCTTGCGCGCGATGATCAACCGCCAACCGAGCCAGCACCATCACCGGAACTGGATCAGGCATATTCCTGCGGACCGAGCTGCTGGCCATCTGGTGCGAGACAGCACCCGCTGCCATGGCGTAGTAGCCGTAAACACGGCTGTCCTGATCCGTCACTACAAACGTGCGGCTGGCACCGCTGATTTGGTTGGTGATTGCGCGGCGCTTGAGCCACTCGTCGAGAACGGCCTCGCCACACTCAAATTCATCAAAAATGTGGGTGGCCGCGAGCGGCTGAGGTGCATTGAGTTGCAAGCTCATGCCTTGACCGTGGCCCAAGGTGCCCCCACGGCCATGAGGCGCTCAAGCCCTGGATTGTGGCTGGGCGGGGCGTCGAGCATCGCCTTGAACTGCTGGAACTTGTCGGCATCCAAACTGAAGAACACTTGGTCAAGTACGACCGCCTGCGCTTTGTCGCAGGCGGCCTCGAGCATGAAGTCCGAACGGTTCTTGCCCAGCAAAGTTGCAGCGTGATCAATCAAGTCTCGCTGAGCGGGCAGTGCCCGTAGATTGATAGCGGCGTCACGCATGGTTCTCTCCCTTTAGCGCATAGACAATAGATATACAAAGAATAGCCGGATGTGTAGCTGTTGTCAATACGATGGACAGGAAACCCAAATAAGGGAGGACGGGGTTGATGTCATCGATTCTCAACCAGTCGAGCACAGCGGCCACGCACAAAACAAGGGCACCCAAAGGCACCCTTTAGCGGGGATCAAAAAGCCGCTCAGTAAATGAAAGTGGGGCTCACAATCGCTTGCACAGAGCCGGTGGTGCGGTGCGGCGCGACGGTGATCATGCCCTCGTACACCTTGTCTTTGATGGCCTGTTCAGCCACCACGTTTTCCAAGATAAAAAC
>CAITSG010000434.1 GCA_903894995.1 uncultured Burkholderiales bacterium
ATGTTCTCACCATACCAGCCTTGCAGGCCATAGACGCTTTCGCCCATGCCAGCAACGTTGTTGTCGCCTGTGTCAGCGGCCAGCGCTTGGGCTTGCACAATGACTTTTTCGATGTTGGAAGTTTTGGCTGTGATGGAAAATTGGTCACCGTTGGTGCCAAGGATGGCGTGCAGTGTGTCGTTGCCTGCGCCGCCATCGAGGCGGTCGCCGCTTTGCATTGTGTTGCCGCCAGCGGTCAGGTCGGCGTTGAATTGGTCAGCCAAGCTGCTGCCAAACAAGACGTCCATGCCGGAGGTCAGGGATTGCTGAATGACGGAACCAAAGGCGACGTTGGCTGCGCCAGCATAGGCTGCAGCGGCATCGACGTTGGCGTTCCAGGTTTGAGCAGCGGCACCGTAGACGGCGTCGTTGGTCATGCCCGAGAACATGTTGATGATGCTGGCGATTTCTTCACCGCGAGCAGCAGGTGCCGTAGCGTTGAGCTTGGCGGTGACATAAGCCACAGCGTTGGCGACGCCAGCGCCCGTGATGCCCAGGTTGGCCACGAGTGTGGCAGCCACTGCGGCGGTGGTTTGCGCGCCGAAAGCCGATGCGTAGTAGCTGTTGAGCGTTGCGCCCAAGCTGGTGCGGTCGATTTGTTTGTCGACCTGTGCCATGGTGACGGTGCCGACTTGAACGCCGAACAAGCCCATAGCGAAACGCTGAACTGACACTGTATCTGTAACGATAGCCATTTGTTTTCCTTTTTGGAAGGGTTTGTGATGAGGGTCTCTTTGCAAAAAAACCCGAGTACGAGCGCTGGTTTGCCCACACTCGCTTGAGAACCTTGTGAATCAAGGCACTCAAGCCAATGCGTTTTGAGTCTAAAAGTATTTGTTATTTTTCTTAATGTTGCGAATTCTAGCGACTGACAAGTAGCAAAACTGTGACTGCGGTCACATTTGACGGTGTTTAGGATTAAATAAAAGGTGTATATTTTTTATCGATTCAAATAAATTGAATTCTAAAAACGATATATGTAGTTTTTGTCAGTTATGCACACGCAAAACACCATTTAATTGGGGTCAGATCCCAATTAATTCAGGGGACAAATTCCCGTTGATGCGATGTGTAGGAGCGACGCCCTCGTCGCGAAAAGCCTCGCAGACCACCACTCATCGCCCCGAGGGCGGGGCTCCCACAAAGCCAAAAGACCATCGCCCGGGGGCGTGTTTGAAAAATTGGGATCAGATCCCATTTGAATTTTTGTAGGAGCGACGCCCTCGTCGCGATCAGCCTTGCAGACCACCACCCATCGCCCCGGGGGCGGGGCTCCCACAAAGACAAGAAGCCTATCGCTCAGAAATGGGGGTCAGACCCCATTCACTTCCAGGCAATACAAAAAAACACATCAAATTTCAAATTTGTTCATATAGGAGTATCTATAATCTTCCTATATGAATAATTTTCTGCGCATACCGCTGAACACCACAGCCGCTCAATTTGAGCGGCTGTTGTCGTTGCAGAAGGTGTTTTCGCAGGCGTGTAACCAGTTGGCGCCCGAGGTGTCGCGCAGTCGGGTGTGGAACCGGGTGGCTTTGCACCATTTGCATTACCGGGCGCTGCGCGATCAGTTTCCGGCGCTGGGCTCGCAGATGGTGTGCAACGCAATTTATGCGGTGTCGCGCACGGCCCGCTTGATCTACCAAAGCCCCAACAGCCCGTTTCAGGTGCAAAAGATGGGCGACCGGCCTTTGCCGTCGCTGCGTTTTGCCGAGACCTGCCCGGTTTACTTTGACCGCCACACCCTGAGCTTGAAGCAGGGCAAGTTGTCGCTGTTCACGCTCGATGGGCGCATGCAGTTTGAGTTGACTTTGGTGCCCGAGCAGCTGGCGCTGTTTGAGCAGGGCAAGTTGCGCGAGATTGTGCTCAGTCGGGGTTCCGACGGGGTGTTTGTGTTGTCGTTCTGGTTGGCGTCAGAGGCGGCTTTGGAGTTGGGTGATCAGGCGGCCGAGCTGCCTGTGGTGCCTGACCCCAGTTGTTTGATTCCGGATTACGTTTCTGTAGAGGTTGCTTGATGAAGCCCAATTCTTCTCCTTCAGAGCTCAAGTTGGCTCTGGCTCAATTTGCCCCCGCGTGGCGAACGGCTGTGTTGCTCAGCTTGGTCATCGGCCTGCTGGGCTTCACGTCCACGGTGTACATGCTCGAGGTGTACGAGCGCGTGGTGAACAGCCGCAATTTGATGACCTTGGCCTCGCTGACGGTGGTGGCTTTGGGCGCGTACGCGGTGATGGAGGTGCTGGAGAAGATGCGTTCGCGCCTGTTGTGGGGCGTGGGCATTCAGCTGGAGCTGAAGATGTCGCAGCGCATTTACAACGCGATGTTTGATGGCCTTCAGCGCAAGCAAATGGCCGGTGCCATTGGTGCGCAAAACGATTTCCGTTCGGTGCGCGAGTTTTTTTACAACCCGGCTTTGTCGGCGTTTTTTGAGTTGCCCATTGGCCTGGTGTCGATGTTCTTGATTTTTGCCATCAACCCTTGGCTGGGTTGGGCGGCGGTGTTTGGGGCGGTGGCGCAGACCACGGTGGCTTGGTTGTTGCAAAAGGTGTCGCGCCAGCCTTTGCTGGAGGCGCAGCGCCGTTCGCAGTTGGCACAAACCTATGCCGAGACTTCGTTGCGCAATGCGCAGGTCATGGAGTCGATGGGCATGGTGGCGTCGGTGCAGCGGCTGTGGCAAAAGCGCCAGGATGCGTTTTTGGCCTTTCAAGCCAAGGCCTCGGAGGCTGCGGGTGGGCTCAATGCGGTATCCAAGTTGTTGCAGCAGTTGATGGGCTCGGTGTTGTTGGGCTTGGGAGCGTGGTTTCTGTTGCGCAACGAGCTCAATGGCGGGCCCGCGATGATGATCATTGCCTCGGTGCTGGGCGGGCGTTTGTTGGCCCCGCTGACGCAGATCGTGCAGCAGTGGAGCGCGATTGTGAATGCGCAGGGGGCTTGGCAGCGCCTGGAGACTTTGTTGGCCGAGGTGCCAGAGCGGGCGCAAAACATGCCTTTGCCCGCACCGCGTGGCCATTTGACGGTCGACGGTTTGGTGGCTTCGGCCCCGGGGCAGGCGGCGCCTTTGCTCAGCGGCCTCAAGTTTGATGTGCCGCCGGGCTGTGTATTGGCCGTGGTGGGGCCTTCGGCTTCGGGCAAAACATCACTGGCCAAGTTGCTCATGGGCATTTGGCACCCCGTGGCGGGCAAGGTGCGCCTGGATGGCGTGGACATGCATGTGTGGGACAAGTCCGAGTTGGGGCCGCATTTGGGTTATTTGCCCCAGGGTGTGGAGTTGATCGAGGGCACCTTGGCCGAAAACATGGCGCGCTTTGGCGAGCTGGACATGGCCCGCGTGAAGGCGGCGGCGCAGCGGGTGGGCTTGCACGAGTTCATCGAGGCTTTGCCCAAGGGCTACGACACCCCGGTGGGCCGTGATGGGGGTTTGCTTTCGGGCGGACAGCGTCAGCGTGTGGCCTTGGCGCGGGCGCTGTATGGCGATCCGGTGTTTGTGGTGCTGGACGAGCCCAATTCGAGTTTGGACGAGGCGGGCGATGCGGCCTTGAATCAGGCGATTGCGTCGCTCAAGGCGCAGGGCACCTCGTTTGTGGTCATCACCCACCGCACCAGTGTGCTGGCCGTGTCTGACCGCATGTTGGTGCTGCGCGATGGCGGGCAGCAGGTGTTTGGCCCCACGGCCGATGTGTTGCAAAAGTTGCGGGGCGCACCTGCGCCGCAAATGCCCCCGGCTGCGCCCGTGGCGGCGGTGTCTGCCCCGGCAGGAGAAGGAGCGTGAGTGTGTCGATGAAACCCAAAAATCAAGTGTTGCGTGGCGAGTTGTCGGCCGTGTTGTGGGGCTTGCGCCGAGAGTTTGTGGTGGTGGGGGTGTTCAGCATGGTGGTGAACTTGCTGATGCTCACGCCCACGATTTACATGCTGCAGGTGTACGACCGCGTCATGGTTAGCCAAAATTACATGACGCTGTTGGTGGTGTCGGCGATTTGTTTGTTCTTGTTTGGGGTGATGGCGTTTTCGGAGTGGATGCGCTCGGTGTTGCTGGTGCGCACGGGCGTCAAGCTGGACCAGTTGCTCAGCCAACGGGTGTTCAAGGGCACGTTTTTGGCCTACCTCAACCCCAG
>CAITSG010000435.1 GCA_903894995.1 uncultured Burkholderiales bacterium
AAAAGTCGAAGGCCTGAAGCTCGAAATCATCCGCTTACCCGGCCGCACGCCCGTGATGTTCTTTGAAGTGGACGCCACCCGCAGCGCCGACCAAGGCTCTGGCCAAACCATCTTGATGTATGGCCACATGGACAAGCAGCCCGAATTCAACGGCTGGCGCAATGACCTTGGCCCTTGGACCCCTGTTTATGAAGACGGCAAGCTGTATGGGCGGGGCGGCGCTGACGATGGCTATGCGGTCTACGCCAGCATCGCAGCGGTGCAAGCCCTCAAGAGCCAAAAAACACCACACCCGCGCATTGTCGGCGTGATCGAAACCTGCGAAGAGTCAGGCTCCTACGATCTGCTGCCCTATGTGGACGCGTTGCGCACCCGCTTGGGTGATGTGGGCTTGGTCATTTGCCTGGACAGTGGGGCAGGCAACTACGACCAACTGTGGTTGACCACCAGCTTGCGCGGCATGGCCAGTGGCACCTTGAAGGTGCAAATCCTGACCGAGGGCATCCACTCGGGCGACGCCTCGGGCTTGGTGCCCTCGAGCTTTCGCATCATGCGCCAAGTCCTTGACCGGCTCGAAGACAGCGCCACCGGCCGCTTGCTCCCCGCCAGCTTTCATTGCGAAGTGCCCACCGAGCGGCTGGCGCAAGCCAAAGCCACGGCCGCCATTTTGGGCGATGAGGTTTACAAGCGATTTCCCTGGGCGCACTATGACTGTGGCGGCTCCACCAGTTTTGCCTTGCCCACCACCACCGACCCGACACAAGCCTTGCTCAACCGCACTTGGACACCCACACTGAGCGTGACAGGCGCCGATGGCTTTCCGGCGCTCAAAGACGCGGGCAATGTGCTGCGGCCTTACACCGCCTTCAAGCTCAGCCTGCGCCTGCCACCACTGGTGGACGCGGCGCAAGCCGTGGCGGAGATGAAAGCCTTGCTGGAGGACAACGCGCCTTACCAGGCGCGCGTGACTTTCGAAAGCGGCGGCGGTGCGACCGGCTGGAACGCGCCCGACACCTCGCCGTGGTTCGAGCAAGCCCTCAACGCTTCCAGCCAAGCGCACTTTGGCGCACCGGTAGGCTACATCGGGCAAGGCGGCACCATTCCGCTCATGAACATGTTGAGTGCAGGCTTCCCTAAAGCACAAATGATGGTCTGCGGTGTGCTCGGCCCCAAAAGCAACGCGCATGGGCCGAACGAGTTTTTGCATGTGCCTTATGCGCAAAAACTCACCGCATCGGTGGCCGAAGTCATGGCCCGCATGCCCTGAAGCACGGCTGCGCCTCTCAAGCACCCTGTCCGATCAACATGGCAGTCGTGCCTGCCATGGATCACAGGGGCTCATGAACAGCGTTGGCGGCTTGAACAATGGCTGCTTCCAGAGCGCGGGTGTGGGCCACCACATCCCAAGCCTTGTTCTCCATCAAGCGCTGGCGCAGACCTTTTTTGAGCTTGAGCAAGGCTTGGCGATCTTTGGCCATTTTTTGGGCAAGGGCCACGTAATCTTCATCGTCTTGGGCCACCCACTCGGACAAACCGGCGGCCGTCATGAAGCTCGCGCCCATGCGTGACACAAAATGTGCGCCCATTTGCGTCAGCACGGGCACCCCCATCCACAGGGCTTGCAAGCTGGTCGTGCCACCGTTGTAGGGCACGGGGTCCAGGGCGATGTCCACGTCGGCGTACTCGGCCATCATGTCGTTCAGGCCCACGGGGCCCCGAAACTCCACCCGAGCCATGTCGACACCCAGCGCCTGCAAGCGTTCGGTAAAAATCTGGTGGGCCGCTTCGTCGCTGAAACTGGGGGCTTTGAGCAGCAATCGCGAATCAGGCACCGCTGCCAACACTTTGGCCCACAAGGCCAGCGTGCGCGGCGTCAGCTTGGGCACGTTGTTGAACGAGCCAAAGGTCAATGGCCTTTGCACCGTGGCTGCTTCATGTGCCGGGTAGGGGTAATCGTCTTCAGGGGCATAGCAAAACACGGTGCCAGGCAAACGCAAGACCTGTTCGGTGTACAGACGCTCGCAGCCTTCGGGCGTAACCACCGCATCGCCCAAAATAAAGTCCATGTTGGGCACACCGGTCGAGCCGGGGTAACCCAAATACGTCATCTGCACCGGTGCTGCGCGTTGCGCAAACAACTGCATGCGGTGCTGGCTGGTGTGACCGGCCATGTCCAGCAACACGTCAATGCCGTCGGCATCGATGCGTTTGGCCAGTTGTGTGGTGTTCAGCGCCCCCACCTCAACCCAATGTTCGGTGCGTGTGCGGGCCAAGGCGGTTTGTTCGTCATGAGAATCACCCACAAAGTACATGGTCAATTCAAACTTCGACCGGTCCAACTCGCGCAGCACCGGCTGCATGAAAATATTGACCGGGTGTTGATGGTGAAAATCGGCCGACACAATGGCCAGTTTCAGACGGCGACCTGACATAGGCGCACGCACAAACGAGGCACGACTTCGCGCGCCATCGCCCCAATGTGCAAACAAATCGCGGTGCAAATCGGCCACCTGCTGTGCTGTTGGGCTGTCGCTGTACAAAGAACTCATGGCCGCACTGGACGCGTACCCCGAGTCCTTGTCCTCGGATTTGGCCAAGGCCGTGTACAAAGCCAGGGCTTGATCGGCATCGCCCACTTTGCCAGCCACAGCAGCACGCAATGAACGTGCCCCCGGCATGGGGGCCAGGGCTTCGGCTTGCTGCAACACCAACTCGGCCTCGTGCATCTGCCAGCATTCGGCCAGCAGATGGGCCAAGTTCCAGTGCGCCCAAGGACTTTGGGGGTAGAGCGCAACACAGCGGCGCGAAATTTCAATCGCTTCTTGCCAGAAATTGTTGCGAAAACTCAGTGCCGCCAAACGCGACAAGGTCGACTCCTGGGTGGCTCCCGAGGCCAGGGTCAACAAACGCATGGCTTTGTTGCGCTGACCCAGCCGCAGCCAGGCTTTGGCGGCATCCATTTGGATTTCAGCGGCCAGGTTGGCCAAATCTTCGGGCTTGTCGGCGCGGGTGACTTTGAGGGCTTCGTTGAAGCAGTTCAGTGACTCTTGGGCATGGCCCAGTTCGAGCACGTATTGCCCCATGAACCAGTGCACCTGACGCACGGACTCTGGATTTTTGGCGACAGCTTTTTGCACCGCCTCGTTGTAAGCCCGATTGGCCAGTTCGGTGTGCCCTTGCTGCGCCATCACGCGGGCCATGGCCAGATAAGCTTCGAAGCGCTGTGGCGACACCGCCATGGCGCGCTGGTAGGCCGCCGAGGCCTGCGCCAACTCACCCATTTGTTTGCACAAATGCCCCGCCTCCAGCCAAACGCTGAATTGGCCTGCATCGAGGCGCAAAGTTTGCGCAAACGCTTCTCGCGCTGCCATCGTCTGGCCCAGCTTCACCAGGCATCGTGCTTTCATGAAGTGGGCCGGGACCAAGCCTGCATGGGCTGTCAATGCATTTTCGGCACACAAAAGGGCCTTGTGCCAGTCACCTGTTTTGTAGGCGGCATTCGCCTCGTTGAACGCCATAGCGGCGGTGGGTTCGTTTGTGGCTGCATTCATGATGGACACCTTGAGCTTGTTTTGTATTATTTTCTCTTAACAAGAAGTTTCAATGATGTTCTTTTGAACTTAAAAAAGACATCTTGTTGCTTGTTAAAAAAAAGTGCTTGGTGGTCGGCTGAACCCAGATTTCGCGTGCCTGTTGATCTGCCTATTTCAAGTCCGAAACGCTGACCAGGCGGATGGCGGATGGCGGATGGCGTCAGAGCCTTGCCACCATCCAAGGGCCACATCAACGGGCACCTGAGGTTTTTATGTGCTTAAGCGACAATGGCGAACTTGTCTTTTGTCACACTCCACCCCGCATGACCCCCTTGAACTACACCCGCGCCCAGGCGCTGCCCGAGATCCTGAACACCCGCATTGCTATCCTCGACGGGGCCATGGGCACCATGATCCAGCGCTTTAAATTGTCCGAGGCCGACTACCGGGGCGAGCGTTTCAAGGGCTTCCCCAAAGACCTCAAGGGCAACAACGAACTGCTCAGCCTGACCCGCCCCGACGTGATCCGCGACATCCACGAAGGGTATCTCGCCGCCGGTGCCGACCTGATCGAGACCAACACCTTTGGCGCAACCACTGTGGCCCAGGCCGACTACGACATGCAGCACCTGGCCCGCGAGATGAACCTGCAGTCTGCAAAAATCGCCCGCGCCGCCTGCGACAAGTTCTCTACGCCCGACAAGCCGCGCTTTGTGGTGGGCGCTTTGGGCCCAACACCCAAGACCGCCAGCATCAGCCCCGACGTGAACGACGCCGGGGCCCGCAACGTGACCTTTGAAGAGTTGCGCGCCGCCTATTACGAGCAGGTCGAAGCGCTGGTCGAAGGCGGCTCGGATGTGCTGCTGGTCGAAACGATTTTTGACACCCTCAACGCCAAGGCTGCGCTGTTTGCCATCGAAGAATTCTTTGAAGCCAGCGGTGAACGACTGCCACTGATCATCAGCGGCACGGTCACCGACGCTTCGGGCCGCATCTTGAGCGGCCAGACCGTAACGGCTTTTTGGCACAGCGTGCGCCACGCCCAGCCCCTGGCCATTGGCCTGAACTGCGCCTTGGGTGCGACGCTCATGCGCCCCTACATCCAGGAATTGAACAAGGTGGCGGGCGACACCAACATCTGCTGCTACCCCAACGCCGGTCTGCCCAACCCCATGAGCGACACCGGCTTTGATGAAACGCCCGAAGTCACCAGCCGTTTGCTGCACGAATTTGCGGCCGAAGGCTTGGTCAACATCGTGGGCGGCTGCTGCGGCACCACGCCCGAGCACATTGGCGCGATCGGCCGAGCCGTGGCACCTTTGGCACCACGCAACGTGCACAGCGGGTTTTTCTACAAAGAAGCGGCCTGAAACCACCGTTGTTTCTTCCCCTGTTGGGCACTTATCGGCTGCTGCTGCAGGGGGCCTTTCATCAGGTCAGTCCCGACAAAACCGCGCTCACTTTATGGCTCCAATTGATCCAAGTCAAAACCCTTTTTGCTAAGGCCTATAGAGTTGGATTTTCTTTGAACGAATACAGGAGAGCCTGATGAAAATCTTATTGGCCGTGGACGGCAGTGAATACACCAAAAAAATGCTGGCTTACCTGACCACGCACGACGATCTCTTCAGCGCCGACAACAGCTACACCTTGTTGACCGTGAATCCCCAACTGCCTTCCCGCGCTCGTGCAGCACTGGGCAAGGACATTGTTGAAGCCTTTCACCGCGAAGAGGCCGAAAAAGTGCTCGATCCAGTCACCAAATTTTTGACCCGCCACGAAATCGATGCCAAAAGCTTGTCCAAAGTGGGGCAAGCTGGCGAAACCATTTCCAAAACAGCTGTGAGTGGCAAATTCGATCTGGTGGTCATGGGCTCCCATGGCCATGGCACCTTGGGCAATTTGGTCATGGGCTCAGTGGCCACCCAAGTGCTGGCACACTGCAAAGTGCCCGTGTTGTTGGTGCGCTGAAACCAACACGGCCCTTGGATTGCCCACCTTGTGCAAGGTGAGCTTCCCCTCTAATGGGCTAGCCCATCCCCATCAAGCCATAACCTGCGGTAATACCCCAACACACACAATTTCAATTCCTACGGTCGGTATCCGCTTTTATAGTCCACCCACTGGGCAGCTTTGGCCTGACACCAAGGAGTGATGGCTGATGGCGCTGGAGATGAATCGTGTTGAACCCACCCCAATTGCCAGTCTTTTAAAAATGGGCCGAAAAGGCGTTTTGAGTCTCAAGGCCCATTGAGCATGTCACCACAGGCCATTGATTTGCATGCGCACTGGTTGCCGCCGGTGATGGCACAGGCCTTGCGTCAGCGCCATCACCAAGTGCCTCGCATCGACACCTTGGCAGACGGCACAGAGCAAATGGTCATGCCCTCTGGCACTTTGAGTTTCAGCACTGATTACACGGATGCCTCTCAGCGATTGACGCACATGGCCACGCTGGGTGTGGGCAAGCAAATGCTGTCCTTGCCGGGCTTGTTTGGCATTGACAGCTTGCCTTTGGACCAATCGGCTCCTTTGGTGCGCATTTTCAATGACACTTGCGCTGTCCTGTGCCAAGCCCATCCCCGACGCTTTTGCGGTCTTGCTGCACTGCCGTGGATCAATCTGGACGCGGCCGTGGCCGAACTGCGACATGCAAGATTGAAGTTGGGCCTGCTCGGGGCCATTTTGCCGATGGAGGCCTTTCAATGTGAGGCCAGTGCCGCCCGATTGCTGCCCCTTTTTGAAGCCGCCGAAGACCTTGGCGCACACTTTTTTGTGCATCCAGGACGCATGCCAGGCAGCTCTGCCTTGCCGGTGACTCCACTTGACCACGATTGGGCGCGGCAGGCCTTGGCCGCTCAGCACGATGTGGGTCAGGCCATGGTCACTTTGCTTTTGTCGGACTTTTTGCGCCCTTGGCGCAACATCACCGTCCAAGTGGCCCATCTGGGCGGGAACTTTGCGGCTGTGGTTGAGCGCATGGACCCTATGCAGCCTATGCATGATCAGACACGCGCCTTGCCGTCGCGCCGGGCACGGGCCGTGTGGGTGGACTGTGCATCGTTGGGTCCACGGGCCCTGGAACAAGCGGTGGCGGTGTTCGGTGCAAACCGCGTGGTGCTGGGCACCGATGGCCCTGTCTGTGATGCGGCCAAAACTTTATCGTCCATTCGTCATTCGCGTCTTTCAGCCGCCGAACAGGCCCTGATCCTGCAGGTCAACGCAGCCGGTTTGCTGGCACGGTTTTCTTGACCATCTCAGCACTTGCCTTGGGCAAAATGGGTTCACCGATTGGTCTATGGAAGGCTGGGTCTGCCTCCTGAAGCCTGATTTTTATGTCGGTTATGCTGGAGCCATGCCTTTGAACGACCGACTCAAAATGCGTCACCTTCGGACCCTGCTGGCCATTGCCGAACAGGGCTCTTTGGTGCGTGCGGCCAATACCCTGAACATTTCGCAACCAGCGGTGACCAAAACCCTGACCGAGCTGGAAGTCATCACCGGTCAGTTGCTGTTTGAACGCTCACCCAAGGGGGTGACCTTGACCGCAGCAGGCAGGGTTTTGGTCCGCCATGCAGGCGCGGGCCTCAGGACGATCCACGATGGCTTGTCCAACCTGTCGAATCCTGACGAGGCAGACGCCCCCACGCTGGTGATCGGCGCATCGCCCAATCTTGGTGCCGCCTTGGTGGCACCCGCCTTGGTTCGGTTTGCCGCTTTGTGGCCACAGGCCCGTTTAGCAGTGCGTACTGGCTACACCGCCCAGTTGATTTCGGCCCTGAAGCAAGGTGCTCTGGACATGGTGGTGGGCCGCTTGGCAGAACCGTCGGCCATGCAAGGTCTGAGTTTTGAGCACCTGTACACCGAGCCTTTGCTGCTGGTTGTGCGACCAGGCCATGAACTGGCCGCGCTGTCGTGCATCGATCCGGTCTTGTTGTACCGCTACCGCTTGATATTGCCGGACACCAACACAAGTGTGCGTGAAGCCGCCAACCGTTTTTTCATGTCTTTGGGGGGTGGTTTGCCTATGCACATCATCGAGACCAACGACTTGTTCTTTGGCAAAAGTTATGTGCTGCAAAGTGATGCAGTCTGGTGCATTGCGATGGGCGGGATTGAAAATGACCTGCTGCAAGGCACTGTGGTGCGCCTGCCCATTGACACACGCGGCACCGAAGGACCGGTGGGCGTGTCGCTGCGCGTTGAAAACACACCTTCAGAAGCTTTGGTGCAGGTTTTGGATGAAATTCGCATGAGTGCGGCGGCACGTTTTGGAGCCATGGCCAGGCTCAAACCCCTGCGCTGAGTGTTTCAGTGTGCCCTGAGTCCATCAAAGCATGAACTCATCACCATGTCCAAAATCTGCTCCTCGGTGTGCTGTTCACCCATTTTGAGGAACTCCAGCACCGGATCACAGGCCCGTGCAAACAAGGTGTAGAGCACCGCCACGGCGGGCAAGGCCGGATTGATCTGGCCCTTGGCTTGGGCCTCTTCGATCCAGCCACCCAAAGCGTCGCTGACTTCCATCAAGCCATCCATGTACTCTTTGCTGGTCATCAAGGTGGTGCGCAGACTGGAGTTCTGGCTGGGCAAGGAGGGCATTTGGCCTTGCAGTTTGAGCGTCATGGTCCAGCGTGTCGCGGCCTTGAGCTTGTCCATGGGCAGCACCTCAGAGGGCAGTTGCTGGATGAATTCCTGTGCCCTTTGCATGGCAGTGACCATGGCGGCGCAGGCCAGCTCTTCCTTGCTGGTGAAATGCTTGTAAAGACTGGCTTTGGCAATGCCCACCTCGGCGGCCACTTCGTCCACGGTCATCGCATCAAAACCTTTTTCGGCCAGCAAACGGTTGACCGACTGGATGATGGCTGCCTCACGGGCCGCCAACATCTGGACTTTGAATGACTTTTTGGGCGGTTTGGCAGCTTCGATATTCATTTTTTTATTTTAGCCCCAAGGCCCAAAAAATGACCCCTCTGTTAAAACTTCATCCCTGCCATTCACAGGGTGGTTGCACTGCCCACAACTCAGACCAAGGGTTTTCCATGTGTCAAACATCAAAGTTTGCGCAGGCCAGCCACCCCTTGCACGATTTCAAAACGGGCCTGCACGCCAAACAGGGCATCGGCTTTGACGGGATTGGCTGTGGTGCGCACTTCGGCGCTCATGCGCTCGGGTCTCACATCCAGCAAGGTGTATCCCCGCTCGTCAGATCGGGCGTGCAGGATGTCGGGGTTGGACGCACGGATTTGAGCCAGCAAGTTTTCACCCATTCCACGCGAGGTGATGGAGGTGGCCACCAGCTCGGCTGCCACGATGGGCGACTTGTCGTTATTGGGTTGCACACGCAGTTGCGAGGCCACGTTCATGTGCACATCACCGCCCAAAAGCACCACGTTTTGCAAACGAGCCTCTGCGATGGCGCTCAACAAGCGTTCTCGTGCTTTGGGGTAACCGTCCCATCCATCGGTGAAAGCGCTGCGGCCCAGGGGCGTGTCGACACCACTTGAACTCATTTGGGTGGACTGTGCCAACAACTTCCAGCGCCGCTGGCTTTGTGTCAAACCCTCGTTTAACCATTGTTCCTGTGCAGCGCCCAGCATGCTGCGGCCCGGATCGGCCAAAGCGTCGCAGCCCACCACCACGCGTCCACCCCCTCGGTTAGGGTCCGGGCAGGCATGGTGGTCACGGTACTGGCGGCAATCCAGCGTCCACAGATCGGCCAGACGTCCCCACGCCATTCGGTCATGGATACGCATCTGGCTGGGCTGGCTGGGGTCTGGCCCCAAACGCACCGGCATGTGTTCAAAATACGCTTGGTAGGCGGCCGCACGGCGGCGCAAAAACACCTGCGGATCGGTGAATTTTTGGTCCAGGTCGTTGGCGTAATCGTTCACCACTTCGTGGTCATCCCAGGTCATGACCCATGGATGCGCTGCATGGGAGGCACGCAAATCAGCATCCGATTTGTACTGGGCATGGCGTTCGCGGTACTCGTCCAACAGCACCGGCACTCCGCCTTCATGCTTGCGCACAATGAAGCGCGGGTTTGAGCTCTCGTAAATGTAATCACCCACAAACACGACCAAGTCCAGATCGCGTTCGGCCATGTCCCGGTGCGCAGCAAAGTAACCCTGCTCAAAATGCTGGCACGAGGCCAAGGCGATGCGCAGTCGCGGCACCGCCTCGTTCAAGGCCGGGCAGGTGCGGGTGCGGCCCACGGCGCTGGTGGCATTGCCACAGACAAAACGGTACCAATAATGCCGCCCAGGCTGTAAACCATTGGCCAACACATGCACGCTGTGCGCACGGCTGGCATCGGTTTGCACAAGCCACCGGCGAACGGGCTGGCGCAAAGCTTCGTCTGCAAACACCTCGCAAACCACCGATTGCGCTCGCCCGCGTTGCGCTTCATCGACAGGTGCGATGCGCAAGCGGGTCCACAACACCACACCATCAAGTTGGGGCTGACCACTGGCAACGCCCAGACTGAAGGGGTCGTTTTGCCAACGGGGCCCGCCTCCAGAGGTGGTGCCTTGCCCCGGCTGAGCTTGGGCACAGGCCCCCAACCACGGGGTCAATGCCAGCGCCAAGGCCAGGCGGTTCAGGTGACGACGATGGACTGAAAAACTGTTCATTTCAAAACGGTCTTGTGGGACCTATTTATGTATCCGAAGCATGTTAACCCGCCCTTTGAGGGCCGGGCATCACGGGTGACAGGCCCCGACCGTGGTGCACGGCACAATCGGGGCAATGATCGCGCAGCACCCTCACCGCAAAGACCGTCTGGACGCCTTGGCCGTGGCCATCTTGCTGGTGTGTTGCATGTTTTGGGGGTTTCAGCAGGTGCTGGTCAAAACCACGGTCACCCTCGTACCACCGGTGTTCATGTCGGCAGTGCGCGGTGTGGGGGCCAGTTTGCTGCTGCTGCTGTGGTGCCATTGGCGCGGCATTCGGCTGTTCGAGCGCGATGGCAGTTTGTGGGGTGGTTTACTGGTGGGCAGTTTATTTGCCGCCGAATTTGCTTTCATTTACATCGGCTTGCAACACACCTCGGCGTCACGGCTGACGGTGTTTTTGTACACCTCGCCTTTTTGGGTGGCGGCCTTGGTGCCCTTGTTCATTCCCAGCGAGCGCTTGCGCCCGGTGCAATGGGTCGGCATGGCGTGCGCTTTTGCCGCTGTGGTGTTTGCACTGCGTGATGGCCTGAGCGAAGGCGCGGCCACTGGCGATTGGATGGGATTGGCCGCTGGGGCTTTGTGGGGCCTGACCACAGTGACCATACGGGCAAAAAACCTCACCCGCATCCCCGCTGAAAAACTGTTGTTCTACCAAATTGCCCTGAGCTCCGGGCTCTTGTTTGCCTTGTCCTACCTGATGGGCGAATCTTGTTCGGGTTTTTGGAGCCCCTTTGCCATCGGCTCAGTGGCCATTCAGGCGGTGGTGGGGGCTTTTGCCAGCTACTTGGCTTGGATGTGGATGTTGGGTCGTTACCCAGCCACCCAAATTTCTGCTTTTGTGTTCATGACACCGCTGTTTGCCCTGCTCTTTGGCATGCTTTGGCTGGGCGAAACGGTGACCCTGACTTTGCTGCTTTCGTTGGTGCTGGTGGCTGCAGGGATTGTGTTGGTTAACCGAAAATGAGCCCCTGGTCACCCCTCAAAACTGGCCCGTTGTGGCTGAAAAAAAACAGACATTTTCCACTCTCAGAAAGAACACCATGACTTACCAAGCCCTGCAAATCAACAAAGACGACACCGGTTACCGCTGCACCCTGCAAACGCTCCAAGATGACGACTTGCCCGAAGGCGACGTGACAGTGCAGGTGGACTATTCCACGCTCAATTACAAAGATGGCCTGGCCATCACCGGCAAAAGCCCGGTGGTGCGCAAGTTTCCGCTCACGCCGGGCATTGACCTGGCCGGCACCGTGACCGAGAGCCAACACCCGCTGTTCCATGTGGGTGACAAAGTGGTGTTGAACGGCTGGGGCGTGGGCGAAAGCCACAGCGGCGGTTTGGCACAAAAGGCACGCCTCAAGGGCGACTGGCTGGTGAAACTGCCTGACGCTTTCACTCCGCGCCAGGCCATGGCCATTGGCACGGCGGGTTACACCGCCATGCTGTGTGTGATGGCGCTGCAAAAGCACGGCATCACACCCGCCAGTGGCGACATTTTGGTCACCGGCGCAGGCGGTGGTGTGGGCAGTGTGGCGATTGCGCTGCTGGCCAAGCTGGGTTATCGCGTGGTGGCCAGCACCGGCCGCCCGCAAGAAGCCGACTACTTGCGCCAACTGGGCGCTACCGACGTCATGGACCGGGCTGAACTGAGCGCCCCCGGTAAACCACTGGCCAAAGAGCGCTGGGCAGGGGTGGTCGATACCGTAGGCAGCCACACCCTGGCCAACGCCTGCGCCAGCACGAAATACGGCGGCGTGGTGACCGCTTGCGGCCTGGCCCAGGGCATGGACTTTCCAGGCTCGGTCGCGCCTTTCATCTTGCGCGGCGTGACGCTGGCGGGCATCGACAGCGTCATGGCTCCGCGTGCAGTGCGCGAAGCGGCCTGGGTGCGTTTGGCCCAAGACCTGGACCCGCTGCAACTGGAGCGCATCACCCGCGAAGTGGGTTTGGCCGATGCCGTGGAACTGGGCAGTGAGATTTTGGCTGGGCAGGTGCGCGGGCGGGTGGTGGTGAATGTGAACCACTGAGCGGCCACCGTTCACCCCCGCTTTGAAGCACTGCCTTGAACACTGGGCCTTAGGCTTGAACGGGCGGTGTGTTCTTGCCGTCCGACAAGAAGGGGCTTAAATCAACCCCTTTGCACAAATTGATCAATTCGGCGCTGCTGTTGACGTTCAACTTTTGGTAAATGGTGGCCCGGTGCTTTTTGGCGGTGCCGGGCTGAATACCCGTCACCTCAGCGATGCCTTTGTTCGTCAAGCCCTGAACGATGAACATGAAGATTTCTTTTTCTCGGTTGGACAGCACATGGAAGACTCGGCGCACCGTGTCTGTGCTGACAAACTCCTGGTGACGGCGACGGTCAATGTCCATGGCTTTTTCAAGAATGAGACAAAGCTTGTCCCGGCTGAAAGGCTTGAGCACAAAGTCAATGGCACCATGACGAAATGCCTCGATGATTTCGGTTTTCTCACTCTCACCGCTGATGAACACAATCGGCGTTCTGCGTCCAATGCTGAGCAACCTGTTCTGCAACTCAAGTCCTGTCAGACCTGGCATGCGCATGTCGAGCAACACAACCGCAGGTGATATGTCCAAGGCGTTGCTGAGAAAAGCCTGTGCGTTGTCAAAGGTGTCAACGGTGTAACCCAAGCGGACCAGCATGTCTGCCAGGTAAAACCGCACATCGTGGTTGTCGTCGACTAAAAATACGTGGCCTAACCGCTTGTTCATGGTTGCTGATATTGCTTGATAAATATCAGCAATCTAACAAAAATGTCATCATTGGGAATTATCCAATTGGCTATTTTTACGCCATATTGCCTACATAAAAGGTTTTTAAACCCAACTCAGCGCATACTTTTATGGTTTTTTGGCTTGCCGATCCACCCAGCGAGCGTGGTCTTCGGGATAAGCCGCTTGGAATCGGGCCAGATGAAAGGCCCTCAAATCGTCTTCAGCCAGCAATTCAGCAGCTGCGATCAGTTTCAAAATCACCTGGGGATCGGGCGTGCTCAACAGCAGTTGCTGGCTCACCTCCAGTACCCAGCGAGCGTTGTCTGGTGTGACGCGGGTGGTGGTGAGCTCTGCAAAAAGGGCTGTTGTCTCAAAAAACCAGCTTCGCTGCGCCACTTCAAGGGGGTTGTCACGCCAAATAGCCCAGCGTTTTGCAGGTGGCAGATAAATTTGACGCACCTGTTGGTAGTCGTAGGCCAAGCATGCCAAGGCTGACAAAACCACCAAGGTGGTGCTTTTCAGGCTGTTGGAAGCCCGCATGCTCCACCAGATTTGCCCCCCCATGGCCCACAGGCACAAAACAATGGCGATCTGAAAGGGTCCGTACCACAGCGGGTATTCAAGAGCGCTGTGCACAGCGATCACCCCCAAAACGCCCCAGCCCATCAGGCGATCGGCTCCCTGCGCTCGCCAGGGTTTGGCCATCCAGACACCCACCATGAAGGCCAGCATCAGCGCTGCAGCAACAGGTATTCCCCACACAACGGCCAAGTGCAGCGGCAAATTGTGGGCATTGCCCATGATGGCGCAAAAGCGGACATCTCCGTAATCGGTGATGTAGTGGGCATGGCGCAGCGCATCCCAGCCCCAACCACTCAGTGGTTTTTGGGCCAGCAAATGCAGCACATTGGACCAAAGCACTTTGCGACTGCCGCACCCGTCGTCCGTGGTCATGCGGACCATGGCGTTGAATGTGGCTTGCCCAGTGATGTGTTGCAGGATCCATGGCAACACCCAAGCGGCCAGTGTGTAGACCCCTAGGGCAAAGACGCACAAGCGCAGCAACTGGCGCATGTGGGCTTGCCGCCATTGCAGGGCCATCCAAAGGGTGATGCCCACCAATTGCAGCAAACCTGTGCGTGAGGATGTAGCAGCCAGTGCGGTGCACAGCACGGCCGTCATGATCCAAGCTTGCGTGGAAGTCAAGCCGTGAAGACGCCACCACATGACGGCCAGCAAGCCCATGCTGAGCAAGGTGGCCAGCTGGTTGCGCTGACGCAGGTTGCCAACAGCATCGCCCAAGTAATCTGGCACATGCACCAGCGGCCAAAACGCCTGGGCTTTGCCAAAATACTGGATCAAACCGATCGCGCTGCTGATCAAGGCCGCGATGGCCCAGCTGTGAAACACCGCAGAAACGGTGACCTGTCGCCAACCGAACGCGGCCAAAGCCAGACAGGCCCAACTGATCAGCCAAGGCATGACATTGGAGACAGGGCCTGGCGCATAAGGCTGCACCCAAGGCAATACCAACAAAACAAGTACGCCCCAGTGCGGGGGCGTGTTGTGCATTGGGTGTTGGGGTTCAGCCAATGGCATGGGCTGGTGCATAAAAGGACACCCAGTGCAGCTTGGGCGTTGTCATCGTGAAAACAGGACTCAAGAGGCCTTGCACGATGCGGGGAGGTACTTGACCGGCAAGCCGTTGCTGGCAGCAGGACCACAACGCCAGCTGGCGATGGGTTTGCCACCGTCGGTGCTGCCGTTGATGGCGGTGTCTCCGGTTTGCAAAGGGGTCAGGCTGATGCTGTTGGCCGATGCGCTGGTGTTGCCGCGCAAGGCCTCGTGGTTGCCCGCCACCGTGATCACACCATTGGCATCGGCCGCGATGCTGGTGACGTACTTGCTGGTCTGGCTCTCACAGACTTTGGGCAGACTGGCTGCGACATTGGCCTCAGAGGCCGAGCTGATGGCTTCGCTGACCGATGTCTTGCAGCCATTGGCCGCCAGCAGCATTTCGGAAACCTTGGCCCGGATGGTGTAGTCCTGATAGGCCGGCAGGGCCAAGGCCCCCAAAATGCCGATGATCGCAATCACGATCATCAGCTCGATCAATGTCAAACCCTGTTGCCTTTTTTGCATGCATTTGCTCCCTGATGAATGAAAATGAATAGTAATTCATTCAATCGGTGAACTCCAGTGGATTTTGCTTGAAAAACCAGGTGATGAACAACCCGGCCAAACCGCTGGGAAGTGTTGGCATGCCGAAGTGGCCGCGGGACTCCCGCAGCCTCCTTCAGATCAGGCCGCTTCTTTGGAGGGCGCGCGGCGAGCCATGACCAGTTTGCCCAAAGCCAACACCAACAAAGCACCGGCAATGCCCAAGCCATAACCCCAAGCTTTGTCTTGCGGCAAATATGCCACCAAACCCGGGTCTGTCTGGATCATGGTGCCTGCAATCCAGCCCAACAGCATGCCGCCAGCGGTGATGATCATCGGGAAGCGGTCCATGAGTTTGAGCACCAACTGGCTGCCCCAGACGATGATCGGGATGCTAACCAGCAAGCCGAAGATCACCAAAGGCATCTGGTGGTCAGCATTGCCCGAGGTCTGGGCAGCGCCAGCGATGGCGATCACGTTGTCCACGCTCATCACCAAGTCGGCAATGATCACGGTTTTGACCGCGCCCCAGAGCTTGTCGCTGCCCTGGATGTTGCTGTGGTCGTCGTCCGCATCGGGGGTGAGCAGTTTCACGCCAATCCAGATGAGCAAAACGGCGCCCACAAATTTGAGGAAAGGAATGGCCAACAAGGTCAGCGCAAAGAAGATCAGGATCACGCGCAGCACGATGGCACCGGCCGTGCCCCACATGATGCCTTTGGTGCGTTGGTGGTCTGGCAGCTGGCGGCAGGCCAGCGCAATCACCACGGCGTTGTCGCCACCCAACAGGATGTCGATCATGATGATCTGGCCGACGGCGAACCAGAAAGCAGGGGTCAGAAATTCTTCCACGGTATTCCTTTGACGACGACGCGGTGCCGACGAAACATGATTTCAAAAAAGAAAAGCCGAATTGTTCCGCAGGACATTCGGCTTCGCTATTGTGGCAAACCACAGCCCCTTTCGGGGCGCGGGCTTACCGCACGAGGGAAAACCCTGATTACTTCAGCTGAGCCTTGAGCAATTTGCCCAATTCAGAGGGGTTGCGTGTGACGATGAAGCCGCACTCTTCCATGATGGCCAGCTTGGCATCGGCCGTGTCGGCACCGCCAGAAATCAAAGCACCAGCATGGCCCATGCGCTTGCCTGGAGGGGCAGTCACACCGGCGATGAAGCCGACCACAGGCTTCTTCATGTTGGCCTTGCACCACAGGGCAGCTTCAGCTTCGTCGGGACCGCCAATTTCGCCAATCATGATGACGGCGTCGGTATCTGGATCGTCGTTGAAAGCTTGCATCACTTCGATGT
>CAITSG010000436.1 GCA_903894995.1 uncultured Burkholderiales bacterium
CGTCACAAACATGTAGGACGTGTCCTTGACCATGAAAATGAAGTCGGTGAGCGCTGGCGAATACACCGCACCACCGGCCGATGGACCCATGATCATGCTGATCTGAGGCACCACGCCCGAGGCCATCACGTTGCGCTGGAACACGTCGGCATAACCGCCCAAAGACGCCACGCCTTCTTGAATTCGGGCTCCGCCCGAATCGTTGAGACCAATCACGGGCGCGCCGACTTTCATCGCCTGGTCCATGATTTTGCAAATTTTCTCGGCGTGTGTCTCTGACAAAGCGCCGCCATAGACGGTGAAGTCCTGGCTGTACACAAACACCAGGCGGCCGTTGATCATGCCGTAGCCGGTCACCACGCCATCGCCAGGAATCTTGTTGTCCTGCATGCCGAAGTCGGTGCATCGGTGCTCCACGAACATGTCCCACTCTTCGAATGTGCCTTCGTCCAGCAGCACTTCGATGCGCTCACGCGCTGTCAGCTTGCCTTTGGCGTGCTGCGCGTCAATGCGCTTTTGCCCGCCGCCCAAACGGGCCGCAGCGCGTTTTGTTTCCAGTTGCTCAAGGATGTCTTGCATGGTGGTTCTCTCTCTCTTTTTTCTTCAGGAAGATGGGGTTTCACTTTGTGCCTGGTAAGCACTGAGCAGTTGACGGGCCGCTGTGGACGCGGCGAGCTGGCCCGCCGCGACTTGTTGGCTGAGTTGGGGCAGCAGCGTTTGCACACGCGGCTGCGCCCGAAAATTGTGTTTGAGCCCGGCGTCGATGCGTTCCCACATCCACGACAGGGCTTGCTGTTGGCGGCGCAAGGTCAGTCGGCCATTGGCCGTTTGCAGGCTTCGGAACTCGGTGACCGCCGCCCAGAAACTGTCCACGCCCTGGCACAGCAAAGCGCTCAGCTGCACCACCTTGGGGTGCCACTGTGTGGCATCGGCATGTGCGTGGCCCGAGCCGCCGTGCATGCCCAGTAACTGTAAGGCACTGGTGATCTGCAACTCGGCGCGGGTGGCCGCGATGGCATCGATGTCGGCCTTGTTGATGACCACCAAATCGGCGATTTCCATCACGCCTTTTTTGATGGCCTGCAAATCGTCACCCGCATTGGGCAACTGCATCAGCACAAACATGTCGGTCATGTTGGCCACGGCCGTTTCGCTTTGGCCCACGCCCACGGTCTCGACGATCACCACGTCGTAGCCCGCCGCTTCGCAGACCAACATGGACTCGCGGGTTTTTTCGGCCACGCCACCCAAGGTGCCACTGCTGGGGCTGGGGCGGATGTAGGCGCGCTCGTTCACGCTGAGCAACTCCATGCGGGTCTTGTCGCCCAGAATCGAGCCGCCCGACACCGTGCTGGAAGGGTCTACCGCCAGCACCGCCACACGGTGACCTTGGCCGATCAAATACAGGCCGAGCGCTTCGATGAAAGTGGACTTGCCCACGCCCGGCACGCCGCTTATCCCCAAGCGAAACGAGTTGCCCGTGTGCGGCAGCATGGCCGTGAGCAACTCGTCGGCCTGAGCGCGGTGGTCGGTGCGGGTGGATTCGAGCAGCGTGATGGCTTTGGCCATGGCGCGGCGTTGAGCGGGCGCGGGGCCGTGCAGTAACCCTTGGAGAAGTTGCTCTGGCGTCATGCCTTTTCCCTCATGCCCCGCAACACTCCCAAATGTGTCACGCGAAAACCCAAGGGAAATTTCAATCCGAAGCCTAGGGCACGGTCGAAGCCAATGTGTGCAAACCAGATCAAAGCAGCTTGCAAAAACAGGGGCGCATTCAATGCAAGCCCCAGCACAGCCAAAAGGCCTGCCCCCACGGTGCTGTGGGTCAGGTTGTAGGCCCACATGCCGAGCCGCTCATTACCCAACACATAAGCCAAAATGGCCACATCAGGCAACAAAAACCAAATGCCAAATTCAAGCCATGAAAACCCTTGCACTTGATACAAGACACACGCCAGCAACAAACACACCAGACCTTCAGCGCGCAAAATTTTCAGCGCAGGATTCATAAGTCCATAGTGATCGCCTCTGATGTCCTGCATGTCCATGTCGGGCTGAGCGAATGGGTTGTTGAGCTTCATGTGCATGGCCTCACAAGATCTCAAAATGCCGCCCATCGGGCAAGCGATAACGCGAGAAGTCGCGCACATCCATGGTCATCACGTTGAGCGTGTTCGTGTCTTGCGCCAACCACACCAAAGAAGCATCGGCCAAGTCCATTTCTGTGCGAGGCTCAGCGGTATAACGCGCCATCAGCTCTGCCAGGTCAGGGAGGTTCGACACGTCAAAAGGAAAGACGATGACACCACCTTCGGACACCCAGCGCAGAAATCGCTGGACAGCATTGGCACCCAGAAAGTGACAGACCTCCACCACACAGGGCCAGGTGGTCGTCAACCGCCAGTTGTCGGCCAACAAGCTGGTGTAGTGCCGATGCGCCACATCACTGGCGTCAAACAGCGCCACCATGGGCCCGGTGTCGATCAAGGCCACTTTCACGGCGTGTCCGTTTCTTGGTCTGAGCCTGACCACACTTTGCCCTGCTTTTTGGCCTCTTGAAAAGCCAGCCAATCGGCTTGATGGGCATCCCGTTTGGCTATAAGCTTGGAACGAATGGCCGCCTTGGTTAGCGAAAGGAATTGGTTGTCTTCTGGCAAAGGCTCCCGCACCTCCGCTTGCACCTTAAGTAAAAGGTCATAAGGATTTTTGCGCCCCAATGCCCTCTCGAGCGCAGCAACGATGAACTGTGACTTGGTCACGCCCATGCGTTTGGCGGTCAACTCCAGCTCTTTTTCAAGCAGAGGTTCCAGTCGAACGGATACAGCCATAACAGACTCCTTGAAAATCCTTGTGATACCGTATTACTGTATCACAAGCATCTTCAAGCCAAAGCCTTCTTGATCTGCTCCAGCACATCCTTGCCGCTGACCGGGATCGGGGTGCCGGGGCCATAAATGCCTTTGACGCCCGCCTCGTAGAGCATGTCGTAGTCCTGGCGCGGGATCACGCCGCCCACGAACACGATGATGTCGTCAGCGCCCTGCTTTTTGAGCTCGGCAATGATGGCGGGCACCAAGGTTTTGTGGCCTGCGGCGAGCGTCGAGACGCCCACGGCGTGCACGTCGTTTTCAATCGCTTGGCGGGCGCACTCTTCGGGGGTCTGGAACAGTGGGCCCATGTCCACGTCAAAACCCAGGTCAGCAAACGCGGTGGCCACCACTTTGGCACCCCGGTCATGGCCGTCTTGGCCGAGTTTGGAAATCATCACGCGGGGGCGGCGGCCTTGGGCATCGGCAAAGGCGGCGATGTCGGCTTTGAGAGCGTTCCAGTATTCCATGGTGTCTCCCACGTTTTCGCCGTCGTCGTAAGCGGCTGCGTAAACGCCTGTGACCTTTTGTGTGTCGGCGCGGTGGCGACCAAAGGCTTTTTCCAGCGCGTCGGAAATCTCACCCACCGTGGCACGCAGGCGCACGGCCTGAATCGACAAGTCGAGCAAGTTGCCTTGGCCCGATTCGGCCGAAGCGCTCAAGGCGTCCAAAGCGGCTTGTACCTTGGCGCTGTCGCGGGTGGCGCGGATTTTGGCGAGTCGCTCGATCTGGCCGTCGCGCACACGCACGTTGTCAATTGACAAGGTTTCGATCGGGTCTTCCTTGGCCAGCTTGTATTTGTTCACGCCCACGATCACGTCTTTGCCAGAATCGATGCGGGCTTGCTTCTCAGCCGCTGCGGCTTCGATCTTGAGCTTGGCCCAGCCGCTGCCCACGGCCTTGGTCATGCCGCCCATGGCTTCGACTTCTTCGATGATGGCCCAGGCCTTGTCGGCCATTTCTTGGGTGAGCGACTCCATCATGTATGAACCGGCCCAAGGGTCGATCACGTTGGTGATGTGGGTCTCTTCTTGAATGATGAGCTGGGTGTTGCGGGCGATACGCGAGCTGAATTCAGTAGGCAGTGCGATGGCCTCGTCAAACGAGTTGGTGTGCAGCGACTGGGTGCCGCCAAAAACGGCCGCCATGGCTTCGATGGTGGTGCGCACCACGTTGTTGTAAGGGTCTTGCTCGGTGAGCGACCAGCCAGATGTTTGGCTGTGCGTGCGCAGCATGAGACTCTTGGGGTTCTTGGCGTCAAAGCCTTTCATGATGCGGCACCACAGCAGGCGGGCCGCACGCATCTTGGCGATCTCCAAATAGAAGTTCATGCCCACTGCCCAGAAGAAGGACAGGCGACCGGCGAACTCGTCCACGTCCATGCCTTTGGCAATCGCCGTCTTCACATACTCTTTGCCGTCGGCCAAGGTAAAAGCCATCTCGAGCGCTTGGTTGGCACCAGCTTCTTGCATGTGGTAGCCCGAGATCGAAATCGAGTTGAACTTGGGCATGTTCTTGGCCGTGTACTCGATGATGTCGCCGATGATCTTCATCGACGGCTCGGGCGGGTAGATATAGGTGTTGCGCACCATGAACTCTTTCAGAATGTCGTTCTGAATCGTTCCGGAGAGTTTGTCTTGCGAGACGCCCTGCTCTTCCGCCGCCACCACGTAACCGGCCAGCACGGGCAACACCGCGCCATTCATGGTCATGGACACACTGACTTTGTCGAGCGGGATCTGGTCAAACAGGATCTTCATGTCCTCGACCGAGTCAATCGCCACACCGGCTTTGCCCACGTCGCCCGTCACACGCGGGTGGTCGGAGTCGTAGCCGCGGTGCGTGGCCAAGTCAAAGGCCACCGACACGCCCTGCCCGCCCGCAGCCAAGGCCTTGCGGTAGAAGGCGTTGGATTCTTCGGCGGTGGAGAAGCCTGCGTATTGGCGGATCGTCCAGGGGCGCACCGCGTACATGGTGGCCTGCGGGCCACGCAAGAAGGGCTCAAAGCCCGGCAGTGTGTTGGCGTAGGGCAAGTTGGCCGTGTCCTCGGCGGTGTACAACGGCTTGACGACGATGCCGTCGGGCGTCTTCCAGTTCAGGGCGTTCACATCGCCACCGGGGGCGGATTTGACCGCTGCTTTTTGCCAGGCTTCCAGATTGGAGGCGTTGAATTCAAAGGATTGGGACGACATGGCTCACCACTTTCGAGTCAGATTGGACTTGGGGGCCGATTCTGTCACTTCTGCATGACGAGACAGTTGATCAGACGCCGTGATTCATAATTATTGATGCAGAATATTTTAACCGGCTTACAATTCACCATCCGAAACGCATTCTTCTGACGCCTCTGCGCGACCCATCACAAACCCATGTCCGCCCTGTCACTTGCCCCCCGCGCCCTCTATGAAGAAGTTGCCGAACTGATGCGGCAGCGGATTTTTGCGAGAGAAATGGAGCCTGGGAGCTGGATTGACGAATTGCGCATCGCCGAGGCGCTGGGCATCAGCCGCACTCCGCTGCGCGAAGCCCTCAAAGTCTTGGCCGCCGAGGGCCTGGTGACCATGAAAGTGCGCCGGGGCGCCTATGTGACCGAAGTCAGCGACAAGGACCTGCGAGATGTCTACCACCTGCTGGCCTTGCTCGAATCGGATGCCGCCCGCGTGGTGGCACAAAGCGCAAGCCTTGAACAGTTGGCACAAATTTCCGCCTTGCACCAGGACTTGGAAGAGGCCGTGGGCGACCGCGACCGTTTCTTCGAGATCAACGAAGCTTTTCACATGCTGCTGCTGGAATTGGCCGACAACCGCTGGCGCGACCAGATGGTGGCCGACCTGCGCAAGGTGATGAAACTCAACCGGCACAGTTCCTTGTTCAAAGAGGGGCGCATCGAGCAATCCTTGGCCGAGCACCGGGCGATTGTGCAAGCCCTGACCCAGCGCCAGCCGGAACAAGCGGCAGAGCGCATGTCGGCGCACTTCACGAACGGCTTGCAGGCGGCGCAGTAAAACTGCCCGCGATGGTCAGTTGGTGACCACCGCCCCCCTCGCCAGCGCAGCACGCGCCAGCTGCCAAACTTCGCGTGGCGGCAAAGGCTTGAGCTTGTGGTCGCTCCAGACCTGTCGCCACAAACGTCCACCGCGTTGCCCGTGGTACAGGCCCAGCATGTGCCGCGCGACCGCATACCAAGGGCAGCCGTCTTCGGCAAAAGCGCGCTCCATGTAGCCCACCATGGCCTCTTCCACTGCTTCGCGACTGGGCACCTCGTGGTCATCTCCGTAAAACGTGGCGTCCCAACTTCCCAAAAGCCAAGGGTTGTAGTACGCCTCTCGCCCAACCATCACGCCGTCGGCCTGTTGCAAATGCAGAGCGATCTCGTCATTCGTTTTGATGCCGCCGTTCACCGCGATCAGCAGCCC
>CAITSG010000437.1 GCA_903894995.1 uncultured Burkholderiales bacterium
GATGCGGGTTATGAAGGCAAGCCCGCCGTGATTCTGGGCGTTCAAAAGCAGCCCACTGCGGACACGACCCGTTTGACCCAGTCCATTGAGGAAGCCATTGCAGACCTCAAAACCTCCCTGCCAGCGGGCATGGCGGAACCCCGTGTGACCTTCAGGCAAGCCAGCTTCATTGAGGCATCGATCTCGACACTGCAAGGCAAGCTCATTGGCGCATCGCTGTTTGTGGCCGCGGTTCTTTTCTTCTTTCTGGGCACGGTGCGCCCCACCATCATCGCGCTCACGGCCATTCCGGTGTCCATCTTCATCACGGCACTGGTGTTCAAGTACTTCGGTTTGTCGATCAACACCATGACGCTGGGGGGACTGGCGATTGCCATTGGTGGCCTGGTGGACGATGCCGTGGTGGATGTGGAAAATATCCTGCGTCGCCTGAAAGAAGACCGTGCCAAAGATCCAACTCAGCGCCTGTCGCTGCTCGCGCTCGTGGCCAAGGCATCCATGGAAGTCCGCTCGGCCATCCTTTATGCGACGGTGATCATCGTGCTGGTCTTCCTGCCGCTTTTCGCTTTGCCGGGCCTGGAAGGCAAGTTGTTTGTGCCGCTGGGCATTGCCTTCATCATCTCGACTCTGGCCTCTTTGCTGGTGTCGGTGACGATGACGCCGGTGCTGAGCTATTACCTGTTGCCGGGCATGAAAAACCTTGACCATGGCGACACCCAGGTACTGACATGGCTCAAGCGGCGCTACAAAAGCAGTTTGGAGGTGGTGCTGGACAAGCCCCGCGTGGCGATGGCCAGTGCCTGTGTGGCGGTGGTGTTGGCGGCGGCGGCCGTTCCGTTTTTTCCGACCACCTTCTTGCCCCCCTTCAACGAAGGCACGCTGCTGGTGGGCATACGCCTGAACCCGGGCGTGACCTTGACCGAGTCCTCTGACCTGGCACGCCAGGCCGAAGTGCTGGTCAAGCAGGTGCCCGAAGTGCTGCATGTGGGCAGGCGCAGCGGACGTGCAGAACTCGATGAGCATGCCGAGGGCGTTCATGTCAGCGAATTGGATGTGGGCATCCAAGCCTCTGGCGAATTGACGCGCTCGATGGACGAGGTGCGTGCCGACATCCGTGCACGCTTGGTCAACCTGCCCGCATCGATCGAGGTGGGGCAACCGATCTCACACCGCATCGACCACATGCTGTCTGGCGTGCGTTCACAAATCGCCATCAAGATCTTTGGCGAAGACCTGGACGTGCTGCGTGGGCAAGCCGATGCGCTGCGCGCAAAGTTGTCAGGGATCGAAGGCATGGCCGACCTGCAAATCGAAAAGCAAGTCCTTGCGCCCCAGATCAAGGTGCGGCTGGACTATGCGGCAGCGGCGCAATACGGCGTGTCTGGCGCGCAAGTGCTGGCCACACTGCAGAAATTGGTGGAGGGCGAACGCGTCACGCAAATCATGGAGGAAGGCCGCCGCTTCGCGCTGGTGGTGCGTTTGCCGGAATCCGCGCGCTCGCTGGAAGGCCTGGGCCAGATGCTGATCGAAACCCCCACGGGCAGAGTGCCTCTGTCCAAAATCGCCACGATTGAAGACGCCGATGGTCCCAACCAAATCAGCCGGGACAACGGCAAACGGCGCATCGTGATTTCGGCCAACGCTTCGGGCCGCCCCTTGTCAGAAGTCGTGGCCGACATCCGCAAGGTCACGGCGGATTCACGGCTGCCCGAGAGCTACTTCATCACCCTTGGAGGTCAGTTCCAGGCGCAAGAAGAAGCCACGCGCCTGATCTCTTTGCTCTCGGTGGTCTCTGTGGTGTTGATGTTTGTGGTGCTTTACAGCCGCTACAAGTCCACCGTTTTGTCGGCCCTGATCATGGTGAACATTCCCCTGGCGCTCGTGGGGGCCGTGTTGGGTCTGTGGCTGTCAGGTCAGCCCTTGTCGGTGGCTGCCTTGGTCGGCTTCATCACGCTGGCGGGCATTTCGGTGCGCAACGGCATTTTGAAAGTCAGCCACTACATCAACCTGATGCGCTTTGAAGGGGAGTCCTTCAGCAAGCCCATGATCTTGCGCGGTTCGTTGGAGCGTTTGTGCCCGGTGTTGATGACGGCCTTGGTGACCGCCTTCGCATTGGCGCCCTTGCTCTTCGAGGCCGAACGCCCCGGCACCGAAATTTTGCACCCGGTCGCCGTGGTGATTTTTTCGGGCTTGATCAGCTCCACGCTGCTCGACACCTTTCTCACCCCTGTCATGTTCTGGCTCTTTGGCCGCAAACCCGCCGAGGCGTTGTTACAAGACCAAGATGCTGAAGCGTTCTGACCTTTTACTCTTGATTTGGCACGGTGAAGTTTGAATTATCTCTTTGTCATCCCGGCCTTGAGCCGGGGACCAGAATGCACTGCAGGTCTTTACAAAAGGCAGCACTTAAGGCTGGATCCTTGGTCTTCGCCGGGGATGACAAAGAGGGAACAACAACACAGTCGATTCATACTTTATCGGGCCGGATCAATCATTTACTCACCCTCAAAAAGGACCTCTCATGAAATTGCACACACTTTTGATCACCGCTTCATTGGCGCTTGGCAGCTTGGCTTGGGCCGGCCCCGGCGATGCCACCCACAAACCCATGCAAGGTGGCATTTTGGCCACCGTCAAGGACATTGACTACGAACTGGTTGCCACGGCTACAAATCTTCGCCTTTATGTGCGTGACCATGGCAAAGCGGTGGACGTGTCAAAAGCCACGGCCAAATTGACTTTACTCACCGGAAGTGAAAAGCAAGAGCTTGAACTCAAGCCAAGTGGAGACAAACTGGAAGCGACCGGCAACTTCAAAGTGACGGCGGGCACAAAAGTTGTGGCCGTTATTTCTTCCGGTGCAAAGCAAGCGACAGCCAGATTCGTCATCAAGTAAATCGTCAGCGTGCACACCCATGTACCGCTGACTGCGGCTGAGAATCTCAGCCCAAACACCCCCGCAGCACCAACTGCGCCCTCACCTGCTCAGGTGTTTCAAAGCGGATGGCATGCCAGCCGTGTTGCTCGGCAGCGTCGATGTTGTGTGGCACATCGTCGATGAACACCGCCTGCCCCCGCAAGGGCCAACGCGCTTGGGCGGTGGCAAAGATGTCGGCTTTGGGTTTGATTTGCTGCACATGGGACGAGAAGATGCCGTCGTCAAACTGGCTGAAAAACGGGTTCACCCGCACCAAATGGTCGGCATAAGCTGCGGGCATATTCGACAGGTAATACAGCCGATGGCCCTGCGCCTTCAACTCATGGATCAGGTCCACCGTGCCGGGAATCGCTTGCAGGTGCGAGGGGATGCTGGCCATCAAATGGCGCACATAGGCCTCGGCCAAACCGGTGCGCGCTGCAATGCGTTGGGCCAAGGGTTCGGGCTCGATGCGGCCGAGATCAAACAGCGCCCAGTCACCTTCGGGATGAAAGGTCTCAAAAATCTGGCTGGCCCATTCGCGGGCCTCGGCCTCGTTGCGCACTTGCTTGGGAAACAGTTCTTGCAGCAGCAACAGCGGCTGCCAGCGAAACACCACACCGCCTAAATCAAACACCACATCTTGGCTCATTGCATGTCTTTCTATGTTGGCCCAGCAAAGGGGCATCAGGGCTGATTTTCTCCTGTCTGGGCTCAGGTTTTGCTTGTCCGCTTGAAGGTGCGGATCACCCGTACGACCAAAGCACATGACGGTCTTGGGATGGGCTTTTTTTGCAGCCAGCCAAGCCAGAACGGTCAAACACGCCGTGTGAAGGCGCGAATCTTCGGCGCAGCGCATGGCAATCGGTTCACTCTCGAAAAGCCATCTCGCCCGAGCAAGATCAACACCACCGTACCAGCAGCGTCAAATTAACCGTATATACCGTTTTTGCCATATACTTTTGGCACTCAATTTCGCTATTTTTTTTTAAAAGGAGTTGGTTATGGACATCGTTTCTTTCGTCAGTCAAAAGGGCGGGGTTGGCAAAAGCTCATTGGCACGGCTGTTGGCAGTGCATGCGGCACGCAAAGGACTCAAAGTCATGATTGCTGACTTTGACCTGGAGCAGTTGTCTTGCGTGGAATGGAGCGCACAACGCATGCGCAACGGCATTGAACCTGAAATGGATGTCCGCCCCTTCAAGAGCCTTAAAAAACTGCGCAAACTGGAGTCGGACTTTGACCTGGTGGTCGTTGACACACGCGGCTTGGCAGATCAATTGACCGAAGAAATCAGTGAAGAAAGCGACTGGGTATTTTTACCCACAGGCACCTCCATGGATGACCTGCGACCCACGCTGGCCCTGGCACGCAAACTTGGACGTACCCCGCGCTTGTCCAACAAAATCCAATTGATCCTGTCTCGCATTGGGCGTTCGGGGAAACAACTGTCAGATGCCAGGATCATCATCAACGAAGCCGGATTCAGCGCTTTGTCCGAAATTTGGCCTCACCGGGATGGGTTTTTGTCTGAATTCGATGCAGGTCGCGCGGGCAGCGAAGCAGCCAATCCCCATTTAAGGGCTGCCGCTGAATTGCTCGAAGCTGAAATGTTCAGCCAATCCATCCAACCACCCAAGAAACCCGCTTGAATGGCCTCAAAGCCTGTCGAAATAGTGACGTGCAACCCGCCAGTCAAGAATAAGCTGCAAAGCCAAATGACAGTCGTCGTAGCCCAAGTCATCTAACTCTGAGAGGCGTATCGGATGGTCATGTTTCAAAGCCTCAATCAAACGGGCCAATACTTGGCTTGCACGACTATGGGATGGGTCGCGAGCAATCTTTAAAGCGCGGTGGACGGATTCCATGATGACCTTGAAAAAATGGACATCAAATTGTAATATTTAATTACTCATTTTCCAAGAACCCCGTCACCCACTCCAGCTGCTGCAACACATTCAGCGCAGGGGCATGGCCGCAGCCGGGCACCTCGATGTGCTTGAACAAACCGCGTGCGCCCGGCCCCCGGCGGCGCATTTCGACCACCGTTGCGGGCATCACCAAATCCGACTCCGCTCCGCGCAACAACAGCACCGGTAAATTGAGGGCATCGTAGTGGTCCCAAATCAGGTAGTCGTTGGGGTACAACGTCAGTTGCAGGGCCATGGCCGGGTCGTAATGCGGCGTGACGCGGCCATCGGGCAAGCGCCTGGTGGATGTTTCAGCGAGACGTCGCCATTGCGCATCGCTGAGCCAGCCAAAGGGTTTGTAGACCTGGCGTAAATACGCTTCGAATTCGGACACCTTCGCAAAGGTCGGCGGCTGTCCAGCATAGGTTTTGATGCGTTCTATGGCGGCTTGGGCCAACTCGGGTGCGTTGTCGTTGAGCGTGAGACTCAGGATGCGGTGCTTCAAATTAGGCTCGACCAGGCCCGCCGCGCACAGCGTGCCAATCGCCCCGCCCATCGACGTGCCGACCCAATGCACGGCGCGCAGTTGCAGGCCGTCCATCAATTCGCGGGCGATGCGGGCATAAAAGGCCAGGCAGTACTCCTGCTCGGGCGCGCTGCTCCACTGCGACAGCCCGCGCCCCACCGTATCGGGGCAAATCACGCGCCAGCCACGGGCGCTCAGGTGCGCGGCCAACTCGTCCATGTCCCGGCCCGTGCGGGCCAGTCCGTGCCAAGCGATCACGGTGCCTTTTTCGGCATGGCCCCAGTCGGTGTAGTGGATTTCCAGTCCGGCGCAGCAAATGTAGTTGGATGTGAACATCAGGTCAGCCTCAAGCCCGCTGAGAAGGCGCCAGCGACCGCCCAGCGGCCCGACTGCGCAAGCGCCCCACCACCCCGGTCGGAAAGTAATACACCGACAGCACAAACAACAGCCCCAGCCAAAGCAACCAACGGTCGGGCGACAACAAGGCCGACAGCAGTGGAAAAGACGTTGTGGCTTCACTGGCCAGGCGCAGCAAATCCTGCAAATAGCTTTGTGCCAGCAAAAACAGCACCGCCCCAATGGCCGCGCCATAGATGGTGCCCATGCCGCCAATCACAACGATCAGCAACACGTCCATCATGATTTCAAAACTCAGCGACGTATCGGGCCCGTTGTAGCGCAGCCAAAGCGCCAGCATGGCCCCGGCCACGCAGGCATAAAGGGCTGACAGCACACTCGACAGCGTGCGGTACACCACCACGCGGTAGCCAATGGCCTCAGCCCGGAACTCGTTTTCGCGGATGGCTTGCAAGACCCGGCCGAAAGGCGAGTTGACGATGCGCAACATCGACAAAACCATGCCCACCGCCAACACGAACAGCAGGTAATAGCAAAGCAAGCGCCCATCGAGCGACACGCCCAAGAAGGGCTCGTCGCTGAACTCGGTGCTGGGCAAGAGCAGCTCGGGCAACTTGAAGCTCAGGCCGTCTTCACCGCCAGTGAAGTCGGACAACTGAGACGCCAAAGTCTGAAAGGCTGCTGCCACAGCCAGCGTGATCATGGCGAAAAAGATCGCCCGCACCCGCAGGGAAAACAAGCCAATGGCCAGCGACAGCACGAGCGTGAGACCCAGCGACAGCCCAAAGCCCAGCCCGATCGCGCCCCAAGTTGGCCCCCAGCTGTTGGAGGAAATGGCAATGCCATAGGCCCCAATACCAAAGAACATGGTGTGCGCAAAACTCACGATGCCGGTGTAGCCCAGCAGCAGGTCAAAGCCCGCTACGAGCACCACAAAGATCAGCACCTTGGCCGCGACCGACAAGGCTTTGACGCCGGGAAACAAAAACGGCGCAAAGGCCAGCCCGAGCAAGATGACGATGAGCAAAGCGGCCAGCAGGCGGCTGCGGGGCTGGTCGTTGGAA
>CAITSG010000438.1 GCA_903894995.1 uncultured Burkholderiales bacterium
GCGTGGCCGAATATTTCAGGCCCTCCTCCCACAGCCAAATCGTGTTTGGCGAATTGGCCGGCTCCAATGGCTTGTTCGGCGGCAAATCCATCATCGACCCCGAAGGTTTCCCTTTCACTGCCAAGCAAACAGCGCTGCTGGAGCGTATGACACCCCAGGCCCAAGGTGGCCCTGGCGAAAGCTTTGGCTCGTCCCAGGAAGAAAACAACAAAGACGGACCTTCCGAGCAAGACCCCGGCCAAGAAAGCGGCACCGGCACACCCAAGCAGAAACAGGACAAGGAAAATTTCGACAAGGTCGAGAAAGAGATCAAGAAGAAATTGTCTGAAGGTCAGCAGTTCGAAAAGATCAAGGATCAAGTCACCATCACGCGTGAAAAGGATGGCTTGCGGATTGAAGTCATCGACAAGGCGGACTTCGCCATGTACGCCTCTGGCGGCGCAGTCATGAGCAACAAAGCCGCCGAACTGATGGCCCAGGTGACCCAATCGATCAAACCGCTGCCCAACAAGTTGTCGATCCGTGGACACACCGACAGCATGGGTTTTGCACCTGACAGCATGCGCAACAATTGGAGCTTGTCGACAGAGCGGGCCGATGCGACACGGCAATTCATGCAATCCCAGGGCATCAGTGCCAACCGGTTTTCTCGCATCGAAGGCGTCGCCGACACCAATCCCAAAGTGCCCAGCAACCCTGCAGACGCACGCAACCGCCGCGTCAGCATCACGGTGCTCAACCAGTGATACGGAGTGATGGGGCTTGTCTGCTTGCTGCGATGACAGGTCCGACTGCTTTGCTCAGAACCAACACCTTCCAAAGGTTTTCCCATGTTTAAAAATATTGCAATCGGCGTCGCCATGGGTCTCTTGGTCATGGGCGGCATCTGGGGCGTGGTTCACCTCATCGGCGAAAGTCGTCCAGAGCCCGAAACGACCGCCCAAAGCTTGCCCGGAGACAGCAAAGGGGTGATGGATCTGATTTGTGAACTGGAACTGGACCTGGACGGTCAACTGGCTTTGGGCATCAAGGAAAACGAGCCCTCCAGAATCACCATGGCCCAGATTGATTTTGAAAAAAAATCAGGCTGGTACCAAGGCAAGATCAGCATCTCTGAAGGCCGTGCGGGCACACTGCAACTGATGGGCACACGACTGAAAATTTACCGTCCTGCCATGTTCCAGCGCTTTGGCGTCATGATCACCGGCGAAGAGTTTGTGTTGGACCGCAAAACGGGCAGTTTTACCCAATATCTGAGCATCAATGACGGGCGCAAAATCAAACTGATCAAAGGCACTTGCGCCAAAGTCATCAAACCGCCGTTCTGAATTGGGCCCTGCCTGCAAAAATCGGAAATCACCCGGCAAGACAAGCTTCAAAACTGAGCCAACATGTCCAAGCACTTGGCAAACGCCATCAAAGTGAGCTCAGGCAGAGCCACGCAGCTCGTACTTGTTGATTTTTTCAATCAGGGTGGTTCTTTGCAGTTGCAAAAGTTTGGCCGTTTGCGACACATTGCCTTGTGTGCGGCTGAGGGCTTGCTCGATCAAGGTGCGCTCAATGTCGATCAGGTGCTGCTTGATCGAGATGCCATCGGGCGGCAGCATCTGAATGCCTTGGGCCATCAAGATGACTTCTTCAACCGTGCTCATCTCGTCGTTGGAAGCCGACAAAGACAGCGGGGGCATGACGGGAGTTTCCGAGGCGTTGCGCACCTCATCGCCGCCTTCCAGAAAACGGATCAAAGGATCGCTCTCCATCGAGGCGCTGCCCGATGCTGCACTGGAAGTTGCCCATCCGGGTTCAATCGAGGGAAGAACTTGGCCTGGGTTGTCGCCGGTCCGAGCATCGATCGGAGCCATGTAAAGTGTGGCCTGCAAAGGCTGAGTCGCAGGCATCTGGCTCAGACGCTGTGCCTGCAAGGCCGCCAAGCCAGAGGGCATCATGCAGGCGGGCACGGTGCGCACCTGCAGGGTTTGCGATGGAAACAAGGTCGAAAAACGGTCCACCAAATTGGACAGTTCACGCACATTGCCAGGCCAAGCGTAGGCTTGGAGCAAGGTCAACATGTCGGGCGAGAATTTCAATGGGCGCTGACCTGGCATGGCATGCTTGGTGGCATAAAAATCCAGCAAGCAGGCGATGTCATCGGGCCGCTCGCGCAGCGGCGTGGTGCTCATGGGCAGCACGTTGATGCGGTAGTAAAGATCTTCGCGAAAGCGACCATCGGCCACTTCGACTTCCAGATTTTTGTGTGTGGCAGCCACCACGCGCACGTCGATGGGCACCTCACGCGAGGACCCCACGGGCAAGATGCAGCGTTCTTGCAAGACGCGCAGCAGCTTGACTTGCATGTCCATGGGCAGATCGCCAATTTCGTCCAGAAACAAGGTGCCCCCGTGGGCCAATTCAAAGCGTCCCAAACGGTCGGCCACAGCCCCGGTGAAAGAACCTTTTCGGTGACCGAAGAGTTCACTTTCAATCAATTCACGCGGGATGGCACCGCAATTGATGGGCACAAAAGGGCCTGCGCAGCGTGGCCCTTGTGCATGCAGCGCCTGCGCCACCAGCTCTTTGCCAGTACCACTTTCGCCAGTGATCAACGCTGTCGACGAAGAAGCCGACAAGGTATGAATCATTTCTTTCAGAAACTGAATGGCACGACTTTGTCCAATGATTTGGGTTTTGGCACTGGGTTTCATGGCAATGGGGTCAGGTTTTGAATCATCATGTGAACATGATTTATCTTGATATTGACCGAATGGTATAGGCAAATAGGAAAAACTCCATTATTTTTCAATATGGTTGAATTTAAATTTATTAGTTAAAATTAATTCATTTATAAGTTTGAATTGGCTTTTAAATCTATAAAAAAATAAATTTATCATTTAAAAATTCTAAAAAAATCACATCAAAAAACTCGCCTGAAATACTCAAGATGGAGGTTTTGGTGCCGATACAAACCCCATGCACACCATTTCTTAGCGCCACTCTGTGGGGCGCATGAGTGCTTTCATGGAGTAAGACAATGACCCAAAGCCGATCACTGACAGCTGTTTTGCTGACCACCTTAGCCTTGGCGGGATGCCATGCCTTGGTGCCCGTGAACACCGCGAGCCAAGACGTCACGGTCATGCCAACACCGCCGACCTCGATGATCACGCCCTTGATCGAAAAGCGTGAAACCCTGGTGGCCACAGGCTATGCCGTCATCAGCGTGCAAAACCACAAAAATCCAGCCCAGCAGCGCCTGTTGGCCATCCGGGCGTCCAAACTGGATGCTTACCGCTCGTTGACAGAGCAGGTCTATGGCCAGCAACTCGACGCCAGCACCACCGTGGCCGACATGACCGTGATGAGTGACACCTTCCGAACCAAGGTCGAGGGCGTGATTTACGGGGCCACCATGGTCAGCATCACCCCAGTGGGTGAAGACACATACGAAACCACCATGTCCTTGGACCAGAACGTGGTGCGTGACCTGCGCACGCTGTACTTGGGCCAGATGGCGTCTCGCCGCCGCTGATCTTTTTGTTGCTTTATTAAAGCCAAGCCGGATCGGAAACCCCCATGCTCAGCCCTCAAGAAACGGCCTGCACTGCCCTGCCCAAATTGGCCTGTCGGCCCAATGCCTGGCTGCGCAGCAGTGCTGTCATGTTGACGGCCTGTCTGGGGACATGGGCAGCTGCCCAAAGCCTCAGCCCAGCCGAGTTGGCCGCCAAATCCAGGGCAACGGCCCCCATGCGCACTATGTCTCAGCCCGTTGCCACTGCGGGTCAAGCAGCAAAGACGAATCAGACCAAAGAACACGAAGCGCAGTTGTCGGCCATCCGCCAAGCCATCTTGGACGCCACTTTGGACCGCCCAACCCGGGTGATCAGTTCCGCTTGGGTGGACGACAAAGGGGCGCTGCACGAGGCGTCTCACTTTCATTCCGAAGCCAAGGTGCGCGGTGTACGCGTGCTGTCTTATGTGCAGGGCGATGAACCCCAGACCCAAGTCAGCGCCGAAGTCTTGCCTTGGGGGTTGAAGCCTGCAGGGGCCAACCAAAGCTGCCAAACGCCTGCCAGCCCTTGGCGTTTGCCCATGGGCATTCAGGCGCTTGACCTGATCGGCTTCAGTGGCCCTCAACAATTTGCCAGCCAGACCGTTCTGGACATGGCACAGCTGGCTTGGACACATCAACTGCAAAGCTCGCAGCGTTGGCACTCTAAAACGCTGGCCCCTGCGCCAGCCCCCGAGGCGGCCAACCCCTACATGCGCGCCTTGATGACAGGTCAAAACGATGAGCGCAGCGGCTGGGTGGCCGAGTTTTCCCTGCATCCGCATGCCCTTGCACCAACCCTGCCTCAAGCGTCCGCTGAGCGCTCGCAAGCGAGCGACCTTCCCGGCGACTGGCGTTGGACACTGCACTTGAAACTGGGTCAAAAAAACAATGCCGGTTCAGGCCAGCCAACAGACTGGCAAATGACGCACGCCATTTCGGTAGCACCGCTGGACCTGGGAAAAAGCCCAACAATCTGGGCTCAGAGTCTGCAAGCTCAGTTGCAAGACCACATGCGCCAGTGGGTGGCCTTGTTGGACAAACTCACCGAATGCGAGCCGGTTCAGTTTCTTGTGCGACGCAATTCAAGCCTTGCGCTGGAGTTGCAAGCGGGTCTGGACAGTGGCCTTCGGCCTGGTGACCGCGTCTTGTTGATCAGCCCCAACCATGTGCCCAGCCGCATGCTCGAGCCCAGTGTGGCGCAACACCTGGCTTTGGCCCAAGTGGTCAAAGTCGGCAGGAACCGCACCGAGCTGCAGCAATTGGCAGGCCCCGCCCTGCCCTCCAATGGCGCCTGGATGGCTCTTCCCTTGTGAATCCGTTCACCTTGCTTCGAAAATGACACCATGACTCACGCCGCTTTTTCCCCTGTTCGGCAAGCCACTTGCTTGGTTCTGGCAAGCGCTTTGGCCACCCTGTCCACCCCCAGCTGGTCTGCCGACACGACAGCGGCCCTGGCCTTGCAAGCGCTGCTAGGCCCGCAAGCGGCGCTCCAGCAACAAGGCGGCTCAGGCTCAGCATCGAGTGGCAAGTCGGCACAAACCAGTGACGTGAGCGGCACGGTCACGGTGCAACGCGGAGAAACGCTGGACCGCGTGATCCGGCGGGCTTTGCCCGATGTCCCCTTGCACCCCGACTTTTTGCGCAAAGCCTTCATCAGCCTGAACCCACAAGTCTTCCC
>CAITSG010000439.1 GCA_903894995.1 uncultured Burkholderiales bacterium
AACGGGGAAAGTGCCCCAGAAGTACGCCGATATCGCGGTGCTTCACGTTGCGCGTTTGCGTCAAAGTGGCTGGCGTTTTGCAGGATCCGAGGAGGCCAATGGGGCATTGGCAGACCGGCTGTTTGGCGACATGGTTCAGGCGGCCGAGCCTTGGGTTTTTTATGTGCCCGAAGAGCCTGCTTACCGCGGCCGCGTGCTCACTTTTGGGGCCAAACTCGCGGTCAAGATGTCGGGCAACACGGTCAAGTCCTTTAAAGACATGACTTTGCAGGCTTCATTGGCATTCGCGCAAAGGGATTTGGGTGTGTACCCCTTTGCCGAGGATTTTGTGGACACGGTCGATCCGACGGTGCGCAAGCCCTACAAGTTCAACGCCTACCGCACCCGCTGGTTGCCATTGATTTTGAACAAGCTGGAGCTTGTGGGGCGGCGGCTTTGGCGGCCTTGATTCAGAACTGCGCTTTGTCAATTCCGACAAATTGACGGCGGGCCCGCCAAAAACAACTCAGATACCGAACGGCCAGACGCAGTTGAGCGCGCAATCTGCGCCATTTCAATTGCAGGTCGTGCAGGGCATTGCGGGTCGGTGGGCTGGGCACCTTCTCGCGTGCAATCAGGGAGTGGGCCGCAATGGGGCAATCCACGCCATAGGCCGAGGCCATGTCGGCCTGAATGGCAAAGGCAGGGACTGTTTGCCAAGAATTCAGCGCGTAAGTGCTGGAGATGAACGCATCGGCCAGACCCATGCCCTGTTGCTCGAATTTGCACAACAAGACGCGTGCGCCAGAAGGCCAAAGCACATAGGCGGCGGCTCCGGTGCGGTCTTGCAGCAAAGGGTGCAAACGGGCCTTCAGCCCCGCCATGGACTTGAAGCGCCGACCCAGCAGTTTTTGGCGTTGCCGGGTTTCGAGTGAAACGTGGTCCACGCCCTCCAGCTGACTCAAGACCCTCAACAGCTCGGGCGTGTTGCGCGCCAGGATCGCGTCGTCTTCCAGCACCAAGGCCGGTTGGTGGCTGTCGGCAATCTGTTGCCACACTTGGTGATGGCTCATGAAGCAGGCCACTTCGGTGATTTTGATGGGACGCTCCCAAGAGAAGGCATGGGCCTGAAAAAACGCATCGGGAATGTCAGCTGGGGTTTTGGCATCGGTGAACAGCGCATCCAGTCCCAGTTGCTCAGCCTGTAGGGCCTGAAAATTCCGGCGCTCCAGCGCTGAGGGCAAATTCAAAATGTAGGTTTTCATCCGAGGCGTTTTCCAGTCGTGGGCCAAATATACCTGCATGGGCTGCGGCTTGGCAGGTCGCCGCCCCTGGTCGATGGCGCTCCCTATAATTTGCCGATACCCACTCAGCCCCGGACCCCGTGCTCCATTCCAACCCCGACGTCATAGTCCTCAACATCAAGCAACGCTACACGGGTGTGTCCGCCACCATCAATGCCTTGGTGCCTTTGCAATTGCAGCAATGGCGTCTGGGCTATTGCGGCACCACCTTGTCGAATGGCGTGGTGGGCATGACCGCGGGGCAGGCCATCGCCTTGTCGCGCCAGCCGCCACCCGGGCGGGCGTTTCGCATCTGGCATGTGCGGCGTGACCCTGAGATGATGCTGGGCATTTTTGCCCGCGATGTGTTGCGCTTGCCGATCAAACTGGTCTTCACCTCGGCAGCGCAGCATTTGCATGGGCGGTTTCCCCGCTGGCTGATTTCCAAAATGGACGCGGTCATCTCGACCACGCCGCTGGCGGCTTCGTTTGTGCCCAACACCACGGCCGTGGTGCCGCACGGCATAGACCTGTCGCGCTTTGCACCGTCGCCCGACAAGCTGAAAGCCTGGGCCGATTCCGGCCTGCCCGGGCAGTACGGCATTGGCGTGTTTGGCCGCGTTCGGCCCGACAAAGGCAGCGATGTGTTTGTGGACGCCATGATCGAGGCGCTGCCGCATCTGCCGGGTGCCACTGCGGTGATTGCCGGGCTGGCCCAGCCCCAACACCAGGCCTACCAACAAGCATTGATCGACAAGATTGCTCAGGCGGGTTTGTCTGAGCGCATCGTGTTTCTGGGCGAAGTGCCCGCTGGCGAGGTGCATCGGTGGTACCAGCGGTGCTTGCTGTGCGTGGCTTGCCCGCGTTACGAACCCTTTGGCCTGACCCCTTTTGAGGCGGCGGCCACCGGTTGTGCGCTGGTGTGTTCGCGCACCGGGGCGTTTGACCAACTGGTGCTGCCCGGCGTCACGGGCGAGCTGGTCGATACCGGCGATGCGCCCGGTCTGGCCCAAGCCGTGCGACACGTGTTGGCCGATTTGCCCACGGCCGTGCAGATGGGGCAGGCCGCCTACGCGCGGGTGTCGCAAGAGTTTTCTTTGGCCAAAGAAGCCCAGGGCATTGGCCGGGTCTACCAGCAGTTGTTTGACCAGGCGGATCGGCCTTGACGGGCAAAGGCTTGTCTTGGGCAGAGGGCCTGGCGCTGTGGGTTTATGGTGTCTTGATGCAAGCCTTGCAGCCCCTGCTGCGCCGCAAACTCCACCGCCGGGGCCAACAAGAGCCCGGTTATCTGGCGCAAATGCCCGAGCGCTTTGGCTTTTACGATGACAGCTCACCCGAGCCCGGCCGCATCTGGGTGCATGCCGTCTCCTTGGGGGAGACAAGGGCTGCGGCCATCCTGATCGAGGCCCTGCGCGCTGTTTGGCCCGACATGCGTTTGCTGCTGACCCACAGCACCGCCACAGGCTGGGCGCAGGGTCAGTCTTTGTTGCGTGCAGGCGATGCACAAGCTTGGCTGCCCTGGGACACACCCAGGGCCACCCGGCGTTTTTTGCAGCACCACCAGCCTCGCTTGGGCATCCTGATGGAGACCGAAGTCTGGCCTGTACTGGTGCACGCTTGTGTGCAGGCGCGGGTGCCCTTGGCGCTGGCCAATGCACGGCTCAACGACAAGTCGCTGCGCTCGGGTTTGCGTTGGTCGCTGCTGTCGCGTCCAGCTTACCGGGGCTTGAGCGCGGTGTGGGCACAAAGCCCGGAAGACGCGGCACGCCTTGGGCAACTGGGTGCCACGGTGCAGGCGGTATTGGGTAACCTCAAATTTGACGTGCAGCCTCAGCCCGATGCGCTGGCCTTGGCCCAAGTCTGGCGTCAACCTTGGCATCGCCAAGGCCTGCCTTGCCCGGTGGTCATGCTGGCCAGCACCCGCGAGGGTGAAGAGGCTTTATGGCTGCAGGCCTTGATGGCCAAGGCGGATCGCTTGGCCGCGTTCCGGGCGGCGGGCGTGGTCTGGTTGCTGGTGCCCAGGCACCCGCAGCGCTTTGACGAAGTCCTCGATTTGTTGGCGGCGCAGGGTCTGAGCGTGGTTCGTCGCTCGAACTGGGACATGGGTCAGCCGCTGCCTGTGGGTGCCGACAAGGTGCCCGTTTGGTTGGGCGACAGCGTGGGCGAGATGCCTGTTTATTTTCAGAGCGCCGACATGGCCTTGCTGGGTGGCAGTTTCATGCCTTTGGGTGGACAAAACCTGATCGAGGCCGCTGCCTTTGGCTGCCCGGTCATCATGGGGCCACACACCTTCAACTTTGCAGAGGCCGCCCAAAACGCCCAGCAAGTGGGGGCCGCAGCCCGGGTCAGCGACATGGACGGTGCGCTGGACCAGGTGATGGTCTGGCTGCGCCAACCTCAGGAATTGGCGAAAGCCCGTCAAAAAGGATTGGATTTGGTGGCCCAAAGCCGGGGCGCTGCCCAGCGCTATGCCCAGGCCATCGCGGGATCGCTCTAAAGCCAGGTGTTCCTGGTCCCCGGCATCAGGGCAATGCCGCTTATTTTTGCAATAAGCTGGTGATGTTCTGCAGATCGTCTGCTTTGAGGGTTCCACTGGCCTGAAGCAGGCGCAACTGGCCCAGCATGACATCGTGACGCGCTTTGGCCAGGTCCCGCTTGGTCTGGAACAGCTGGCTTTGGCTGTTGAGCACATCGATGTTGATGCGCACGCCCACTTGGTAGCCCAGTTTGTTGGCGTCCAGCGCACTTTGGCTGGAGGCTTCGGCTGCTTGCAAGGCCTTGACCTGACTCAGACCCGATTGCAGACCCAAAAAGGCCGTTCGGGTGGCTTGCGCCACGTTGCGCTGGGCCGCTTCCAGGTCGGTCTTGGCCTTGTCTTCCAGGGCCACGGTTTCCTTGATGCGGTTTTGACTGGCCTGTCCGGTGTAGAGCGGGTAGTTGAAGGCCAGGCCAATGGTGGCGGCGTTGGTGTTGGGTTGCGCGCTGGGGTTGCCATTGCGGTAACGCGTCATGCCGTAGCTGCCGGTCAGGTCCAGCGTGGGGCGCAGGGCGGCCTGGGCTTTGGAGATTTCAAGTTGGGCCACTTCCAAGGCGATGCGGGCTTGTGCCAGGTTGCCATTGTTTTGGGTCGATTGCGTCACCCACGATTCGATGCTGCCACTTTGCAGGCTGTCCATGTTGACGGCTGCGAGCAACGGTGTGGGATTGACCTCACGGCTGCCCACGGTGTCGTCGAGGGCCAGTTTCTTGATGCGCAGTTCGTTGTCAGCGGCAATTTCCTGTGCAGTGACCAAATCAAAGCGGGCTTGGGCCTCGCGCGTGTCGGTGATGGTGGCGGTGCCCACCTCGAAGTTGCGTTTGGCAGCGGCCAATTGTTCGGCCACCGCGGTCTTTTGGGCTTTGACAAAGTTCAGGCTTTCCTGCGCCGTCAGCACATCAAAATAGGCCTGGCTCAGCCGCACGATGAGTTCTTGCTCCGCCACTTTCAGTTGGACCTCGGCCAGGCCCACTTGTTTCATGCCTTGCTCGTAGCTGGCTTGGTTGGCGGGGCGGTAAAGTGGCTGGCTGGCGCTGAGTGTGAGCGCTCGGGTACCGAACGCGCGACTGCCCAAGGCGTTCGATTGGTTGTCCAGATCGGTTTCTGACAAGCTGCCCCCTAAACCAGCGGTGGGCAGCAGCAAGGCCTTGGCCTGCTCGGCCCGGGCCAGCGTGGCCTCGAATTGCGAACGAGCCGATTTGAACGTGGCATCGTGGCTTTTGGCCGATTCGTACAGTTGAGCCAAGTTTTGGGCTTGGGCCGTGCCTGCAAAGGCGGCCATTATGGCCAAGGTCAGGGGCAGGGTGCGCAGTTTCATGGCAGGTCTTTGATAAAAATGTCAGGCCAGCATCGGGCCAAAAGCTCATTCAATAAACGGGAACAGTCGGGTCCACTTGGGCCGACCAAGCGTGAATGCCACCGGCCACGTTGACCACTTGGAAGCCGTGTTGCAGTAAAAAGTTGGCCACTTGCATGCTTCGACTGCCATGGTGGCACAGGCAGGCAATTGGGCGGGTTTTGTCGAGTTCGCCCAGTCGCGCCGGGATGGTTTGCATGGGCATGTGCACCAGATCTAGGGCTTCAGGCTGGGTGCTGGCGGTTTGCAGTTCCCAGCTTTCCCGCACGTCAAGCAATATGGGGCGTTGGGTTTGTTGACTGGCCCATTCGGCCACTTGGGAGGGGTAAAGCTGTTCCATAGGGGTCTCAGAATTGGAAGCTGGAGGGTTCGGCAAAACCTGACAGGCGCGGGGCATTGCAGTCCCAAGGCTCGGTGGTGGTCCAGCTGTTTTGACCGGTGCGGGTGATCAAGGTGGCCCGCATCATGGGCTCTTGGCCCACGATGGCCACCAGGCGGCCGCCCACGGTGAGTTGTTGCAGCAAGGCGGCGGGCACTTCGGCCACCGAGCCATTGAGCACAATGGCGTCAAAGGGGCCGTCGGCTGCAGCGCCTTGGCTGCCATCGGCGCAGCGCACGGTGACGTTGCTCACGCCGGCGTGTTGCAGCTTGGTTTGGGCTTGGCTGGCCAAAGCAGGATCGATTTCCAGGCTCAGCACACTGGCCGCTTGGTGCGCCAGCAAGGCGGCCATGAAGCCTGAGCCGGTGCCCACGTCGAGCACTTTGTCGGTGTTCAGCACGGCCAAGTCTTGCAGCAAGCGGGCTTGCACACGGGGGGCCAGCATGACTTGGTTGGCGCCAGCGCCCAGGGGGATTTCCATGTCCACAAAGGCCAGTGCCTTGTGCGCCAAAGGCACAAAGTCTTCACGGCGCACGGTGGACAGCAGGGCCAGCACTTGCGGGTCCAGCACTTCCCAAGGGCGGATTTGCTGCTCGATCATGTTGAAGCGGGCCTGGTTCATGTCCATGTTTTTTTACTCCTGCGGGGGTCTTGTACAAATGTTGGCAGATTTTAAGGGGCGCTCGTGTCATCACCCTGACGGCTCGCACCCAGGCCTGCTTTGTGGCGCAGCCACTGCGCCAAATCGTCCATGTAGCAGTACACAACCGGCACCACCACCAGCGTCAGCAGCGAGGACGTGATCACCCCTCCAATGACCGCTTGGCCCATGGGGGCGCGTTGCTCGGCGCCTTCGCTGAGTGCAAAAGCCAGCGGCACCATGCCAAAAATCATGGCCAAAGTGGTCATCAAAATCGGGCGCAGCCGCACCTTGGCTGCCAGCAGCAAGGCTTCGCTGCGCTCCAGTCCGTCCTCGCGGGCGCGGATGGCAAAGTCCACCAGCAAGATGGCGTTTTTGGTGACCAAGCCCATGAGCATGATCACGCCGATGATGGAGAACATCGACAAAGTCGAGCGAAACGCCATCAGGGCCAGCACCACACCGATCAAGGTCAGG
>CAITSG010000440.1 GCA_903894995.1 uncultured Burkholderiales bacterium
AACTTCAATTTCGAAGTCGATCCGGGCGAGAAAAAAGTGTATTTTGAGGTCAGCGATTACTCGAACACGGTGTTTTTCGAAAATCCACGCTGATCCGCCTCAGACCCACCCCAAGCCGCCCAGCAGAGCGCCCAGGCCAATCAGCCACAACATGTGCACCTGGGTGCGCCAGACCACCAGCGCCGTCAGGGCCGTCAATGCGTACAAGGGCCAGTCCCGCGCTGGCTGGTTGTGGGTCAGTGTCAGCAACCAAGAGGTCGACAACAGCAGGGCAATCACAATGGGTGACATGCCCGATTTGAATGCCCGGATGCCCATTTTGTCGCGGTGCTGGTGTGCCCACCGTGTGGCGTTATAGGTCAGCACCGAAGAGGGCAGCATGATGCCCATCAAGGTGAGCACCAGCCCCAAGCTGGCCAGCCCCACGCTCACCCAGCCGCCACCTAGACCGGCACCGGCATTCATGCCCACGTTGAAGCCCATCAAAGCCACAAACAAAATGTTGGGGCCTGGCGCGGCTTGCGCCAGTGCGATGGACGAGGTGAACTGCGACTCGCTGAGCCAAAGCTTTTCTTCCACCAAAAAACGGTGCATGTCCGGCGCCACGGTGATCGCCCCACCCACGGCCAGCAAAGACAGCGACGCAAAGTGGTTGAACAGGCTGAGCCAGTCGCTGGCGCTCAAATGAAGCACCGGGTTCATGGACGCCCTCCGGCATTGGCCGCTTGTTGGGCCAGTTGCCAATAGGCCCAACTGCAGGCCACCAGACCGGTGCCCAACAACACATAAGCCAAGGGCCAACGCAGCAAACCCACCCCAGTGAAGCTGGCACAGGCCAAGCCGATGCACATGGGCATGCCCATGGGGTTGTTGCGCAGGGCCGACATCAGTTTGAGTCCCACGGCGGCAATCAACCCCGCAGAGACGGCCCCCATGCCGCGCAAGGCCCCTTGGGCCCATGCCGCGTCAGACACGCCCCCAAACGCCACAGCCAGCAAGAGCACGACCACCATCGGCGCAGCCAACATGCCGGCAACGCCCGCCAAGGCACCGGCCAGACCAAAATAGCGCCCACCAATCATCAAGGCCAGGTTGATCACATTGGGGCCGGGCATGATTTGCGCAACGGCCCAGTCTTCGACAAATTGTTCGCGCGTCATCCAGCGTTTTTTCTCGACCAATTCACGCTGCACCACCGCCAGCACGCCGCCAAAGCCTTGCAGGGCCAAAACGGTGAAGGACAGAAACAGATCGGTTTTGGAGCGTGGTTGCTGCAGGGGTTGGTGTTCGGGCATGTTTCGGATTATCCCTTTGCGGGCTCACTCAGAGCTGTCACCGTCCAGCCACACCAGTTGGCCCCGACCGCTTTCGCTCAGCCGAGCCATCAAGGCCGCTGCCTGCGTCTCGGGCAGGGCAAAGCGCAAAGTGACCAGGCTGCCATGCACCACTTCCAGCAGTTGCGCCTGGGCCAGTTCGACTTCACGCCGCACCAAGCCTTCGAGTGCATAAGGCACACTGCACGCCAGTTGTGCCTGCTTGATCAGCGG
>CAITSG010000441.1 GCA_903894995.1 uncultured Burkholderiales bacterium
AGGACTTGGCTGTGCGCCGACAAAGCGGCCAGCATGTCCAGCAACTGGCTGGGCATGTGACTCATGCCAAAGACCGACACGCGCCGCGCCACCGGACTGGCCAGCGCCTGGCCCGACTTCAACAGCGCCAGCGCGCGCAGATGCAAAGCTGGCCGCGTGGCTTGTTTTTCTGCATCGGTCAAAGTGGCCAGCACAAGCCGCCACAGTTCCGCCTGCCACCGCTGGTCCTCGGGCAAGAGGCCCGCCTTGTCATCGGGGCGCACGGGCTGGCCCGACTGGCGGCGCAACACATCGCGCCCATCGGCCCAGTCTTGCAACCAATCGGGCCGGTAAATTTGGTACTGGTCAAACAAGTCGGCCAAACGACTGGCCAATTGCAACAGGCGCTCAGGCTCAGGCTCGGGTCGCTTGCCACGCAAATAACCGGCCACAGGTTGAAACACCGGATCACCCACACAGGCCGGCAACAAAGCCATCAACCGCCACGTCATGGGCAATTTGTCCAGCGGGGAATCGGGCGGCACGTTGCTCGCACCCAGCACCTGGCGGTAGGTGCGCCACAAAAAGCGCGAGGGGAGCTCCACCCGGGTGGCCGCACAAACACCACCGCCAGGCCCGCCCTGCCCGGCCAACGCCATCTTGATCCACTCGGCCATGCCGTTGCTTTGCACCAGCACCACCTCCTGCTCCAGCGCAGCCAAAGGCTGGCGGATCAACCAAGCCGACAAGGTTTCGGCCAACACCTCAGAGCGGTGGCTGTGCAGGGCCAAAAAGCCGGGGACGATCGAAGAAGTGGTCATGCGCGCCAATTGAGAGACAAACACTGGGCAAAAGCGGGCCATTGATCTGACCCGCCCTGGCGAATGGAAGGCCACAAGAATAGCTGCAAAACAATGGCCGATGGCGGTACGTTCTGCGAGAACCAAGCCCTCAACTGCCTATTTTTAAGGCACACCCCGCCAAGCCAACAGGCATGCGCCCTCGCAGGCTTGTTCCATCACTTATCAACAGCTTTGAGCCCGGTGTTTGGGGACAGCCATCGCGGCAAAAAATAAATTACTTCAGGGGCGACCCGCAGGTCGTCCCGCGCATGCAAGCGCTCAGGCCGGGCACTCTGGGCGTTCCGGCCGTTGTGGAATACGAGTTGCACTATGGTTTGTTGCGCTTGCCTCAAGAGGCGGCCACACCAAGGGTTGGCCGCTTTGACGCAATTTCTTCGCCCCTTGCAAATGCTGCCTTTCGATCAGGAATGCGCTGCACATGCGGCCAAACTTCGCGTCGCACTGGAAGCCGCTGGCACCCCCATGGGTCCACACGACACCCTGATTGCGGCCACCGCTTTGCGCCACCAAGCCACCTTGATCACGCGCCATGTGCGTGAATTTTCACGGGTGCCTGGCCTGCAATGGATCAACTGGCATGAGGATTGGCGATCAATCAGGCGCTGCGTGGGGGTGCCCCGCCGCCCGGGTGATGGGAGGAGGTCTGCGAGGCTTTATCGCGGCGAGGGCACCGCTCCTACAAAAAGGCTTTGAGCCAACGTCACCCGGCTGGCTCAATTGAGCCAGCCCAAGCGCTCAAACGTCCAGAACAAACCCAACACCACGATGGCAGAGGAGCCCCCAAACACCAGCACCCAGCGGTAAAACCAGGTGCGCCGCAAGGCCCAGGCCAAGGGCAAAAACACCCCCACAATCGCCAGTTGCCCCAACTCGACGCCCAAGTTAAAGCCCCCCAACGCGGCCAGCAAGGCGCTGGCGGGCAAGCCCAATTCCAGCAACACACTGGCAAAGCCAAAGCCGTGCACCAGGCCAAACACAAACGCCAGACGCCAGCGCTTGAGAGCACTGAAACCCAACAGGTTGTTCAGTGCCGCCAGCACCACCGACAAGGCAATGGCAGGCTCCACCCAATCGGCAGGCGGCGTGAGCACGTCCGTGATGGTCAGCCCCAGCGTGATGGAGTGCGCCACCGTAAACGCCGTGACCACCGCCAAGACGTCCATGACCACGGGCCGCGCTTGCGGGGCCGCAGGCCAATGCGTCACCCTTTGGCGTGTGGCTTGCAGTGGGGCCAGCAGCAACAAGCTGAGCAAAAAAACAATGTGATCGATGCCGATCCAGATGTGCCACACGCCCTCCAGGATGTAACGGCCAAAGACCTTCCAAGGGCGGCTGTCTGCCATGCTGACTTGCGCCTCTGGCCTGTCCGGGCTGAGCAAAACGCTGCTTTGCACACCCGCCAGGTCCACCTTGAGCAAGCCTCGGTGCAAGCTGTCACGGTCAAACATCAAGCCATACCGCAGCCCCAAACTGGCGTTGGCCGCGTCG
>CAITSG010000442.1 GCA_903894995.1 uncultured Burkholderiales bacterium
GACGTGTTCCACCCCAACACAGGCGAAGTGCGCAGCGACGGTGCCGACGGCATCGCCTGCTGGTTCATCGACACCGACTACAACGAAGAAAGCTTCTTCGTCCGCCACGCCTACTTCCTCGGTGCCAACGACCCCTACAAATCTCTCAAAACCACTCTCAAGGCCGAAATCAACCAAGAAGCCTGGGAGTCACTCAACAGCGATACATCGAGGATGTTTGACAAACCGAAGTCTGGGAGAATCGCCGTCAAGGTCATCAACCACTTGGGCGATGAAGTGATGAAGGTTTTCAGGGTTGTTTAAGGAGCCAATACCATGGCATTGATTGAAGGTTTTCGCGTTCAAAACTACCGCGCCCTGCGAGACGTCACGCTGGGGAAACTGTCCACCGATCAGGGGGGGGAAGCCCTAACACCGTTCACGGTGGTCATCGGTAAAAACGGAGCAGGAAAAAGTACCCTTTTCGATGCGTTTGGCTTTGTGGCGGATTGCCTAACCAAAGATGTGGAAACCGCTTGTGACGATCCAAGAAGAGGCGGTTATGAGCGCATGCGCTCGCTGGGGACTACTGAGCCCATCCGCTTTGAAATTTATTACCGCGAAGCAAAGAATGAGCGCCCCATTACTTACAGATTGGCCATCCAAGTGGATGCAACAGGCCGCCCTTACGTGGAATCGGAATTCTTGGGGCAACGCCGCAAAGGGGTGAGTCATGGTCGACCCTACCCTTTTTTGAGGTTGAACCAAGGTGTGGGCACGGTTTGGGCAGGTGACACCGCAATTGAGGGTCAAGGAGATGAAGAGCAAAGCACAAAAATGGACGTAGAGTTGACCGATTTGCGGCAACTAGGTATTGCGACATTAGGCACGCTCAAGGAACATCCTCGCATTAAGCAGTTTCGTGACTTTTTGAAGGGTTGGTATTTATCCTACTTCCACCCTGATGCAGCTCGTGGAATTCCGCCCGCAGGTGCTCAAAAACACTTGAACATTCACGGTGACAACATAGGCAATGTAGTGCAGTACATGCAACGTGAGCAGGGCCCTCGGTTCAAAACGGTTTTGAAACGCATTGCAAGCAAAATTCCAGGCGTGGAGTCCATTACTGCAGAAGTGACCGGTGACAAACGGGTGGTACTCAAATTTAACGACGGTGCGTTTCAGGACCCGTTTTATGCGGGCCAGATGTCAGATGGAACGCTCAAGGTTTTTGCCTATCTATTGCTGATGGAGGATCCCGAACCGCCTCCTTTCATATGTATTGAAGAGCCTGAAAACGGGCTTTATCACAAGTTGCTGGAATCTCTAGCCGAAGAGTTGCGTGCACATGCGACAGGTAAGCGCCATGCGCCGCAAGTATTCGTGACGACGCACCAGCCCCACTTCGTCGATGCCTTACGTCCTAAAGAAGTGTGGATGCTGAAAAAAGGCCCGGATGGTTTTTCACAAATTCAGCGTGTATCTGACATCACCTTGGTCAGCAATATGGTCGATCAGGGCCTCCCTTTGGGCGGCCTCTGGTATAGCGACTACTTGGACACGGAGTGAGGCATGCACATTGAAGTATTGGTCGAGGACCAATCTGGGGCTGCATTGATGAAGCACCTCATGCCCAAGCTATTGGGCGAAAAAGCCAGTGAATACGAATGGCGCATTCATGATTTCAAAGGTGTTGGACGTATACCAAAAAATCTGACCGCCAAGTCTGATGCGCGGGTAAGGACCTTACTCGACAAGTTACCTCGGATGCTCGAGGGCTATGGAAAATCAGGATATGAAGCCGTGCTTGTATTGGTGGATACAGACAAGCAAGATGCCAATGCGTTCCGTCAAGAATTACACAAGATGCTGAAGCAATGCCCCAATGCTCCAAAAACAGTTTTTGGATTAGCAACGGAAGAAATCGAAGCTTGGTATTTCGGAGATAAAACTGCCTTGCTTGAGGCATATCCGAATGCAGACAAGAATGCAATCAAGAAGTACAAGCAAGATGCTGTCTGCGGTACTTGGGAAATGCTGGCTGACGCATTGATTAAAGGAGGCGCTGCTGTCCTCAAGAAACAAGGCTTCCAAAAGGCAGGTGAGTTCAAGTACGAATGTGCCAATAGTATTGGCCCATTGATGGATGTGACGCGCAATAAGTCACCCAGTTTTTGCATTACTCGACAGTGTTTGCTAGATCTATTGACCTCGCACTGACATGCAATTCCGCATCTCCGACACCTTCACCGACAGCCTGACCCGCCTGACCGCCGACGAGCAAAAGGCGGTCAAGATCACGGCCTTCGACTTGCAGCAAAACCCGGCCAATCCGGGCATGCAGTTGCACCGGATTGAAAAATCCAAGGACAAGCATTTTTGGTCGGCGCGGGTGGGCAGCGACTTGCGCCTGATCGTGCACAAGACGGACAGCAGCTTTTTGCTTTGCTACACCGACCACCACGACAAGGCCTACCAGTGGGCCGAGCGGCGCAAGCTGCAAACACACCCCACCACGGGTGCGGCGCAGTGGGTGGAGATTCGCGATCGGGTGGTGGAAGCACCGACCCCCGCCAACCTGGATTCCCGCGCGCGCGGGAATGACAAACAGGTCAGTAAGCCGCTGTTGTTTGCTGGTATGACCGACGAACAGTTGTTGGCCTATGGCGTGCCTGCCGAATGGCTGGCTGATGTGAAGCAGGCCAACGAAGACAGCTTGCTGACACTGGCCGAGCATTTGCCCGCCGAAGCGGCAGAGGCTTTGCTGGAGCTGGCCACGGGCGGCAAACCGCAGCCTGTCAGCATGGGCAAGGTCACCGACCCGTTCAGCCACCCCGACGCGCAGCGTCGCTTCCGCGTGATGCATGGCGTGGCCGAGTTGGAGCAGGCGCTCAACTACCCATGGGAAAAGTGGACGATCTTTTTGCACCCCTCGCAGCAGCAGTGGGTGATGCGCGACTACGCTGGCCCGGCCCGCGTGTCGGGTTCGGCAGGCACGGGCAAGACCATCGTGGCGCTGCACCGTGCGGTCACTTTGGCACGCGAGCACTCCGATGCCCGCGTGTGGCTGACCACGTTTTCAGACACGCTGGCCCATGCGCTGCAAAACAAGATCAACTGCCTGATCAGCCACCAGCCCCGCCTGGCCGAGCGCCTGGAGGTAGCCGACATGAACGCCATGGGCCAGCGCTTGATGGATAGGCTCACGCCCAAGGGTCAAGCCAAGCCGCGTTTGGCCACACCAGCGCAGGTGCGCGAGGCTGCTGCCGCCGCGCTGGCAGAGGTCAAGGCCGCAAGCGATGGTGCCCTGCTCACCCGCTTCAACCTGAACTTTGTGCTGGGTGAATGGACCGATGTGGTGGACGCTTGGCAACTGCAAAGCTGGGACGACTACCGCGATGTGAAGCGCTTGGGCCGCAAGACCCGCCTGAACGAAGCGCAACGCCAGGCTTTGTGGCATGTGTTCACAGGCATCCAGTCACGGCTGGCTGCTGCGGGCGTGGTCACACACGCGGCCATGTTCACGCAACTGGCGCACCAGCTGGCCGCGCTCAAGCACCCGCCGTTTGACTATGTGGTGGTGGACGAGGCGCAAGACGTGAGCATCAGCCAGCTGCGCATGTTGGCCGCCATGGCGGGCGTGGCCCCAGATGGTTCGGGCAGCGTCAGGCGCAACAGTTTGTTTTTTGCGGGCGACTTGGGGCAGCGGATTTTTCAGCAACCGTTTTCGTGGAAAAGCCTGGGCGTGGATGTTCGGGGGCGTTCGCGCACGATGCACATCAACTACCGCACATCGCACCAGATTCGCCAACAGGCCGACCGTTTGCTGGGGCCAGAGCTAAGCGACAGCGACGGCAACACCGAAAGCCGCAAAGGCACGGTGTCGGTCTTCAACGGCCCGGCCCCACTCATTTGCAGCTACAAAGACCAGGCTGCCGAAATCACCGCTGTGGCCGACTGGCTCAAGGGCTTGACCGCCGCGGGCTATGCCCCGCACGAGGTGGGCGTGTTTGTGCGCTCAGAGGCGCAACTGGACCGCGCCATCGCTGCTCTGCAAAGTGCCCATATGCCAATGCAGGTTCTGGATGAACACGTCGAGACATCGAACGGCAAAGCCTCGGTCTGCACCATGCACTTGGCAAAAGGCCTAGAGTTCAGAGCCGTGGTGGTGATGGCCTGCGACGACGAGGTGATTCCGCTGCAATCACGCATCGAAAGCGTGATGGACGAGTCAGACCTCCTGGATGTCTATGACACCGAACGCCACCTGCTGTATGTGGCTTGCACACGGGCGCGTGACAGGCTGCTGGTGAGCAGTGTGTCGCCCGCTTCGGAGTTTGTGGATGATTTGGGTTAATGAAAATTCCAAACCAGCAAAGAGATTGGCCGCGCTTTGGGCATCAGCCACCGCACAGTGGAGATTTACCGCGTCAAACTGATGCGCAAGTATGAAGCCTCAGGGGCGGCGGATTTGATTCAGAAGTTGATGCGGGGATGAGCGATAAAATGAAGCTTAATTTAATTGGGGGTACAATTAATTATGTTTACCGTGATTGAAACGCCCACTTTTCAAAAGCAGGCAGAGAAACTCTGGAGTCCAACCGAGCGGCACGCCTTCATAGACTGGATCGCATGCACACCGAATGCAGGCATGGTGATCCCGGGTGCCGATGGTGCCCGCAAAGTTCGCTGGACGCGGCAAGGCAAAGGCAAACGAGGGGGGCGTTCGCGTGATCTATTTCAATCTGAACACTGAAGAATTGGTTCTACTGGTGGCGATTTACGCCAAAGCGGACAGAGAGAACCTGCCCGTGCATAAAATTGACAGGAGCTGACGCCATGAATTTGAAGAAAATCGACATTGAGAATCTGGCCAAAGCGGTCGAAACCGATGCGGGGCACGCCGTCGAGGGGCTGCGCGAATCTCTGACAGAAGCGCGGGACGGGGTGGTTGCTGCCGTCCACACGCCTGAGCAAATCTTGGCCAGACGACGTGGCCGCCCTGTGGGCAGCAGCCAGGCCGTGACCAAAGAACCGGTCAAGATCAGACTGGACGCAGACGTGCTCGCTGCCCTGCGCGCCACTGGCGATGGATGGCAAACTCGGCTGAATGAAACGCTGCGGGCATCATTGCACTTGGCTGGTCGGGTTTGACACATAGAGGGTGCCCAGAGTTTTGTGCAAACGAAGAGAGGGCAGTCCTTGGACATCAGCCCTTCATTGATTTCAAATCGTCTCCGCACTTAAACCCGTCACGCGCCGCAAGTGCTGCGCCACCCCGCCAAACTGTTGCTCGATCACCGTCAGACGCTTGAAGCCGTGGCCCACGGCCAGTTCATCGGTCATGCCCATGCCGCCGTGCAACTGCACCGCGCCCTGCCCCACCAAGCGAGCCGCACGCAACACCGTGACATGGGTTGATGACACGCGCTCGGCGCGGCGCTCGGGGCTGTCGCCCAGCACATCGGCACAAGCGCCGACTGCCGCCGCGGCTTGCACGAGCGCCATGTACATGTCGGCCATGCGGTGTTGCAAAACTTGAAAGGCCGCCAGGGGCTGACCAAACTGTTTGCGCTGGCTGGTGTAGTTCAGCGTGTCGCGCATCAAGGCCTGCATCACGCCCACAACCTCGGCGTCTGCGGCCAGCGTGGCCGTGTCCCACGCTTGCGAGAGCGCGGGCAGTGCATCGCCTTGGCCCAAGACGGCCTGCACGGGGGTTTGGTCAAAGGCCAGCTCAGCCGCCCAGGCGCCGTCGATCAGTCGAACATCACGCTGCTGCACGCCAGTGGCTGAAGGATCAATCAAGCAGATGCGCAGCTGTCCCGCCTCGTCTCGTGCGCTCACCAGCCAGTGCGTGGCCCCGGTTGCGCCGCGCACCAGGGCTTTGCGCCCGCTGATGTGCAGCTGGCCGTTCGAGTTGTGCAAGCGGGTCTGCACCCGACTCAGGTCGGTGCGCCCTGCGGGTTCCAAAGCCGCCACGGCCAAGCGCACTTGGTCCTCGGCCAAGCCTTGCAGCAAGGCATCAGCCGCCGGGTCGCCCAGCGCCTGCAGCAAGGTTGCGCCCAGCACGGCGGAGCTGCTGTAAGGCTCGGCCACCAAGGCCGCACCCAAGGCCTGGCAGATCAACATTTGTTCGGGCAAACCACCGCCCATGCCACCCAAGTGTTCGGGCAGCGCCGCACCCAAGAGGCCCAATTCACGGCTCAAGCCTTGCCACAGCGGTGCAATCGCTTCTGGACTTGCAATCATCTGTGCGCGTTTGTCGAAGGGCAGCTTGTCTTGCAGCCAGCCTTGCAGACTGGCCAGCAACATGGCCTGCGTTTCGTCGGTAGGCACCACAGGCTCCACCACCTCGGCACCCAAAAGGTGGCGGGCAATCAGATTGCGCTGCACTTCGTTGGTGCCGCCATAAATCGAGGCTGCGCGGTCATTCAAGTAAGCCCGGGTCGCAAACACCGACTCCTCGGGCACAGGCAAAGCGTGGGCAGATGCCTCCTCGATGGTCAGGCTGCTGGCGCCATAGACGCCTGCAATGTCCAAACCCAGCTCGGTCAGGTGCTGCTTGAGCTCGGTGGCCAGCACCTTGCCCATGGACGGCGCAGCCGGCATCCAGCAAGGCTGAGTGCCGCCACCGATGCGGGCCGTCAGCACCTGCTGTTCCCAAGCGTGCAAGGCGTCAATGCGGCACTGCGCATTGGCCAAGGTCAAGGCGATGTCTTCGCGTTCGGAGCACGGCGCGCCTTGCGCAAAGGCTTCTTGCAAGGACTCGCGCAAGCGGGCCAAACGGCCCCGCAAGAACGGCGCAGACGAGCCGCCCCGCTCGTGCTCCAGCAAAAATTTGGCTATCGTCCAGCCCTGGTTTTCTTCGCCGATCAGCGCGTCAGCGGGCACGCGGGCTTCATCAAAAAAGACCTGATTGAACTCGTGATCGCCCGAGATGCTGATGATCGGTCTGATCTGGATGCCCGGGTTGTTCAGCTCGAACATCAAGAAGCTGATGCCTTGCTGGGGTTTGCCGCTGTTGTCGGTGCGCACCAGGCAAAACATGTGCGTGGCACGGTGGGCGTGGGTGGTCCAGATTTTGGAGCCATTGATCACCCACTCTTTCCCTTCCCGGCGGGCGCGGCATTGCAGCGAGGCTAGGTCGGAGCCCGAGCCCGGCTCGCTGTAACCCTGACACCAGTAACTCACGCCGTTGCGCAAGTCTGGCAACCAGCGCTCTTTTTGGGCCTGCGTGCCAAACGCCACCAGCACGGGCGCGGCCATCACCAGGCCCAGAGGTGAGACTTTGGGGGCGTCGGCCGCCGCCATCTCGCTGGCAAAGATGTCGTGCTGCCTTGGCGTCCAGGCGCAACCGCCCCACTCGACTGGCCAGTGCGGCGCCGCCCAGCCGCGCTTGGCCAAAATGCGTTGCCACGGAATGCCTACCTCGTAGTCCGCAAAAATGCCCGAGGTGCGATGCCCGCCCAAGCGGATCTCATCGGTCAGCTCAGCGGCCAAAAAGGCGCGCACTTCATCGCGAAAAGCCAGTTCGTCTTTGCTCAAATTCATGGGGTGTTCACTCTAAGGGACAGAAAGAAAAGGCCACCATCGCAAGGTGGCACCCTGATCAGTCACAAGTTCAGAAACCGACGTAACGCACAAAGTTGGCTTCATCCTCGCGCACCGACTTGACGCTGTTGGCCACAAAGTCTTCGTCCGGGTAGCCCAAGGCGATGCAGATCATGATGTTCTGATCATCCGGAATGCCCGCGTGTTCGCGAACCACGGCCGACTGCATGATGCCTTGCCCGTTGATCACAGTGCCCAGGCCCCGCTCCCAGGCGGCCAGCACGATGGCGTGCGACAAGGCCCCCAAATCAAACTGGCTGATGGCCGCAGGTTCGAGGTATTTGTCATAGGTCAGCACCAGCGACACGGGCGCATCGAACTGGCGAAAACCGCGCATGACCCAATCGGTGCGGCGCTCTTTGTCATCGCGGGCGATGCCCATGGCATCAAACAGCTGAATCGCGATGTCCACCTGGCGCTTGCGGTGAATGCCCTCGTAGGACTCTTTCATCGGAAAGTCGCGCTTAGGGGGCACGCCCTTGACCATGTTCTCGGTGTTGCCCCGGCGAATGCGCTCCAGCGGCTCGCCGGTGACCACATGCACATGCCAAGGCTGTGTGTTCATCGACGAGGGCGACCATTTGGCCACCGAGAGGATCTCTTCGATGACCTCGCGGGGGACTGGTTTTTGTTGGTAGCCGCGAACGCTTTTGCGGGCCTTGATGAGTTCTGAAAATTCCATGTGTTGTCTCCTCATTGAAGAATGTGTGAAAAGCACTCCACCGTCAATGCGGCCGTGATGCCAAGGTTACTCAGGCCAGCATGCCGCCGAGCCGCTGGCGGATCAGCTGATCTGCTTGAGCCATGATTCGATCGATCAGATCCTGGCAAGTGGGCACGTCATGGATCAAACCGGCCACCATGCCGCAGCTCCAGGCACCTGCATCGAGATCACCGTCATTCATGACCTTGGGGTAAACGCCGGCCACATGCTCCATGATGTCGCTGATGCTCAGGGCTGCGCCTTTTTCGCGTTCTATGGCCTGAACACGCTTGACACCCTCGTTCATCAGCACACGCTCGGTGTTCTTGATGGAACGCATGATGAGTGTGGTGTCCAGCTCACTGGCGGCCACAATGGCCTGCTTGACTTTTTCATGCACGGGCGCTTCTTGCGTGGCAATGAAGCGGGTGCCCATGTTGATGCCATCCGCCCCCATGGCCAAGGCCGCCACCAGGCTGCGGCCATCGGCCATGCCGCCCGAGGCCAGAAAAGGGATCTTGAGTTCTTCTGCTGCGCGGGGCAACAAAATGAAATTGGGCACATCGTCCTCGCCAGGATGCCCGCCGCATTCAAAGCCATCCACACTGACCGCATCACAGCCGATTTCTTCGGCCTTCAGGGCATGTCTGACCGAGGTGCATTTGTGAATCACCTTGATGCCCGCCGCCTTCAAGGCGGGCATGTAGGCCTGCGGGTTGCGCCCGGCGGTTTCGACCACTTTGACACCGCCTTCGATGATGGCCCGGATGTATTCTGGATATGGGGGCGCAGTGAACGCGGGTAAAAAGGTCAGGTTCACACCAAAGGGCTGATCGGTCATTTCACGGCAGCGCGCAATTTCTTGGGCCAGCAACTCAGGCGTTTTTTGGGTCAAGCCCGTGATGATGCCCAAGCCCCCGGCATTGGACACGGCCGAGGCCAGCTCGGCATAACCCACATGGTGCATGCCCCCTTGCATGATCGGGTGGCGAATGCCCAAGAGTTCTGTGATGCGTGTTTTCATGAAGTTCTCCTTTGGTTGAATCTAAATTAGGAATGGGAAGCTGGGACAGTTGCATCCATCCAGACGACGGCTGTTTTGCATGAAGACCAGGCCTCAAAAGTAGACCCATACACCGCTTCAATCTGGTTGCGCTTGACTTTCAAGGTGGGGGTGATGAAGCCAAACTCCACGGTCCAGGGCTTGTGATCGATCACCAGGCAAGACAGGCGTTCATGCGGGTCGAGTTGTTGATTGATCCGCACAAGTTCCCGTTCGAAGGCAGCTTGCATGTTTTGCCGCTCTTGAGGTTCTAGCGCTTGTTTGAGCCGATCAGGTGTCAGCGCCAAGATGGCCAGCGGTTGCGCCAAATTGGCGCCTACGACACAACAAGCTTCCACTCCAGGGACCAAGGCCAACAAGGCCTCAATGCCTGCAGGCGCAACGTATTTGCCCTTGCTGGTTTTGAACAAATCTTTCACCCGCCCGGTGAGCGTGAGATTGCCCTGCGCATCGACCGAACCTTTGTCTCCGGTATGCAACCAGCCATCGGGCGTAAAGGCTTGGGCGGTCAATTCCGTCTCCAGAAAATAACCCAACATCAACCCCTGCGAAAACACTTGCACTTCGCTGGTCTCAGGGTCCAGTCGGCTTTTTACCCCATTGAGCACTTGGCCCACGCTCCCAGGCAAAGGGTGATGAACGTCGGTCGCATGGGTGCAACCGTTCTCGGTCATGCCGTACAACTCGATGAGATTCAAACCCAGTGCGCCATACCAGCGCAACAATTCAGGCGGCATGGGCGCAGCGCCTCCTGCGGCCACACGGCATTGGTCCAGACCCAATGCGGACAATATCTTTTTCTGAACTATCCGATTGATCAGTGGAATTTTGAGCAACAAGGCCAGCTTTTTGGGCGGCATTTTGGCGTTGACACCTTCGCGAAACTTGAGCCATAACCTGGGCACTGAAAAGAAAAATGTAGGGCGTGCGCGTTGCAAGTCCTTGGCAAACGTCTCTTGCGACTCCGCAAAAAAGACTTGCATGCCCGTGGCCAACAGCATGTGCTCAACCAGGCCCCTTTCAGCGATGTGCGACAGTGGCAAATAAGACAACATCCTGTCGTTCTCGTTCAGAGGAATGCGCTCCAGCCCCTGCGCAATGATCGTTTGTAATGTGCCAAAACTGTGCATCACGCCTTTGGGGTTGCCGGTGGTGCCCGAGGTGTACATCACTGTGCACAGGTCTTGCGCGGGACGAACAACTTGGCCCGCAAGGGGAGCCTGCAAACGAACGATCTCTGACCAATCTGCTCCAGGCCATTGAGGGCTCAATGGCAAGTTGATGCAAGGCAGCTGTTCAGGAACCCC
>CAITSG010000443.1 GCA_903894995.1 uncultured Burkholderiales bacterium
ACATCGCCCCGGGGCGGGGCTCCTACAAAATGCAGGATTGCCCCCTTGTAGGAGCGACGCCCTCGTCGCTAACAGCCTCGCAGACCATCCGACATCGCCCCGGGGCGGGGCTCCTACAAAATGCAGGATTGCCACCTGTATGTCCTGGACAAGCCTTTCACATCCAACTTGGTAGGGCCAGATCAATCACCTGGCAACAAACCCGCCAACAACTGGCACAGGTGCACGGCCTCGCGTTGCCCACCGTCGTGGATCTGGTGGCGGCAGCTGGTGCCGTCGGCCACCACGATCGCATCGGGCTGGGCGCGCACGGCGGGCAGCAAACTCAGTTCGGCCATTTGCATGGACACCTCGTAGTGCTTGGCTTCGTAGCCAAAGCTGCCCGCCATGCCACAGCAACTGCTCTCGATCAGCTGCGGCTTTGCCCCCGGAATCCAGCGCAAAACTTCCATCACGGGTGACACCGCGTCAAAGGCTTTTTGGTGGCAATGCCCGTGCAGCAAGACCGGGCGGTCCACCGGCGCGATTTGCGCTTTCAGTGCCTCCAGATGGCCCGCTTTAGCTTCGCGGGCCAAAAACTCTTCAAACAACAAGGCCTGCAGGGCGATCTTTTGCGCGCCCTCGCCCAAACCCATCACCAGCAACTCATCGCGCAAGGTCAGCAAGCAAGAAGGCTCCAGGCCCACGATGGACAGGCCTTTTTCGGCAAAAGGCAACAGGCTTTGCACCACTTCGCGGGCTTTGTCGCGGGCCTTGTCCACCATGCCGCTGGCCAGGTAAGTGCGGCCGCAGCACAGGTGCCCGCCATCGTCCTGCAGCTTGGTGGCCACATGCACGGTGTAACCCGCCGCCTGCAGCACCTTCACGGCAGCATGCGCGTTGGCCGATTCCAAGTAGCCGTTGAAGGTGTCCACAAACAAGACCACCCCACGCGCCGCTGCCAACACCTCGGCGCGGCTGGCCGTGCGGGACGCCGAAGTGGCGGTGGTGTTGAAAAAATGTCGCATATGCCACTCGGGCAAGCTGCGTTTGGCCGACAGGCCCAAGAGCTTTTCTGTCAACGCAGCCAGCAGCGGCATGCGGTTGCGCAGGTTCAAAACTGGGGCCAGCCTCGCTGCCCAGCGGGCGTATTCGGGCAAATAGGCCACCACCTTGTCTTGCAGCGTGTGGCCGTGCTTGGCTTTGTAGTGCTGCAAAAACTCGACCTTCATCTTGGCCATGTCCACCCCGGTGGGGCAATCGCGCTTGCAGCCTTTGCACCCCACACACAGGTCCATCGCGTCGTGCACCGCTTGGCTGGACAGGGCATCTTGCCCAGACAGACCGTCAATCTGACCGCTCAAGGCCAAGCGCAAGGTGTTGGCGCGGCCGCGTGTCAGGTGCTGCTCGTCACGGGTCACGCGGTAGCTGGGGCACATGGTGCCTGCGTCGAACTTGCGGCAGTGGCCGTTGTTGTTGCACATCTCCACCGCTTTGGCCAAGCCTTGGGCCGGGTCACCGCCGGTGCCGGGGGCGCTGGTCTTTTCGGTCACCGGGTCGTTTTGCACGTCCCAGGCACGCCAGTCGAGCGCCGTTTGAATGGGCACCACCTTGTAGGTGGGCGAATAGCGCATCAGTGTGGTGTCGTCCATTTTGGGCGGGTTGACGATGCGCTGGGGCGACAGCATTTGACCGGGGTCCACCTCTTGCTTGATCGCGGCAAAGGCCTCGCTGATGCGTGGGCCAAACTGCCAGCCAATCCACTCGCCCCGGCACAGCCCGTCTCCGTGCTCACCACTGAACGCGCCCTTGTAATGACGCACCAAGGCGCTGGCCTCTTCGGCTATGGCGCGCATTTTGCTGGCGCCATCGCGGCGCATGTCCAAAATGGGCCGCACATGCAAAGTGCCCACCGAGGCGTGGGCGTACCAAGTGCCCCGGCTGCCGTATTTTCGAAACACGCCGGTCAGGGCATCGGTGTACTCGGCCAGACTTTCCAGCGGCACCGCGCAGTCTTCAATGAAGCTCACCGGTTTGCCGTCGCCACGCAAGCTCATCATGATGTTCAAGCCCGCCTTGCGAACTTCCCACAGGTTCTTTTGCGGTGCATCGTCCACCATCTCGACCACGCTGCCGGGCAGGCCCAAGTCGCCCATCAGCTCCACCAGCTCCTTGATCTTGTGCGCGATGTCGGCCTTGCTGGGACCAGAAAACTCCACCAACAACACCGCCTCGGGCATACCGCCGTTGATGTGCGGCGACAAGGCCGTGCGGATGGTCGGCGCAAAGGCCGGGTTCTGCAAAGACAGCTCGATCATGGTGCGGTCCACCAGCTCGACGGCCGACAGCTGCCCCACCGCCATGCCCTGCCCCAGCTTGACGATGTGCTGGGCCGAATCCATGGCTTGGTAAAAGGTCGGAAAGTTCACCACCCCCAGCACCTTGGCGCGCGGCAGCTCGGCCAAGCGCAGGGTGAGCGAGCGTGTCAGCGCCAGCGTGCCCTCGCTGCCGATCAGCAAATGCGACAGGTTGACGGACCCATCGGCCGTGTAGGGCCGCTCGTTTTGGTTGCGGAAAATGTCCAGGTTGTAGCCGGCCACGCGGCGCAAGACTTTGGGCCAATGGGCATCGATTTCACTGGCGTTTTGCAGCGCCAAGTCGCGCACAAAGTCGCCAATTTGGCGCACCCGCCCTTGGGCTTGGTCATACGCGCCAAAGTCCAGCAAACTGCCGTCGGCCAACCAAGCCTCAGCCCCCAGCACGTTGTGCACCATGTTGCCGTAAGCAATCGACCGGCTGCCGCAAGAGTTGTTGCCGGCCATGCCGCCCAAGGTGGCTTGGGCGCTGGTGGACACGTCCACCGGGTACCACAGGCCATGGGGTTTGAGTGCGGCATTCAGGTGGTCCAGCACCAAGCCCGGCTCCACGGTGGCGGTGCGCTGCTCGGCGTCGACCGCCATGATTTTGCGCATGTGTTTGGAATGGTCCATGACCAAGCCCGCCCCCACGGTTTGGCCGCACTGGCTGGTGCCGCCGCCGCGCGGCACGATGGACACGCCCAAGTCCCGGCAAATGTCCAGCGCCGTGCGCACATCGGCTTCGTCGCGCGGCACAAAAACGCCCACGGGCATGACCTGGTAAATAGAGGCGTCGGTGGCGTAACGACCTCGGTCGGCCGCAGAAAACAAGACCTCGCCTCGGGTGTCCGAACGCAGTCGCTGGGCCAACAAACCGGCCACTTCGTTGAAGCGGCTGGCCACATTTTCGTAGGCTTGGTCTGGCGATGCTTTGGACAAATCAATGGGCAAAGGGGCGTTCATAGGGCGTGTCCTTCTGTGAGGGATGGCGATGCGTTGTTGTCGGTGGTGGGGGCATTTTGGGCACTGCGAAGTTGCTCGATCACCACCTTGCGCTTGTTGTCCAGGTGCTGCATCAGCACCTGGCGCAGGGCTGCTGCATCGCGGGCCTGCAGCGCCTGCACCATCGCAATGTGCTCGTCCACAGCGCGCTGCCATTTGTCCCCGTCCTGGTTCGAGCGAAAGCGCAACGCCTGCAAGCGGGCATTGACCTGGTTGTAGGTGGCGGTCAACACCGGATTTTTGGCCGCCGCGTTGAAGCTGCGGTGAATCGCCGCATTGATTTGGTAATAGGCCGACAGGTCGCGACGTGTGTAGGCGGCCAGCATCTCGTAATGCAAGGCCTTGATTTCATTGAGTTCGGCCTCGGTCACGCGTTGTGCAGCCAGCTCGCCCGACAGGCCCTCCAGCCCGGCCATCACCTCAAAAGTGTGGTGCACATCCGCCTCGCTCAGCTGCACCGCCACCGAGCCCCGGTTGGGCAAGAGCTCCACCAAACCCTCGGCCGCCAGCATCTTGATGGCCTCGCGCAGCGGGGTGCGCGAGATGCTCAGCTCTTCGCACAAGGTGCGCTCGTTGAGTTTGCCGCCGGGCGGAATCAAGCCCTCGACCAACATCTGGCGCAGGCGCTGCGCGACTTGTTCGTGCAAGACAGGACGGGCAATAGACAGGTTTTCTGAAGCCATAAAATTATTTTGAATACAAAAAATGGGTTCTGTTGATTTGCATTGTGGCGATGAGTGGTCGACTGCAAGGGTCCATCGCGGCGGGGGCGCCGCTCCTACAAAAAGAGACTCCAGCAAAGCGGGCGTGCCGCTTTGATACAAAAAGGCGTTCATGAAAATAAACCGTTCTGAATCAACGTGGCCGATTCTAGGACAAACACCCTTGACAAATGTATTTTGAATACAAAAAATAGTCCAAAAATTGAAAGGCGTTTTCAGCTCATGCTCACCACCAACTTCCACCCCACGGGCCGTCATTTCCTGCAAATCCCAGGCCCCTCGCCCGTGCCCGACCGCATATTGCGGGCCATCAGTTCGCCCACCATCGACCACCGTGGCCCCGAGTTCGGCGCCTTGGGCAAGAAGGTGCTGTCCGACGTGCAAAAGATTTTCAAAACCCGCCACCCCGTCATGATCTACCCCGCCTCAGGCACCGGGGCTTGGGAGGCGGCTCTGAGCAACGTGCTCAACACCGGCGACCATGTGCTGATGTACGAGACCGGCCACTTTGCGTTTTTATGGAACAAGCTGGCCAATCAGCTGGGTCTGAAATCAGAGGTCATCAGCCTGCCAGGCCTTGAAGGCTGGCGTCATGGCGTGCAGGCCGATTTGATCGAGCAGCGCCTGAAAGCCGACACGGGCCACAACATCAAGGCCGTTTGTGTGGTGCACAACGAAACCTCAACTGGCGTGACCAGCGACATTGCCGCTGTACGCCGCGCCATGGACGCTGCCAAGCACCCCGCCTTGCTGCTGGTCGACACCATCTCGGGCCTGGCCAGCGCAGACTACCGGCACGACGAATGGGGCGTGGACGTGACCATCAGCGGATCACAAAAAGGCCTGATGCTGCCACCCGGCATCAGCTTCAACGCCCTGTCGCCCCACGCCATCGAGGTCAGCCAACAAGGTGGCATGGCCCGCAGCTACTGGGCCTGGGGCGAGATGATCGAGATGAACAAAAACGGCTATTGGCCCTCCACCCCCAACACCAATTTACTCTATGGCCTGAGCGAGGCCTGCGACATGCTGCTGGCCGAAGGCCTGGACCAGGTCTTTGCGCGTCACCAGCGCTGGGCCGCTGGCGTGCGTGCGGCCGTCAACGCTTGGGGCCTGCCGATTCAGTGCGCCGATCCGGCTGTTTACTCGCCCATCCTGACCGGTGTCATGACACCCGAGGGCGTGGACGCCGACGCGGTGCGCAAAGTCATTCACGAACGCTTTGACTGCTCACTGGGCACGGGCCTGGGCAAAGTCAAAGGCCGCATGTTCCGCATTGGCCATCTGGGCGACAGCAACGACCTGACCCTGATCGCCACCGTGGCGGGCTGCGAAATGGGCCTGAAGCTCTCGGGCGTGGCGCTGCAAGGCAGCGGCGTGCAGGCCATCATGGACCACTTTTCGAGCCATTGAAGTCCAGACGTCCCGATTTCTAGCGTGCATTTCCATCAAATAACTCAGGAGACAACATGAAACGCAGAACCTTTGTAGCCGCTACTGCCGCCACTGCAGCGACACTCGTCGCACCCGCTGTGCGGGCGCAATCCCTGCCCGCCGGGCCGGTGCGCATTTTGGTGGGATTTGCTCCCGGGGGCGGCACCGACATCCTGGCCCGCATCGTGGCGCAAAAACTGCAAACCATGTGGGGCGTCACGGTGCTGGTTGAAAACCGCGCAGGAGCCACTGGCGTGATCGCTGCCGAAGCGGTGGCCAAGGCGGCCCCTGACGGCAACACGCTGCTCATGGCGCACATCAACAGCCATGCGCTGGCCCCTGCCCTCATGCCCAAGCTCAGTTATGTGGTGGACCGCGATTTCACGCCATTGACTTTGGTCGGGATCACACCCAATTTGCTCATTTGCAACAACGACCAACCCGCCAAAACCGTGGCCGAGTTGGTCGCGCAATGCAAGGCCAACCCCGGCAAGGTGAGTTTCGGCTCCGCGGGTCAGGGCTCGGCCCAACACATGGCCCTCGAATCCTTCAAATTGGCAGCGGGTGTCGACACCATCCACATTCCCTACAAAGGATCGGGGCCGATGCTGGCCGATTTGATCGGCGGGCAAATCGGCTACTCGTTTGACACCATGACCGCTGCGACACCCCACGTCAAAAGCGGCAAGGTGCGTGCGATTGCACAAACCCGTGCCAAACGGGCCTCAAGCTACCCCAATGTGCCCACCATGGTCGAAGCGGGTTTTCCCAACTTTGAAGCCACAACCTGGTACGGATTGGTCGGCCCTGGCAAGCTGCCCTCCGCCATGGCGCAACGCATGAACGAGGACATCAACAAGGTCTTGGTCATGCCCGATGTGGTCGAAAAATTGGCCCAATATGGCGCAGAGGACGGCGGCGGTTCAGCCCAGCGCTTTGCCGACTTCATCCGGACCGAACAAGTCAAGTGGGCCAAAGTGGTCAAAGACAGCAATGTGAAGCTGGACAGCTGATGACCGATACCCTGATTGCAGGCACGGTCGACCTGGCTGTCGAGCATGGCGTGGCCACCGTGACGTTCAACCGACCTCAGGCGCGCAACGCCATGACCTGGGGCATGTACCAAGAGCTCAGTCGCCTTTGCCACAGCTTCAAGGCCGATGCGGACATTCGGGCGGTGGTGTTTCGTGGTGCCGGTGGGCGGGCCTTTGTGGCAGGCACCGACATCGAGCAATTCATTCCATTTTGTACGGGCGATGACGGTGTTGCCTACGAGGCCCAAATCGAGGCCTGCATCGACTTGCTCTGCTCACTGCCCATGCCCACGGTGGCGCTCATTGAAGGCTGGGCCGTGGGCGGCGGACTGGCCATTGCCACGGCATGCGACTTTCGACTGGCCACGCCCGATTCACAACTGGGTGTGCCGATTGCCAAA
>CAITSG010000444.1 GCA_903894995.1 uncultured Burkholderiales bacterium
CTGGGCACGCAATGACAGCGTGCAAGCGAGAGCCGTGCGCAACGGCCAAATCTTCCAAGCTCGAGGTCTCGAGGCCATTGGCAGCAACCTGTCCATGCGTTTCATGGGCGAACGGGTGATGGATGTGACTTGGTTGTATGGCGAAGGTCCTACCCACTTAAAAGGCCCCGTTGCCTGGCAGAAGGTGGCGTTTGTAGGAGCCCCGCCCCGGGGCGATGGGTGGTGGTCTGCGAGGATTTTCGCGACGGGGCGTCGCTCCTACAGGGACATTGCCCTGCATGTCTTTGTAGGAGCCCCGCCCCGGGGCGATGGGTGGTGGTCTGCGGGGCTTGATCGTTGAAATTGGGGTCAGATCCCAATTCTTTGTTCGGCCGCCGGATGCTATTGGGTTTGCAAAAAATGTAAATCTGACTAGGTAAATGAAATTTACTTTAAATTCTGATTAACAAAAAATTAAATTAATTAAAACGTCAATCAAATTTACAAAATCTCCACGAAGTTCAAGCCCTTGACCGTTCATTTGCTTGACGCTGTACATTGGCAGCCGCGCATTCAGACGCCTACAAAATTTCAGGGAATTTTCACCATGACAACCCAAGCAATCCCGCCAAGCCTCATGCACTTGCGCCGGCTTACTTGCCTGAGCGCGGTGCTGGCCAGCGCTTGGATGGCCCCCAGTGCCTGGGCGCAAAGCACCGATTTATCAGCTTGCATGGTCGAGTTGCGCCCGGCTGCGCGCAGCGGCAAAGTCAGCGATGCCACTTGGTCTCGCCACACCTCGGGCTTACAAGCCGACTTCAGCGTCATCGACAAGCTCAACTTTCAGCCCGAATTTCGCACCGCCATTTGGGACTACATGTCGGCCTTAGTGGACGAAGAGCGGGTGGCCGACGGTGTTGCCCGCCTGACCGAGCAACGCCAAGCGCTCGAAAAAGCCGAGCAACGATTTGGTGTGGATGCCGCCACGGTGGTCGCGGTTTGGGGTGTCGAAAGCAATTTTGGCCAGACCTTTGGCAAATATCCATTGGTGCAAGCGCTGGGCACACTGTCTTGTCACGGGCGGCGGCAAAGCTATTTTCGGGGTGAGTTTTTTGCGGCGCTGCGCATCTTGCAGGCCGGCCACATTGCGCCCGAGCGTTTGGTCGGCTCGTGGGCGGGGGCGTTTGGCCACACCCAGTTCATGCCCAGCACTTTTGAGCGCCTGGCGGTGGACTTTGACGGCGACGGCCGAGCTGACCTGATGGACAGCAGCGTGGACGCGCTGGGCTCGACCGCCAACTTTTTGGCCCGTGCGGGATGGCAAAGTGGATTGCCTTGGGGCATCGAAGTCAAGCTGCCCTCGGGCATCTCATTGGCGGGCGAGGGCCGCCGCAGCAAACGCCCGGTGGCCGACTGGGCGGCGCGAGGCGTGCGCCGGGTGGACGGTTCGGCCCTGCCTGCCAGTTTGGGTTCGGTCGGCTTGCTCACGCTGGCCGGGGCCGATGGCCCAGCGTTTTTGGTCACGCGCAACTTCGACGCGCTCTACAGCTACAACGCGGCCGAAAGCTATGGCCTGGCCATTGCACACCTGAGCGACCGCTTGCGCGGCGCAGGCCCCTTTGCCACGCCCTGGCCGACCGACGACGCGGGCCTGTCACGCGCTGAGCGGCGTGAATTGCAAGGCCTGCTGGTGATTCGCGGCCACGACATCGGCCCGGTGGACGGCATGTTGGGCGACAAATCCCGCACGGCGATCCGCGCCGAACAACAACGACTGGGGATGGAACCCAATGGCCGCGGCGGCCAAAAAATCCTCAAAGCCATGCGCACACGCTGATCCCCCATCGCCTTGCCCCCTGTAGGAGCGACGCCCTCGTCGCGAAAACCCTCGCAGACCACCAAGAATCGCCCCGAGGCGGGGCTCCTACAAAACGCAGGGCAATGTCCCTGTAGGAGCGACGCCCTCGTCGCGAAAAGCCTCGCAGACCACCAAGAATCGCCCCGTGGCGGGGCTCCTACAAAACGCAGGGGGAATGTCCCTGTAGGAGCGAAGCCCTCGTCGCGATAAGCCATGCAGACCACCAAGAATCGCCCCGGGGCGGGGCTCCCACAAAAGACAGGGTCATGTCCCTGTA
>CAITSG010000445.1 GCA_903894995.1 uncultured Burkholderiales bacterium
CGACTACCGTCATGTCAAAACCCTGATGTACAGCCGCCCTGACCTGATGCACCGCATCCTGGAAATCAACGCCGACGCGGTGGCCCTGTACCTGAACACCCAAATCGAAGCCGGGGCCCAAGCGGCCATGATTTTTGACAGCTGGGGCGGTGTGCTGGCCGATGGCGCTTTCCAGCAATTCAGCCTGGCCTACACGGCCCGCGTACTGAGCCAATTGAAGACCGAGCACAACGGTCAGCGCATCCCCAGCTTGGTCTTCACCAAAGGCGGGGGCCTGTGGCTGCCCGAGATGGCCGGTCTGAACTGCGATGTGCTGGGTTTGGACTGGACCATGAACCTGGGCCGCGCCCGCGCCCAAGTGGGCGGCGAAGTGGGTGGGCCCGGCAAAGCGCTGCAAGGCAACATCGATCCCAACATCCTGTTTGCGCCCCCCGCGCAGATCGCGACGGAAGTCCGACGCGTGCTGGACAGCTTTGGCAAGCCGCACACCGACACCACACAAACCGGCCCCACCCACATCTTCAACCTGGGCCACGGCATCAGCCAATACACACCGCCCGAGCATGTGACGGCGCTGGTGGAGGCGGTGCACAGCCATTCGCGCAAATTGCGGCAAGCTTGAGTGACGGTATGGGCAAGTCGGTGGCTTCAGCCACGACTTGCCAGATGGCGGGTATCTGTCGGTGGCTTCAGCCCCGACAGGGACCTGCATCACAGCAGGCCAACGACGGGCCTGAAGGTCCGACCTACGGGATGCGTCCGGTGATGTTGAGCACCACGCCTTGCACACCCGTCTTCACGCCGGGCAGCTCCACCTGAAAATCATCCGGCTGCTTTTGGGCTGCGCCTGTTTTGGAAATCCGCGCCACCAAGCGAACCTGCTTCAAATCCGACAGCATCGGCAGCGCACCCATGCCCATGCTGTCACTCAATGCGAAGCGCACTGGCCACGATGAAGCCGTGCCGCGCCAGATGGCTACGGGGCGGCGCGAGCCCTCTTCGGCCATGGCGTATACGAACAGGGTCGCGCCTGCAGCGATTTGGCTTTGCACCTCGGGCGAGACACGGACCTCGCCCACAATGAGCGGCTGGGTGTCGGCCGCCACAGTCGCCGCAGGCAAGGCCCCTGCCCCCACTGCTGCAAGCACTGCGGGTGCCGCCGCCATCTCGGCCGCTTGTGCCAGCGCCTGCTGCAAGCCTTGGCCTGCCTCACTGTCGGCTGGCACCAAAGCCAATGCACGTTGCCAATAGCCTTGCGCAGCGGCATGCCGCTTTTCAGACAAGGCCGCACTGCCCGCCAACACCAGCGCATTCAGGTGCTGGGGTTGATCCCGCAGCACGTTTTGAATCCACTGCCAGGGCTCGCCGGTGTAGACACCACCTGCGCTCAAGGCTTTCAATTGCGCGCGCTCGATCCACAGATCGGGCTCGGGCGACAAAGCCAGCACACGGGCCAAGGCCTGCTCGGCCGGGGCATGCGCGTTTTGGGCGGCGTGCAGACGCGCCAGAGTCAACCAAGCCTGGGCGTCGTCAGGGCGTTTTTGCGTGGCTTCTTGCCACACACGGGTTTGCTCGGCCAATTGCTCGGGCGTGGTGGCGCTGATCTTGACCCGCTGGCTCAAGGGCTCGGGCCACCAAGTCTGGGGGGCACCCAATCGCACGTAACTCAGACCACTGAGCAACACCAGGCACACGACCATCCAGAGCCACCGGGCAGGGACTGCCACTGCAGGACGTTCTTCAGCAAGTGCTGCGTCATTCAACAGATGGCGCAGCAACTCGTCGCGCGCCACCTGATGCTGCAGCGCCGTCAAACGGCCTTCGCCCAAAGCACGGTCCAAATCGGCCAGATGCTCCTGGTGAATCCTGCGGTTGATTTTTGACTGCTGCTCAGGCCCCACGACCAGGGCCTGTTTTTTCAGGCCACGCTGCACGACCCACGCGGACAACCCGCCCATGGCGATCAGTGCCAACAACAAACCCAGCCAAGGCGGCAAAAAAGACATCAGGACTCCAGCAGTTGGCGAACGCGTGCGCGTTCGCTTTCAGTCAAAGGGGCGGGCACAGCAGCTTTGCGACGCATCAAGCGCAGTGCCACGGCCAACGCGCCCAACAACAATACAAAGGGGCCAAACCACAGCAGCCAGGTCACCGGCTTGACCTCGGGCTTGTAGAGCACAAAGTCACCGTAGCGGCTGACCAGAAAGCTGCGGATATCGGCATCGCTTTGACCTTGCTCGATCAGGCTGCGCAGCTCACGGCGCAGGTCCAGCGCCAGCTCGGCATTCGACGAGGCCAGTGATTCGTTTTGGCACACCAGGCAACGCAACTCTGCCGCGATGTGGTCCCAGCGCGCTTGCACAGCGGTCGACATGGGCGCATCGGCGTGCGCCGCTACGGGCACACCCACACCCGGCAAAGTCGCCTGCACACCCTGCAGGACTGCCGCACCGCTTGCCACATTGCTTGCCGCATTACTTGTCACGGCTGCACCAGCTGGCGTTTGGGCAACCACACAGGCACCCCACATGCAAACGCTGGCCAACACACATTGCAGCAACGCTCGCATCAGTTCACCCCCCGCAGCAAGGGCAGCAATTTTTGCTGCACCACATCGGGCGTCAAAGCCCCGGCGTGCTTGAAGCGCACCACGCCCTCGCGGTCGATCAAATAGGTTTCGGGCAAACCGTACACGCCAAAATCCATGCCCACCCGGCCGTCCATGTCCAGCAGGTTCACGCCAAATGCCTGACCTTGTTTTTGCAACCAGGCCTGGCTGCGGGCCGTGGCTTTTTGCACCGCTTCTGCGCTTTGCGGGTCCTGCCCCGACAGCTCCGAGGCCTGCAGCTCTTTGTAGTTGATGCCCACCATGTTCAGGCCGGGCTGCCGAGACAGCGCCATCAAGATCGGGTGCTCTTCTTTGCAACCCGCGCACCAAGTGGCCCACAGGTTGACCAAGGTGAGCTGCCCCTTGAACTGCTCAGCGCTGAACACGCCCGGCCCGCCCACCACCGGCAGCTTGAAAGCAGGGGC
>CAITSG010000446.1 GCA_903894995.1 uncultured Burkholderiales bacterium
CTTTAAATTACCTGCTTGTTTTGCTTTTTTTCCATTTTCTCAATCAAGCACCATGAGCCACAACGACCTCCACCCCTTGCCCCGCCGCGACTACCTCAAATGGATGGGCGCAGCCGGTTTGGCCGCCACCGGCATCAGCGGCCACGCCCAATCGGCCTGGCCCAGCAAGCCCATCCGCTGGATCGTGCCCTTCGCCCCAGGCGGCACCTCCAGCATTGTGGCCCGCACCATTGCCACCGAGTTGACCAAGCAGATGGGCGTCTCGATCATCATCGACAACAAAGGCGGCGGCGGCGGCGTTCCTGCCATGCAAGAGATGATGCGCACCCCGGCCGACGGCTACACCATCGTCATGAGCCACATTGGCCTGATGGCGGTCAACCCCCTGATCTACCCCGAAAGCGGCTACGACGTGAACAAAGACTTTGTGCCCGTCACCTTGCTGTCGCGCGTGCCCAGCCTGTTTGTGGTGCACAAAGACGTGCCGGTGACCGACCTCAAATCGCTGATCGCCTACGTCAGGGCCCGCCCGGGTCAACTGAACTACGCCTCGGCTGGCAATGCCAGCGCAGGTCACCTGGCCATGGAAGCGCTCAAGCTGGCCACCGGCATGTTCATCACCCACATTCCTTACCGCGGCACAGGCCCAGCCCTGAATGACGTGCTGGCCGGCCGCATTCAATTGCTCTCGGCAGGCACCCCCGCCTTGCTGCCCCACATCAAGAGCGGCGCCCTGCGCTGCTTGGCCACCGGCACCACCGAGCGCATTTCGGTCTTGCCCGATGTGCCCACCGTGGCCGAATTCGGCTTCAAGGATTTTGAAACCGTGCAGTGGTACGGCATCACTGCGCGTGCCGGCACACCGCCCGAGATCATCCAAAAGCTGCAACAGGAATGCGCCAAAGCCTTGAAGATGCCCGATGTGATCGCCAAAAACGCTGCCGAAAGCGCCATTCCCGGTGGCGGCACACCCAACGAATACGCGGCCTTCATTGCCAAAGAACAAGCGCGCTGGAAAGAAGTGGTCATCAAAGGCCAGATCAAACCCGGTTGAGCGCCCCCACTCAGGTCTTGCTCGTGCGGCGGCTTTGCAGCATGGCCACGTTCATCTCGCCATCGAGCGCCGAGGCGTAAAAGCGCTCGATCATTTGCACCGAGGTGCGGGCGTTTCGCGCCAAGGTCAACATGTCAATGCCCTGCCCATACAGCAGCCTGAACATGATGGACGTGTGCCGCAAACAATACAGCGTGCGCAGGCGGCCCATCACGTCTTCCGAGGGCACACCCGCCTCGCGCATCACCCACTTGAACCAAAAGCCCAGCACCGCCAAAGCGTAATTGCGGTCCTTTTCTGCGGGTAAAAACACGTAATCGTCCGGTTGCCCAAAGCCGTCCAGACGGGCCTGGGCCAAGGCCGACTCGTACACCTGCACCGCAGGGCGCAAGGTCACCATGGGGGCGTCGTGTTTTTTGGTTTGGGGCAAGGTCATGCGCAAATACACGCTGCTGCCGCGCACGACCTGCACATGCTTGTGTTTGAGTTGGCGCAAATCGCCGGGGCGCACAAAACTGTTGACCATGAAGCGGATGGCCCAGGCCATGTCGGGCGGCAGCGTCAGGTGACGCGGCTGCACCCAAAAGCGTTCGCGGTAGCCGGTGGACGCCTTGACCTCGGGGGCCTTGTCGCCTTTTCTGCTCAAGCGATGGGCGGTGCGCACCACCGCCGCATATTCCCTCAGACTCAGCATCGAGCGGGGCCGGTTGGCCACCTTGATCGAGGGCAACTCGGGAATCTCGCGCAAAAA
>CAITSG010000447.1 GCA_903894995.1 uncultured Burkholderiales bacterium
ATATAAGGCAGCGCCGTGAGCAACTGGCTGGGCACTTGCACCCCCACGCCCTGCAAATGGAACTGCAGCATGGTCACACCACCAAACAGGTAAGCCCCAAGCAATACGCGTGCCGGGCGCCAGGTCGCAAAGGTGGTCAGCGCCAGCGCGATCCAGCCCTTGCCGGCCACCATGCCCTCAACCCAAAGTGGGGTGTAGCTCACCGAAATGTAGGCCCCGGCCAAGCCACACAAGGCACCCCCGGCCACCACCGCCGCCAGGCGAATTCGGCGAACCGGATAGCCCAAAGCGTGCGCCGAAGCAGGCGACTCACCCACCGCCCGCAGCACCAATCCGGTGCGGCTGCGGTACAAAAACCAAATCAAGGCCACCGCCAAGAGCATGGCGCCGTAAACCAGCGGATGCTGCTTGAACAAAGCAGGCCCCACCAGCGGAATGTCGGCGAAACCCGCAATCGCGTAACTGGGGCGATCGGGCAATTTTTCTTGCACGTAGCCAATGCCCACAAAGGCTGAAAAACCCACACCAAACAGACTCAGCGCCAAACCCGTGGCGTACTGGTTGGTGTTCAGCCAAATCACCAGCACCCCAAAAATGGCCGCCAGCACCGCGCCCGCGCCCATGCCCGCGGCAAAGCCAAGCCAGTCGTTGCCGGTGTGCACCACAGCCGCAAAACCGGCAATCGCCGCGCACAACATCATGCCCTCAGCCCCCAAGTTCACCACACCGGCTTTTTCATTGATCAACAAACCCAAAGCGGCAATGGCCAGCACGGTGCCAGCGTTCAAAGTGGCTGCAACCAGCAATGCATACGACTCCATCACACGCCTCCTTTCTTGGACGCCACCCAGCGCAAGCGGTAGGCCACCAGCGTGTCACACGCCAACAAACAAAACAGCAGCAATCCTTGGAACACGCCGGTGATCGACTTGGGCAGGCCCAAGCGCGATTGGGCCAACTCGCCACCGATGTAGAACATGCTCATCAGCACCGCCGACAACACCATGCCCGCCGGGTGCAAGCGCCCGACAAAGGCCACGATGATCGCAGCGAATCCGTAGCCCGCAGGCACATAAGGCGTGAGCTGCCCGATGGGACCGGCCACCTCCAAAGCGCCCGCCAAGCCTGCCGCTCCGCCTGAGGTGAGCAACGCCACCCACAGCGCCTTGCGCGAAGAAAAGCCGGCATAACGCGCCGCCGCCGGGGCCAAGCCACCCACTTGCTGGGCAAAGCCCGCACGGGTTCGGAACAAAAACATCCACAACAAGCCCGCCCCCACCAGCGCCAACACCAAGCCCACGCTCACGCGCGAGCCGTCCATCAAACGCGGGATCTGCGTGACCGCCTCGAAGGTTTTGGATTGCGGAAAGTTAAAACCCGCCGGGTCTTTCCAAGGTCCATAGACCAGGTAGCTCAGCACCATGTCGGCCACATACACCAGCATCAGGCTAACCAAAATTTCGCTGGCATTGAAGCGGTCGCGCAGCAGCGCCGTGATGCCCGCCCACAACATGCCGCCCAACACCCCCGCCAGCAAAACGGCCAGCACGATCCAGCGGCCCGTGTCTTTGTCCGCCAGCAGCGCCATGCCCCCGGCGCACACCGCGCCCATGACAAACTGCCCCTCGGCGCCGATGTTCCAGACGTTGGACCGGAAGCACACCGACAAACCCAAAGCGATGATCAGCAAAGGCGTGGCTTTGACCATCAACTCGCCCAAGGCGTAGCTGGTTTTGATCGGCTCCCAAAAGAACATTTGCAGTCCGCGCACCGGGTCTTTGCCCAAGGCCATGAACAGCGCCACACCCAGTAGCACGGTGAGCACCAGCGCCAGCACGGGCGATGCGTAAGTCCACAGGCGCGAGGCCTGGGGCCGCATTTCAAGCTTGAGCATGCTGTGCCTCCTGTGCCTTGTCGTTCTGGGAGACAGGCCACAAGCCGCTCATCCACTCGCCAATGCGTTCCACCGTGGCCTCGGCCCGCGCCACCGACGGCGACAAACGCCCTTTGGCGATCACATGCAATCGGTCAGACAACTCGAACAATTCCTCCAACTCCTCACTCACCACCAGCACGGCACAACCCGCGTCGCGCAGCGCCAAAATTTCGGCGCGAATCTGCGCCGCCGCGCCCACGTCCACGCCCCAAGTGGGCTGTGAAACGATGAGCAGCTTCGGGTTCGCG
>CAITSG010000448.1 GCA_903894995.1 uncultured Burkholderiales bacterium
CCAAAGACCGTCACTTCGGCTTTGAGGGCGCGGCTTGGTACTGGCACTTCGTGGACGTGGTCTGGTTGGGTTTGTACATCCTCGTCTATTGGATGTAAGCCTGCCCTTGGCACCGAAAAAAAGCGCCCAAGGGCGCTTTTTTGTTGAGTATGGACAGGGCGGAATGCCAGATCAAACCGATACGGCGATGGGCAAAAGCTGAATTACCGCTCAAGCCCCGGGGGGAATGCCTGTAGGCTGGATCCAGCCCACTTTCCAGGCCACCAGAACGCAGATGAAGAGGACAATGGAAAAGCCGACACGGAAAGCCAGCGCGGTGGCCATGTTGCCTTTTTTAGGCGTTTGGCCCTCAACGGGCGGCGTACTGCCCCGCATCATGTACATCAGGGCCGAGCCCAGACTGACCAAAATGGCAAGAAACGCGATGGCGACAAGAATTTTCATAGGCACATTATCCAATGACTGACAAACCCCTTGACTGGAAAAGATGGCTGGTGATGGCGGTGTCTGCCGCAGGCGTGGCCATCACCTTTTCCCTTGGGTTGTGGCAGCTTGGCCGCGCCGAGGAGAAAACCGCCTTGCAAGACGCGCGAACACAACAGGCGAGCAAGGAGGCGCTGGACGGCCGCTCGCTGAGTGGTGGGCCTGAAGGTGTGGAACAGCGCAGCGCGTTGATTCACCGGCGATTGGTGGTGACGGGGCGTTGGCTGCCCAACCACACGGTGCATTTGGACAACCGGCAGATGAATGCCAAACCTGGATTCTTTGTGCTGACCCCTTTGCAGATCGAAGGCACGGGCGAGGTCTTGGTGGTGCAGCGTGGCTGGGCGCAGCGCTCTTTCACCGACCGTACCGCATTGCCGCCTGTGCAGACGTCTGAAGATCGGGTGCAAATAGAAGGCTATTTGGCCCCATGGCCATCAAGGCTCTATGACTTCGGCGGGGCCGAGACGGGTCCGATACGGCAAAATCTCAACCTGACAGCTTACCGACAAGAAACAGGTTTGAAGGTGCTCGAAGTCACCTTGCTGCAAACGGGCGGGCCCTCTGAAGGCCTGCTGCGCGAATGGCCCGTGGTGGCCAGTGGTGTCGCAAAGCACCACGGATACGCTTTCCAATGGTTTGGCCTGAGTGGCCTGATCGCTTTACTTTATGTCTGGTTCCAAATTGTCCAACCCCGCCGCCAAAAACGACCTGCCTGACAGCCCCCTGGCCATGACGGTGCACGACTTGCCCAGCCCCGGTGCTGTGATGCAAGCCGATGCCCAGCGCACCCGCATGGGCCGTTGGAAGATGATCGCCATGATGCTGGTCTGCGCCTCTCCGGTCATCGCCTCGTATTTCACTTATTACGTGATCCGCCCCGAAGGCCGTCGTGTGTATGGCGAGCTGATCCAGCCGCAAAAAGACATGCCTCAGCTCAGCGCCAAAAACCTGCAGGGCGAATCGGTCGCGCTGAGCAGCCTCAAAGGACAGTGGTTGTTGGTGACGGTGGCGTCGGGCACTTGCGAAGAGCGCTGCCAGCAAAACCTGTATTTCCAGCGCCAATTGCGTGAAATTCTAGCCCGCGAAAAGGACCGGGTTGACCGTGTCTGGTTGGTCACTGACGATGCGCCTGTGGCCCCCGGTCTCTTGCCTGCCTTGAACACGGCGCATGTGCTGCACCTGGATGCGGCCTCGGTTCAAAGCTGGATCAGCCCGGCCCAAGGGCAGCAGTTGCAGGACCATTTGTACGTCGTCGATCCGATGGGCAACTTCATGATGCGTTTCCCCGCCAACATGGACGTGCCCAGTGCCTCCAAAGCCAAGCGTGATCTGGAGCGATTGCTCAAGGCCTCCTCGTCTTGGGACAATGCGGGACGCTGAGCCATGACCGACGTGGACCTGTACAACCTCGAACCGATTTTGGAGCTCATGGCCGTGGGCCTGGCGGTGGCGGCTCTGCCCTTGGGCTGGTGGCTGTGGCGCCAGCGCAGCACCACGCCCTCGGGGCGGCTCAAGGCCTTGACCTTGATCACCTTGTTTTTGACCTTCGATCTGGTGCTGTTCGGGGCTTTCACCCGGCTGACCGATTCCGGCTTGGGTTGCCCCGACTGGCCAGGTTGCTACGGCAGCGCCACGCCCATTGGGGCCGTGGTCGAAATCACGGCGGCTCAAACGGCCATGCCCACCGGACCGGTCACACACAGCAAAGCTTGGATCGAGATGGTGCACCGTTATTTGGCGACGGGGGTGGGTGTCTTGATTCTTACCTTGGCGGCCATGACCTGGTGGCTGCGCCGCCAAAGCCGTGAGGTGAGCCCCTGGTTGCCCACGCTCACGCTGGCGTGGGTGTGCACGCAAGGGGCGTTTGGCGCGCTCACGGTGACCATGAAGCTGTTTCCGGCCATCGTCACCTTGCACTTGATGGGCGGCATAGGCCTGTTGGTTTTGTTGATGGCGCAGGCGGTGCGTTACGACGGCGTTGGCACGCGGCCTTTGCCGTCGCCATTGCGCGCCGGTTTGTGGGCTGGTTTTCTATTGTTGTGCCTGCAAATAGCCTTGGGGGGCTGGGTCAGCACCAACTACGCGGTGTTGGCGTGCCCGGACTTTCCCACCTGCCACGGCCAGTGGGTGCCCGAGATGAACTGGCAGGGCTTCACACTTTGGCGTGAACTGGGCTACACCCCAACAGGCGAACTCTTGCCTTTCGCATCGCTGGTGTCCATCCATTTTGTGCACCGCTCTGCCGCTTGGCTGGTGTTGGGGGTCCTGCTGTGGTTGGGCTGGCGTTTGCGGGTGCAGCCGGGCTTGGCCGTGGCCGGGCGGTGGTTGTTGGGCCTGTGCGCCTTACAGTTCGCCACCGGCTTGAGCAATGTGGTGCTGGGCTGGCCTTTATTGGCCGCCGTGATGCACACCGGCGGGGCCGCTGCCATGGCCTTGACCCTGACCTGGGCCTTGAGTGTCAGCCGGGTTGATAATTCAGGGCTTCCTCCCTATTCCAAAAAGCTTGCTGAATGACCGTCGCCACCGCCCGTTTGCCTTTGAATGTCTGGCAACAGTATTACGCGCTGACCAAACCGCGCGTGGTGCAATTGATCGTTTTTTGTGCCCTGATTGGCATGGTGCTGGCCGTGCCTGGCGTGCCGAGTCTGGCCGAGTTGAAACTGGGTTTGTGGTCCTGCATAGGCATCTGGTTGGTGTCGGGGGCTGCGGCGGCCTTCAACTGCCTGGTTGAAAAAACCATCGATTCCAAAATGAAACGTACCTCTTGGCGGCCTACCGCCAAAGGCGAGTTGAGCGACCGCCAAGCCTTGGTGTTTTCTGCGGCCTTGTGTGCCTTGGGATCCTTGGTGCTGTATGTGTTTGTGAACCCCCTCACGATGTGGCTCACCTTTGCCACCTTTGTGGGTTACGCCATTGTTTACACCGTGATTCTGAAGCCGCTCACGCCACAAAACATTGTGATCGGCGGCGCCAGTGGTGCCATGCCGCCCGTGCTGGGTTGGGCGGCCATGACCGGTCAGGTGGGGCCTGAAGCCTTGATCCTTTTCTTGATCATTTTCTTATGGACCCCGCCGCACTTTTGGGCGCTGGCGCTTTACCGGGTGGAGGATTACCGCAAGTCGGGCTTGCCCATGTTGCCCGTGACGCACGGCAACGAGTTCACCCGTCTGCAAATCTTGCTTTACACCATCGTGCTGATGGCGTCCTGCCTGATGCCCTTTGTCTATGGCATGAGCTCCTGGCTTTACCTGGCCGCTGCGGTGGTGCTGAGCATCGGTTTCATCGGTTACGCCTTGGCCTTGTACCGCGAATATTCGGACGAGTTGGCCCGCAAGACCTTCCGTTTTTCACTGATCCACTTGAGCGTCTTGTTTGCCGCTTTGCTGCTGGACCACTACATTTTTTGAGGTCCCAGACATGGTGCAACGCAGAGTATTTTCGAAAGCCGCCTTGGCTCTGGGTTTGGCAGGCGCGGTCTGGGGCTTGAGCGGCTGCGGCGAGGACAAACCTTCGTTTCGCGGCGTGGACATCACCGGAGCCGACTACGCCCAAGGCTGGGAGTTGAGTGACCAAGACGGCCAGGTGCGCACCCTCAAAGATTTTGCAGGCAAGGCCGTGGTGGTGTTTTTTGGTTTCACCCAATGCCCCGACGTCTGCCCGACCGCCTTGCAGGAAATGGCCCAGGCCAAACTTTTGCTCGGTGCCGATGGGGCCAAGCTCCAAGGCATCTTCATCACAGTAGACCCCGAGCGCGACACACCGGAGTTGCTCAAGGCCTACATGGCCAATTTCGGGCCGGACTTTGTGGCCTTGCGCCCTACGCCTGAGCAACTGCCCAAGGTGGCCAAGGACTTCAAGATCTATTACAAAAAGGTCGAGGGCAAAACCCCCACCAGTTACACCATGGACCACTCGGCGGGCAGTTTTACCTTTGATCCAAAAGGGCGCATCCGCTTGTACAACCGCCACGCCAGCGGTGCCGAGGCGCTGGCTGCCGACGTGAAGATCTTGCTCAGCGGCAAGTGAGGCCCAGCCTCATGGCCAGGGTCTGAACAGTCTGCTTCTGGGCTTTCAGTTCAGCTCGATTTTCTGGCTTCGGATGATGTCGCCCAGCGCTTTCGTGTCAGACTCAATCCGGTTGCGCAAACCCTCGGGCGATGAACCCACCACCTGCCAGCCTTGCTGGAACAAACGCGCACGCATCTCGGGCGCACGCACGATCTCGCTGACCACGGCAGACAGCTTGCTGGCCACAGCAGCGGGCATCGAGGTGGGCGCGGCCACCGCGTTCCAGATTTCCAGCTGGTAATCCTTCACGCCGATCTCTGACAGGCTGGGCACCTCGGCGGCCACCGGGCTGCGCCCGGTGCTCGAAGCCCCAATGGCCCGCAATTTACCGCCGCGCACTTGCGCGGCCGACAGGGCCGGCGGCAGCAAAGCCAGCTGCACCTGGCCGCCCAACATGGCGGTGATGATTTGCGGGTTGCCGGGGTAAGGCACATGCACAGGCGCGATGCCGGCTTTGGTTTTGAGCAGTTCCATGCCCAGGTGTGCCACGGTGCCTACGCCAGGGGATGCGTAACTGAGCTTGTCGCCAGCCTTTTGGGCTTGGTTTAACCACTCGGCAGGGGTTTGGCCCGGGGCATCGGCAGGCACGGTCAGCACCAAAGGCGCTTTGCCAATCAGGCTGATGGGCGCAAGATCTTTGAGGGGGTCATAAGGCAACTTGGGGTTCAGGATGCGGGCAATCGTCATGTTGCCGTTGATCATCAGGCCCAGGGTGTGGCCGTCGGTGGACTTGGCCACGAAGTCAGCGGCAATGTTGCCGCCTGCGCCGACCTTGTTTTCGACGATCACGTTTTGGCCCAAGGCCCTGGACAAAGGCTCGGCCAGTGCACGGGCCGTCAGGTCGGGGCTGGAGCCGGCGGGGAAACCCACCACCAAGCGCACGGTTTGGGTGGGCCATGCCGCTGTCGATGCGTTGGTCCAAGAAGGTGCCATTCCAACAGCCAAAGCAGCGCCAAGAGCTTGGGCCAAATGGCGGCGAGAAAAACCAGAGGAGGTGCGAACGGTCATGGCGGATGCTTTCAAAACAAAACTGCACTGACTTTAGCGCACTGTGGGCAAAAAAATACCCGGTCACAACCGGGTAATCGTGTCAATGGCGGCCCACAGGCCTGTCACTCAAACGAATTCGACCAAGGCCTTTTTCATTTTCTTCATGGCCGCCACTTCGATCTGGCGAATGCGCTCGGCGCTGACACCGTATTCATCGGCCAGGTCGTGCAAGGTCATGCCGCCTGAGCCGTTGTCGTTCACCTTGAGCCAGCGCTCTTCCACGATGCGGCGGCTGCGCTCGTCCAGCATATTCAAGGCGCTGGCCAAGCCGTCGCTGGCCATCACGTCGCGCTGGTGCGCCTCAATCATGGCTGTGGGTTCGTGGTTCACGTCGGCCAAGTAAGCGATGGGGCCAAAGGCCTGCTCGCCGTCGTCTGACGGTGCCGGGTCCAGCAGCACATCACCCCCCGACATGCGCATTTCCATCTCGCGCACCTCTTCGCGCTTGACGTTCAGGCTGTGCGCCATCGCGTCAACCTGCTCGGGCGTCAGGGTGTCGCGGTGCGTGCCTTCGTCAGCATCGGTTTTGTAGCCTTGCTTCATCGAGCGCAGGTTAAAAAACAACTTGCGCTGAGCTTTGGTGGTGGCCACCTTGACCATGCGCCAGTTTTTCAGGATGTACTCGTGGATCTCGGCCTTGATCCAGTGCAGTGCGTAACTGACCAGGCGCACGCCCTGATCGGGGTCGAAGCGCTTGACCGCCTTCATCAGGCCCACATTGCCTTCTTGGATCAGGTCGCCGTGCGGCAGGCCGTAGCCCAGATATTGGCGTGACACCGAGACCACCAGCCGCAAGTGCGAGAGCACCAGTTTGCGGGCGGCTTCGAGGTCGTCGTTGGCTTTGAGTTGACGGGCAGCCTCTTGCTCTTCCTCGAGGGTCAGCATGGGCATGCGGTTGACCGCAGAGATGTAAGCGTCGAGGTGGCCGAGCGGGGGCACCACCGCCCAGGGGTTGCTCAGGGTAATCGCAGAGGCGGGGGAACCCG
>CAITSG010000449.1 GCA_903894995.1 uncultured Burkholderiales bacterium
CACCAACAAGGTGGATTCGAGCTGTCCGGCCCGCGCGCGGCGCATGAGCTCGCTGTTGCTCGAATCCAAATCGGGCAACACCTCGACCGTGAAGTCGGGCAGCAGGGGAAAAATCTGTTCCCAGATCGCTTCGGCAGGCCATAGTGTCATGGGCGTCATGGGCGTCATGGGCGTCAAGGGGCTCAGACGCCCCGCGCTGACTTTTTCTTCTGAGCTGGAGTTTTGGGCGTAGCAGGGCGACGTTTGGGTGAGAGCAAGGTGCCCCGACAGTGCTCACTGCCACACCAGCAGGGGTATTCGGCCTTGAGCTTCTTGGTGTAAGGCTCGTCAATGATCAGCCCATAGTCGTAGTTGAGCTCTTCTCCAGCGGCTATGTCGCGAAGGGCTTTGATGAAGATGCGTTCATTGTCTTCGTCGGCTTCGCAATTGGGCTCGCAGCTGTGGTTGATCCAGCGCGAAGAATTGCCGCCATGCAGCGCATCGATCACCCGGTCTTCGTTCACATGGAAGTAAAAGGTGTGATTGGGGTCTTCGGGGTTGTGCGGGTGACGGTCTTGGGCTTCGTCCCAGCTGATGATCTCGCCCACATATTCAATGACGGTGTCGCCCTCGGCAATGTCTTGCAAGGCAAATACACCCTTGCCATGCACGCCTGAGCGGCGGACCTGGATGCGCTTGCCGGTGGTGCGCGGCACAGAACGGCTAGGGGTCGGAGCAGGTGTTTTGGCCACGGTGTTAAAAAATTTGTTATGGTGAATTCATGTGGGCGTGCGCGTGAGCGCGTGCCCGGGCGCGTACGCACACGCGAGACAACGGGATTGTAATGACATGAAAACCTTGGTAATTGCAGAAAAGCCTTCGGTGGCGCAAGACATCGTCAAAGCCTTGACTCCGACTTCGGGCAAGTTTGAGAAACACGACGACCATTTCGAGAACGACACCTACGTCGTGACCAGCGCGGTGGGGCATCTGGTGGAGATCCAGGCCCCCGAGCAATACGACGTGAAACGCGGCAAGTGGAGTTTTGCCAACTTGCCGGTGATTCCACCGCACTTTGACTTGAAGCCCGTGGACAAAACCAAGAGCCGCTTGACGGCCGTGGTCAGGCAGGCCAAGCGCAAGGACGTGAACGCCCTCATCAACGCCTGTGACGCGGGGCGCGAGGGGGAGTTGATCTTCCGCCTGATCGAGCAGTACGCCGGGGGCACCAAGACGCTGGACAAGCCCGTGCAGCGCTTGTGGCTGCAGTCCATGACGCCCCAAGCCATTCGCGATGGCTTTGACAACCTGCGCACCAACACCCAGATGCAGGGCCTGGCCGACGCCGCCCGCAGCCGATCCGAGGCCGACTGGCTGGTGGGCATCAACGGCACGCGTGCCATGACCGCTTTCAACTCGCGCGATGGCGGCTTCTTTTTGACCACGGTGGGTCGGGTACAAACGCCCACCTTGGCCGTGGTGGTGGAGCGCGAAGAGCAAATCCGCAAGTTCGTGAGCCGTGACTATTGGGAAATCCACGCCGAGTTCGCCGCCGCTGCAGGCACCTATCCGGGCAAGTGGTTCGACCCCAAGTGGCGCAAAGAAGAAGACGCCGAAAAGAAAGCCGACCGCAAATGGACCGCCGCCGAGGCGCAAACCATTGTCGACGCCGTGCGCGGTAAAAAGGCCACGGTCACCGAAGAGGCCACCCCCACCACACAAGCCAGCCCCGGCCTGTTTGACCTGACCAGCCTGCAGCGCGAGGCCAACGGCAAGTTCGGCTTCTCGGCCAAAACCACGCTGGCGCTGGCCCAAAGCCTGTACGAGCGCCACAAGGCCCTGACCTACCCGCGTACCGACTCTCGCCACCTGCCCGAAGACTACGTGCCCGTGGCCAAACAAACCTTCGAGATGCTGGCCGACAGCGGCATGCGCCACCTGGCCCCGCACGCGCTCACGGCCCTGAACAACAACTACGTGCGCAAAATCCCGCGTGTGTTTGACAACAAAAAGGTGTCGGATCACTTCGCCATCATCCCCACATTGCAAGCACCCAGCGGCCTGTCCGAAGCCGAGCAAAAGTTGTATGACCTGGTGGTACGCCGCTTCATGGCCGTGTTCTTCCCCAGTGCCGAATACCAAGTCACCACCCGCATCAGCGTGGCCGCTGGCCACAGCTTCAAGACCGTGGGCAAGGTGCTGGTCAAACCGGGCTGGCTCGCCATTTATGGCAAGGAAGCTGCAGCCGAGGTCGAAGATGCCAAAGACGGCGACAAGGGCCAAAACCTGGTGCCCGTGCTAGCAGGTGAGCAAGTCGGTGTGGAATCGGTCGATGCCAAGGGCCTGAAAACCCGCCCCCCTGCCCGCTATTCAGAAGCCACGCTGCTGGGTGCCATGGAAGGCGCGGGCAAGATGGTCGACGACGACGAGCTGCGCGAAGCCATGCAAGAAAAAGGCTTGGGCACACCTGCCACCCGTGCCGCCACCATTGAAGGCCTGATCAACGAGAAATACATGCTGCGCGAAGGCCGCGAAATGATACCGACGGCCAAGGCCTTCCAGCTCATGACGCTGCTGCGCGGCCTGCAGGTCGAAGAGCTCTCTAAGCCCGAGTTGACGGGCGAGTGGGAATACAAGCTTGCGCAAATGGAGCAAGGCAAATTGAGCCGAGCCACATTCATGGCCGAAATCGCGGCCATGACCGAGCACATCGTCAAGAAAGCCAAAGAGTACGACCGCGACACCGTGCCCGGCGACTACGCCACCCTGACTGCACCCTGCCCCAATTGCGGCGGCGTGGTCAAGGAAAACTACCGCCGGTACACCTGCAGCGGCGCCGATGGGGCCAGCGACGGCTGCGGCTTCTCGTTTGGCAAATCGCCCGCCGGCCGCACCTTCGAGCCGGCCGAAGTCGAACAGTTCATGCGCGACAAAAAAATCGGTCCCTTGGACGGCTTTCGCTCCAAGGCCGGTTGGCCATTTGTGGCCGAAATGGCGCTCAAATTCAACGAAGAAGAGAAAAACTGGAAGCTCGAATTCGATTTTGGTGACGACAAGAAAAACGAAGACAGTGGCGAGATCGTTGAGTTCAACGACGAGTCGCTGGGTGCCTGCCCCAAGTGCGGCAGCCCGGTGCACGAGCACGGCAGCAACTATGTGTGCAGCAAAGCCGTGCCCACCAACGAGCAACCCACACCGAACTGTGACTTCAAGAGTGGCAAGATCATCTTGCAGCAGCCTGTGGAGCGCGAACAAATCGTGAAGTTGCTGAGCACCGGCAAAACCGACTTGCTGGACAAGTTCTTGAGCAACCGCACGCGCCGAACCTTCAAAGCCATGCTGGCTTGGAACCCTGAAGAGGGCAAAGTGACGTTTGAATTTGAGCAGCGCGAAGGCGGCAAGAAATACCCGCCACGCAAGACGGCCGCCGCCAAAACGCCTTTTGGCAAAACAGCTGCGAAAAAACCCACGGTCAAGACTGCTGCCGCCAAAACCGCCAAAGCCCCCGCTGCCAAAAAAGCCGCCAAGCCCGCTGCAGAAAAAGTCCCACGCAAAGCCGCAGTCGGCACCCTCAAGCCCAGCGCCGCCTTGATGGCCGTGATTGGCGACGGCAGCTATGCCCGCACCGAAGTGGTCAAAAAAATCTGGGACTACATCAAGGCCAACAACCTGCAAGACCCGGCCGACAAGCGCTCCATCAAGGCCGACAGCAAGCTGCAAGCCGTGTTTGGCAAAGACCA
>CAITSG010000450.1 GCA_903894995.1 uncultured Burkholderiales bacterium
AGTTGAGCGAGCAAGGGTGATTGAAACAATGAAGGTCTGGCCATGGCCTGCAGTTTTGGAAAAACCCGAGTGTGGTTCAAGTCGGCGCTGCCGTGCAGGACCAAGGCAATGGGCTTGACCACAGCGCCCCATAACGCTCGAATAACCCGATGTAAAACAAGCCCATTGCCAAGCCAAGCGGTCATCACCTCGGGCCATGGCCGAACATCAGTGGCTAAATTTTGGAGACACCTATGGCCTGGCTGGACTTTTTGAAAAACGGCAACGAACTGAGCGAACTGCTGATCGAGGGCAACAACCCTTACGGCGCCCAGTTGCTCAAGCAAGCCGATGTGGACCAGATGCGCGACCACATCCAGCCCGACGAGCGGGTGCTGGGCTATGTGCTGGGCCGCGTGGTGTTGTCGGGTCGTGGCCTGTGGTTGTTGACCGACCGCCAGCTCTTGGTCTCAGAAAACGACAGCGGCACCCTGGTGCACCACTTCGCGCTGAAAGACATCAGTGAAGCCGAGTGCGTCAAAGGCAAATACGGTTACACCCTGCGCGTGACCGCCGCAGGCCAGCAGCGCAGCGTGTACGGTGCATCAAGCCACCTGGCGGCCGTGTTTTACCGCGCGTTGGGCCAAAAGGTGCGCTGTAGCCCGGTGTACAAACCCACCGCCCTCGATGCTGACGACGTGGCCGAGGTGGTGCACCATTTCTCGGACGCCGCTTTGCGTTTGCAGCCCGTGGCCCTGGTCAACGCCGATGCCCGTGTCCTGATCGCCCAACTGGCACAAGACGCTGCCGCGCAGGGTTGGTTGCAAGCCAGTGAAGTCGACCAGGTGCGCGAGGCCGAAGCAGCGCACTGAACCCCCAAGCCGATTGGCTGTTGTGGGAGCCCACCCCTTGGGCGAAGGGCGTGGAACACGCCCTTCGCCCACAGGGGTGGGCTCCTACAACAAAAGATGGCTGACGGTCGGTCCGTGCCAATGTGGAGTCTTGAGCAAGCTGCAAGCCATGGATATTTGTGGGAGCCCACCCCGTGGGCGATGGGCGTGGCACTCGCCCTGCGAGCCCTCGCCCACAGGGGTGGGCTCCTACACCAAACGATACCCAGCGGGACCCGTTCAAGGTTTACTGGGCTCGATCCGTTTCAGGTCAAAACCCCGGTCGTTCAATTTGCCCAGCAAACCCTGGTAGATCGCCGCAGGCATTTGTGGCGTGCGCGACAAAATCCACAGGTACTCGCGTTTTGGCTCGCTCACCACCACCCATTGGTAGTCCGGGTCCAGATCGATGATCCAATAATCGCCCCAGACCATGGGGATGAAGGACAGCCACTCGGGGGCAAAACGCACTTTGAGCCGTGGTGAGTTCGTTGCACCAATTTGGCGTGCCGCGCTCAGCGCCTCGGTCCATTCGCCTTTGTCGGTTTTGCAGCGGTTGAGCACCTGGACCCGGCCGTCGGCTTGCAGCGTGTAGGTGGCCTGCGTGCTGCTGGCACACTTCCTTTGAAACCAGTTGGGGTATTTGGCGATCTCGTGCCAGGTGCCCATGTAGCGCGGCACATCGACCGAGGGCACGGTTTGCAAAGGCGTGGGCTCGGCCTGAGCAGGTCGCAAGACTGCGAAAACGGTCAAGCTCAAGGCCAGCAGGCCTGCTGCGACACTGGACATGGCGACTCGCCCAAACCAGCGGTTTGGCACGTTCTTGGCATTGAATTCGGTGTTCATGGGTTGGTCCTGTTGGGGGGCATCGGTCGGGCTCTGAGCCGCTGCAAACAGCGTGCCACAGACGTCGATACCGGGTCTGTCCCTTACACCACAATGGGGTTGAGCGCGCCATCCATGCTCATGCAAATGCCGGTGACGTAGCTGGCTTTGGAAGAGGCCAAAAACAGCACCGCATTGGCGATCTCCTCCGGCTCGGCCATGCGGCCTAGCGGAATTTTGGCCACCGATTGCGCCATGACTTCGTCGGGGCTCAGGCCCTTCAAGCGCGCATCGGCCGCAAAGCCTTCGTGGAGTCGGTCGGTCAGGGTCAGGCCAGGGTTGACGGCGTTCACCCGAATGCCTTGTGCGCCATAGGCGGCGGCCAGACCGGCGCTCACCAGCATCAGCGCCGCATTGGCCGCGCCACCGGGCAGGTGGATGGGGCTGGCCACTTTGCCGCCATTGCCCACCACGTTGACCACCGCGCCCTGGCCGCGTGCGGCCATGCGCTGGATGCAGGGCGTGACCATGTGGATGGTGGTGAAGTACTTGGCCTGCATGGCGTCGGCAAAGGCCTCGGGCGTGAGCTCGGGGGCGGGTGTGCGCTTGGCCGCACCCGCCGAGTTGACCAACACGTCGACGGGGCCGAACGCAGCTTCGGCCGCGTTCAGGGCCACCAAGGCGGCCGAGGCGTCGCGCAAATTGGCGGCCACGGTGTGGATGCGCTCGGCGGGAAATGTGGCTTGCAGCTGGGCGCGTGCGGCATCGAGGTTGGCGCTGTCACGCGAGACCAGACTCACGCGGGCGCCTTCGGCCAAAAAGCCCCGCGCACAGGCCAGGCCAATGCCTTTGCTGCCGCCGGTGATGAGGATGTGTTTGTCGCTTAGGTGCAGGTCCATGGTGTTTTCTCTGATGAAATCAAAAATTCTGAACCTGTCACTTTAATCACTCTTGCACAAGTCCTGCTCCATGAACCCCAAAACCTCTGCGCTGCGTGCGCGTTTGAACCAAGCCGGCCTGGTGGTCGCCCCTGGTGTGTTTGACATGGTGTCGCTGCGCCTGGCCGACAGCTTTGGCTTTGATGCGCTGTACATGACCGGCTACGGCACCGTGGCCTCTCACATGGGCTTGCCCGATGCGGGCTTGGCCACCTACAGCGACATGGTGGGCCGCGTCACCGCCATGGCGGGCATGGCCCGCACGCCCTTGATTGCCGACGCCGACACCGGCTACGGCGGCCTGCTCAACATGCGCCACACCATCCGTGGCTACGAGGCGGCAGGCGCTTGCGCCATCCAGCTCGAAGACCAAGAGTTCCCCAAAAAATGCGGCCACACGCCGGGCCGCCGCGTCATCCCCATGGCCGACATGGTGCGCAAGATCCAGGTGGCGGTGGATTCGCGCGCATCGAAAGACTTTTTGATCATCGCCCGCACCGACGCCCGCACCACGCTGGGCCTCGATGAAGCGCTGCGCCGGGCCGAGGCCTATGCCAAGGCCGGGGCCGATATTTTGTTTGTCGAGTCGCCCGAGACCGAAGAAGAAATGCGCCGCATTGGCCAAAGCTTTGACGTGCCACTGGTCGCCAACATGGTCGAAAAAGGCCGGACTCCTGTGCTGACGAAGCCCGAGCTGGAAGCGCTGGGCTACAAGATCGCGATCTTCCCGGTGACCGCCTTGCTGGCCGGGGTGCAGGCCATGACGCAGGTGTACCAACAGTTCAAGGACACCGGTTCTTCGGCCAATGGCCCAACGCCGCTTTATGACTTCGCTGACCTGACCCAACTCATGGGTTTTGAAGACGTGTGGGCTTTTGAAAAGCGCTACGCTGAAACCGATTGATTTTTTCAAGAACCAAACCCGAACGGATACCCCCATGACCCCATTGAAATCATCCCCCCGCCGCCACTGGCTGAAAGCACTGCTCGCCACCAGCGTGACCGCCAGCCTGGCTCTGGGTGCTGGCACAGCCGCTGCCCAAGCCGCTTACCCCAGCAAACCCATCCGCTTGGTGGTGCCTTTTGCCACGGGCGGCGTGACCGACACCAGCGGTCGATTGATTGCCGAGCAGCTGTCCAAGCGTCTGGGCCAGCAGGTGATCGTGGACAACAAGCCCGGTGCCTCGGGCAACATCGGCACACAAATGGTGGCCACGGCCGAACCCGATGGCTACACCTTGCTCTTGGGCTTTGACGGCACGATGGTGATCAACCCGCATGTGTTTCCCAAAGTGGGTTTTGACACGGCCAAAGACTTTGCCCCCATCGGCAAGATTGGCGACGCAATTTTGATTTTGGTGTCACACCCCGGCGTGCCCGCCAAGACACTGCAGCAAGTGATCGCCTTGTCCAAAACACAATCGGGCGGCTTGTCGTATGGCACATCGGGCACAGGCGGCACACCGCACATTGCCGGTGAGTTGCTCAAGCAGCGCACCGGTGCCAACCTCACGCACATTCCCTACAAAGGCGGCGGTCAGGCCATGATCGATGTGATGGGCGGCTCCATCCCGCTGGTCTACACCGCCGTGGCGGGTGCCATTCAACACGTCAAGTCGGGCAAGCTGCACGCGGTGGCGGTGTCCAGCGCGCAGCGTGCGCCATCCATGCCCGATGTGCCCACCTTCATCGAATCGGGTGTGGCCGATTTCGACATCAACTCTTGGGTGGGCTTGCTGGCCCCCGCCAAAACGCCCCGGACGATTGTGGACAAGCTCAACACCGAACTGAACGCGGTGCTCAACGACCCGGCTGTGCGTGAACGCCTGAACACCTTGGGCATCACAGCCAGTCCCGGCGGTCCTGAGAAGTTTGGCCGCGACATGGCGCGTGACCTGTCGCGCTATGCGGCGGTGGTCAAAGCGGCCAACATCAAGGCCGAGTAACTCAGCCCTGCAGCCCCTTGACCAGGGGCTGCGCCAGCCGCTCGCCTTCTTGCACCCAGAAGGCCGGGTCTGCGTTGCGAATGCGACCGATGGCGTTGTCCATGTGCGCAGCGGCGGCTTGCCGAGCCTGCACAGGATCACCCGCCCGCACGGCCTGCAAGATGGCCTGGTGCTCGCTGCGCACGGCGGCGGCAAAGTCGCCACGTCGGGCCTCGTTGGCCCGCGTGACTTGGGTGGCCCCGTGCAGGAACTGGCTGAGGTAGCCCAAGGTCTGGATCAAAAAAGGGTTGTGCGTGGCCTCGGCAATCGCCCGGTGAAATTTCACGTCTTCGGCCACACCATCGCCGCCTGACTGGACGGCCTGTTCCAACGCCTCGACCGCTTGTTCGATGACCAGCAGGTCGCTGGCGCTGCACCGCTCGGCTGCCAAAGCGGCCACTTCAGCCTCCAGGGCGCGGCGCACCTCCACCATCTGAATCACGGCCTCTTGCGAAGCGGCTTGCCGGGCTTCGAACTGCAGCGGTGCAAAGGGCAGTTGCTGCCTGACAAACACGCCGCTGCCTTGGCGCGAATCCACCAAGCCCAGCGATTTGAGGCGCGACACCGCCTCGCGCACGACGGTGCGGCTGACGGCGAATTGCTCAACCAAACGCGCCTCGGTGGGCAACTTGTCGCCGGGGGCCAGGCGACCTTGCTTGATCTCGGCGCTCAATTGCTCCGCCACCTGGTCGGACAGGCGTGCGCCGCTGGAGACGGGGGTGAAGTGCTGGCTCATGGAGTTGTCATACAAAAAACAGGTTCAAGCATAACTGGGCTTTGACAGCTTCTGGCTGTCATGCGGGCGGATACCGCTCATCAGCGGTCAACTTTGCCCGGACATTGCAAGCCACAATACCGTGGCTTAGAATTACGTTTAGGTAAATTCATTTATCCATAGTAAATTCATTCGGGCCCCTCGGGCTGCCTTTTGACCCTTTTTGGAGCGCGACACATGGGTGCTTACGTCAACCCGATTTATCCCTACAAGTCACCAGCAGACCTGATGGCCACGCCGCCGCAGCGCAAACCGCTGATCGTGATTGGCGCAGGCCCGGTGGGCTTGGCTGCGGCCATTGATGCCCGCTTGCAGGGGCTCGAGGTACTGGTGCTGGACGACGACAAGACCGTCTCGGTCGGCTCGCGGGCGGTGTGCTACGCCAAACGCTCGCTCGAAATTCTGGACCGCCTGGGCATTGCCAACGAGGCCTGCGGCTTGGGCGTGAGCTGGAACATCGGCCGCACCTTTTTGGAAGAAGACGAGGTGTATCAGTTCAACCTGGTGCCCGACGCGGGCCACAAGCGCCCCGGCATGATCAATTTGCAGCAGTACCACGTTGAGGAAATGCTGATTGCCCGTGCGCTGGAACTGGGCGCGGACATTCGCTGGCAGCACAAAGTCACTGCCGTCACGCCCCAAGACACGCATGCCACGCTGACGGTGGAGACGCCCGAAGGCGCGTTCGACATCGAGGCCGACTGGCTGGTGGTGGCCGATGGCGCGCGCAGCCCGATCCGCCGCCATCTGGGGCTGGACATTGAAGGCCGCGTGTTCCAGGACCGCTTTTTGATCGCCGACGTGATCATGAAAGCCGACTACCCGGCCGAGCGCTGGTTCTGGTTTGACCC
>CAITSG010000451.1 GCA_903894995.1 uncultured Burkholderiales bacterium
CCTGCGCTGGGACGTGCTGGACGCGTTTTCTCAAGCGGCCCAACAGGCGGGCATTCCGGCCACCGACGATTTCAACCGGGGCAACAACGAGGGGGTGTCTTACTTCGATGTGAACCAACGCAGCGGCTGGCGCTGGAACACGGCCAAGGCGTTTTTGCGCCCCACCTGCTATTCACGCCCCAACTTCGAGTTGTGGAACAAAGCCCAGGTGAGCAAGCTCTTGATTGAGACCCAGGCCAATGGCGAAAAACGCTGCACAGGCGCTCAGGTCTGGACAGGGTTGGAGATGGTCGAGGTCAAGGCCACACAAGAGGTGATTTTGAGTGCGGGCAGCATCGGCTCTGCGCAGATTTTGCAGCTGTCGGGCATCGGGTCTGCGGCTGTGTTGCAAGGTGTGGGTGTGGATGTGCAGCACGACCTGCCGGGTGTCGGGGCCAACTTGCAAGACCATTTGCAGATTCGTTCGGTCTACAAGGTCAACAACGCCAAAACCTTGAACACCCTGGCCAACAGCTTGTGGGGCAAGGCCCTGATCGGTCTGGAATACGCAGCGAAACGCACCGGCCCCATGAGCATGGCGCCCAGTCAGCTGGGCGCGTTCACCAAGAGCGACCCGTCACAGCCCCACGCCAACATCCAGTACCACGTTCAGCCTTTGAGTCTGGACGCGTTTGGCGAGCCGCTGCACAGTTTTCCGGCCATCACGGCCAGCGTGTGCAACCTCAACCCCACCAGCCGGGGCACGGTTCACATCAAGAGCCCGCGTTTTGAAGACGCCCCCGCCATTGCACCGAATTACCTGGCCACTGCAGAAGACCGCAAGGTGGCCGCCGACAGCCTGCGCGTGACGCGCCGCATCATGGCGCAAGATGCGATGAAGCCTTTTCAGCCCGAAGAGTTCAAGCCCGGCGTGCAGTACCAAAGCGACGAAGAACTGGCCAAACTGGCCGGTGACATTGCCAGCACCATCTTCCACCCGGTGGGCACCACCCGCATGGGGCGCGACGACGACCCGATGGCCGTGGTCAATGGGCGCTTGCAAGTGCGCGGCATTGCGGGTTTGCGTGTGGTGGATGCAGGCGTGATGCCCACCATCACCAGCGGCAACACCAACAGCCCTACCCTCATGATTGCTGAAAAAGCGGCGCAGTGGATTGGCGAAGATTTCGTGAAAATTTAACGCCACCCGGTGCCATGACGTTCATCCACAAAAAACGCCTGTTGACCACGATCCTTTTGCTGGTCTGGGTGTTGGTGAGCTTTGGCCCCAGTTTTTTTGCGCGGGACTTGTCTGTGACGGTTTGGGGCTGGCCTTTGTATTTTTGGATGGCGGCGCAAGGCTCCATCTTGCTGTTCATCTGCATCGTTGTCGTTTATGCGTGGCTCATGAACCGCTGGGAAGCGCAAGAGACCGCTGCAGGCAGGCCCATCGCCGAAGGCTGATCGCGATCCGCTGAAACCGGATGCAAACATCGTTTGTCTCCACCCAGCAGAGCGTGTGCATCGTTCAGGTTCTTTTTTGGGGCAACAGCTCAGTTCATGAACGCCGGACACCCACTCCGCACTGCCCCGGGGCTTGCCAGTCCGGGCCGTCAAACCAGGCATCCCCCAGTAAATAGGCCCGCAGCATGGGCAGTGCATCTTGCCCCCAAAACACGCGGTCATCGACCACCCAGCTGGGCACACCAAACACCCCCTGCTCAATCGCCTCTTGGGCGTGCGTTTGCAAAGCCTGCTTGACTTGGGGGCTGCCGGGGTCTTGTGCCGGTGCCAGCTCGGTCGTCAGGGCCGCCAGGCGCTCGGGGTCGGCCGCATCCTGCCCTGTACACCAAACATGGCGAAAAATTTTCTCGCATACATAGCGACTGGGCGTGCCGTCGGCGTCACACGCCGTGGCCAGACGCAACAAACCCAAGGGGTTGAAGGGGTGCATGGACGGCAGCTGCAAGGGCGTGCCTTGCTGACGGGCCAACCACAGCACCTGCCGGTAGGTCCAGTCGCGCTTGCTGGGGATTTCCGCCGGACCGAGTTGTCCATGGTACTTGAGCATGGCGGCAAACAGCACCGGCTTATGCACCACGCGGTGGCTGATGCCCTGCAAGGCGCGGGGCAAGGCATCAAAGGCCAGCCAGGCGTAAGGCGAGATGAAGTCAAGGTAAAAGTGGATGGTTTTCATGGGCATGCAGTCATTGTGATCTCGCACACAGTTTATAGGGTGAACACCGAGAGACGGGACAAGGCTTGACCCTAGAATTTGCAACAAACCTGTTTTCCAGGTGAAGTCATCTTGGTCTTTGACTTCAGCGCCCATCACTCAAGGAGACAGCATGTACAAGCACATCATTTTGGCCTATGACGGTTCGGCCAGCGGACAAAAAGCCCTGCTCGAAATCAAGGAACTCGCGCACTGGGGGCAACCCCAGCTGACCTTGGTGGCAGTGGTGCCGACCCCCATGGATGTGGGGTCCATGGAAATGGGCTACTACGCCTCGACCAACACGGCAGCCGTCGAAGCACAACTGGAACAGCAATTGAACGATGGCGTGGCGACCTTGAAGACGATGGGTTTTGCCGCCCACGGCGAACTGCTCAAAGGTGAAGTCATCAAGGCGCTTTCTGACTATGCCGAGCGCATGTCGGCAGACTTGCTGGTGGTGGGCCACCGGCACGAGACCAACTTGCTGCGCCGATGGTGGAGCGGATCGACCGCCAAGGCCTTGGTGGACGAGTCGCCTTGCAACGTGCTGATTGTGGTGGAGCGCAGCGCCTGAGGAACAAGCCGCGTCAAGCGCCCGGGGCCGAAGCCAAACGCCACTGAATGCGCTGCCAGACCTGGCGCTTGACTTCGTCGGGCAAACGGCTCCAGTCCCCAATTTCTTGCAGGGTGCGCAAGCAGCCTTCGCATTCGCCCGTTTGCGGGTGCATTACGCACACCGACACACAGGGCGAGGGAACATGGGGAACGACCTCGGAGAGCACCTGCACGGCACGCTCGGCCAATTTCTGAAAACGAATCATCATGCGCTGACTCCGCTCGGCTTGGATTCGGTTTGGGCCACATCGGCCACAGGCGCGCCGGTCAGGCGCTTGAGGTCTTCGGGCTGCAACTCGAACACACCATGTGGGTGCCCTGCGGCGGCCCAGACCACCTCAAAGCGCCACAGGTCCTGGTCGAGCAAGGTCACAGGCGGGTTCAGGTGCGCCACGGGCGAGACCCCGCCAATCGTGAAGCCCGTTTGGGATTTGACGAAATCGGCATCGGCACGACCGATCTTGCCCACCAGGGCGGCGACTTTTTTCTCGTCTACGCGGCGGTCTCCCGAGGTGACCACCAGCACGGCCACGCTGTCTTGCTTGCGCCTGAAAATCACGCTCTTGGCAATTTGCCCCAGCTGTACCCCCAGGCCGTCAGCAGCTTCTTGAGCGGTACGCGCGGCACCATCGAGCATGACGGGCGCATGCGCATGCCCGGCGTCTTGCAGCGCGCGCGAGACACGTTGCACGCCTTCGGGCAGGGCATGGCGTTCGTCACCGCTCATGGCTCAAGCCGCCCGCTTGTTGAGGATGGCTTTGGCCACGTTGGAGTTGGGTTTGCGGCCCAGAAAGTCGCTGATGAAGGCGCCCGCATCGACCAATTTGTCCAGGTCAATGCCGGTCGTGATGCCCATCCCGTGCAGCATGTACACCACGTCCTCGGTGGCCACATTGCCGGTGGCACCCTTGGCATAAGGGCAGCCGCCCAGGCCAGCCACCGACGACTGGAAATTCCACACCCCCATTTGCAGCGCCGCCAGCGTGTTGGCCAAGGCCTGGCCATAAGTGTCGTGAAAATGGCCGCAGATGTGGTCGATGTCAAAGTGCTGCAAGGTGGCCTCTATGGCCTTTTGCACCTTGAGTGGTGTGCCCGTGCCAATGGTGTCGGCCATGTCCACGCGCTGCACGCCGATCTGCTTCATCAAACCGGCCAGATGGGCCACGCTGGCCGCAGGCACATCGCCCTCATAGGGGCAGCCGACTGAACAACTCATCGCACCCCGCACCGCCATGCCCGCCGCCAACGCCGCTTGCACCACAGGCGCAAAGCGTTCCATGCTTTCTTCGATCGAGCAGTTGATGTTCTTTTGGCTGAACGCTTGGCTGGCAGCGCCAAACACCACGATCTCATCCGGGCGCGAAGCCACCGCCGCCTGGTAGCCCACCATGTTGGGCGTGAGCACCGAATAAAGCACCCCCGCCTGGCGTTGAATGCCTGCCATCACGGAGGCAGCATCGGCCATCTGGGGCACCCACTTGGGGCTGACGAAACTGGTGACCTCGATCTCGGTCAGGCCTGCGGCCTGCAGGCGGTGCACCAGCTCGATTTTGATCGCCGCGGGCACCGGCTGCTTTTCGTTTTGCAGGCCGTCGCGGGGGCCGACGTCGATGAGTTGAACGCGTGAGGGAATGTTCATGAGGTTCTCTGAATGTTCAATAGCCGCGCTGGTGGTCGACCACACCATTGATCGCATCACCGCGTTGCAGAGCCTGCATTTTGCCGACGATTTGGGCGATGCTTTCTTCGCGCAGGGTACGGGCCGAGGTGTGCGGCGTGACGGTGATTTTGGGGTGTTGCCAGAAGGGGTGGCCGGCAGGCAGGGGCTCGGTGCGGAACACGTCGAGCGTGGCACCGGCCAGGTGGCCGTTGTCAATCAAGGTGATCAGGTCTTCTTCGACCAAATGCTTGCCGCGTGCCACGTTGATGACATAGCCGCCCTTATGCAGCTGCGACAAGGTGGCGTGGTTCAGGATGTTTTCGGTCTCGGGCGTGAGCGGCATGAGGTTGACCAGCACACGCGTGGCGGCCAGAAACTCGGGCAAACCTTGCGCGCCGTGAAAGCAGCGGATGCCGGGCAGGTTTTTGGCACTGCGGCTGTAGCCGTTGACCGGAAATTCGAACACCTGCAAAGCTTTGGCCACCCGCTCGCCCAGCACGCCCAAGCCCATCACGCCGACTGCAAAGTCGGCGCGGCTGCGGGGTTTGCGGTACGACCATTTGCCCGCTTGGGTGTCGGCGTCGTAGCCGTCGAACTC
>CAITSG010000452.1 GCA_903894995.1 uncultured Burkholderiales bacterium
GCCCTGCGCTTGGTTGACCTGGTCACCGGCGGCGTAATGGGCCTGACGGATCGTCTCCAAATCGGCCTCGACATGGCGCAAGTCGGCCATGCGTGACTCCAAAGCATTCACTGCCTGGTCCACATCTGCCTTGGTGCGGACTTGGTCAGCCTCGGCGTCGCCGCGTTTTAAAAACCACAGCTGATGCTGCTTCAAGGTGCCGTCGGCCTGCAAGCGCTTGTACCGATGGGCCACTTCGGCTTGTTTTTCCAACTTTTCCAGGTTGGCATTCAATTCACGCAGGATGTCGTCAACGCGGGTCAGGTTTTCACGCGTATCAGACAAGCGGTTTTCCGTCTCGCGTCGGCGCTCTTTGTATTTGGATACACCAGCGGCTTCTTCCAAAAACAAGCGAAGTTCTTCAGGGCGCGACTCGATGATGCGGCTGATCGTGCCCTGTCCAATGATGGCGTAAGCGCGCGGGCCCAGACCGGTGCCCAAAAACACGTCCTGCACGTCGCGGCGGCGCACGGGCTGGTTGTTGATGTAATAACTGCTGTTGCCATCACGGGTCAGCACGCGCTTGACAGCGATCTCGGCAAATTGACCCCACTGGCCGCCGGCCCGGTGGTCGTCGTTGTTAAAGACCAACTCGACGCTGGCGCGGCTGGCGGGCTTTCGGGTCGTGGTGCCGTTGAAAATCACGTCCTGCATGGACTCGCCACGCAATTCTGACGCCTTGGACTCGCCCAACACCCAACGCACCGCATCCATGATGTTGGATTTGCCGCAACCGTTGGGGCCAACCACGCCCACCAACTGCCCGGGCAGCAGAAAGTTGGTCGGTTCGGCAAACGATTTGAAGCCAGAAAGTTTGATGGAATTGAGACGCACGGCGGTCTGATCGATCCAAAGAAAAGCGAAAAATCATAAAGGCCATGGGATAACTGCCAAGGAGTCACCAAAACCTTCAAAAAAGCACGAATCAAAGAACTCAATCCTTGACCACGAATGAGCTTAGATGTTAACTCAGCCATTGCCGCTGCTCGCCGTCAAAAAAGGCCACGCATTTCAAATCTTTGTGCGTGATCAAACGGGCCAGTGGTCTGTGCAAGCACCTTGGCGAGGTTCGAGAAAATCGGGCTTCGCGGATCAATTCTCAGGCTGGCCAATGCTGGACCATTGCTTCGTTATTTGATCCGGGATAATCGAGGAATGAACCCCCTTCTCGCCAAACTGCAGCCCTACCCCTTCGAACGGCTCAAACAACTGTTCGCCGCCGTCACGCCCAACCCCGCCCTCAAGCCCATCAGTTTGGGCATTGGCGAGCCCAAGCACGCCACACCCACTTTCATTCAGGAAGCGCTCAAGGCATCCGTCGCCACCGGCTTGTCGGCTTACCCAGCCACAGCCGGTGAGCCCAGCCTGCGTAAAGCATGCGCTGCCTGGCTCAAGACCCGTTATGACTTGACGCTGGACGCTGCCACGCAAGTGTTGCCCGTCAACGGCTCGCGAGAAGCCCTGTTCGCCCTGACGCAAACCGTGATCGACCCCACCCGCCCTCGTGCCACCGTGGTCAGCCCCAACCCGTTTTATCAAATCTACGAAGGCGCAGCCTTGCTCTCAGGCGCTGAGCCCTATTACGTGCCCAGTGATCCGGCACGCAATTTTGGCAACGACTGGGACAGCGTGCCCGCCGAGGTCTGGGCCCGCACGCAATTGTTGTTTGTCTGCACACCCGGCAACCCCACGGGCGCAGTCATGCCCCTGTCGGAATGGGAAAAGCTGTTTGCCCTGTCGGACCAGCACGGATTCGTCATCGCGTCGGACGAGTGCTACAGCGAGATTTACTTCAGAGAAGAAGCGCCTTTGGGGGGGCTGGAAGCCGCCCACCAGCTCGGCCGCGCCGACTTCAAACGCTTGATCGCCTTCACCAGCCTCTCCAAGCGCAGCAACGTTCCGGGTCTGCGCAGCGGCTTTGTGGCCGGTGATGCGGCCATCATCCAGCAATTCTTGCTCTACCGCACCTACCACGGCAGCGCCATGAGCCCGGTGGTGCAGGCAGCCAGCGTGGCCGCTTGGGGTGACGAAGCCCATGTGGTGGACAACCGCAACCAGTACCGCACCAAGTTCGCCCAGGTCACGCCTGTGCTGGCCGAAGTGCTGGATGTGACATTGCCCGACGCCAGCTTTTACCTGTGGGCTGGTGTGCCTGTGGGCTGGCAAGGCGACGACGCCGCATTTGCCCAAGCGCTTTACGAGGCCGAAAGCGTCACGGTTCTGCCCGGTAGCTACTTGGCGCGGGATTTCAACGGCAGCAACCCGGGCCAGGGCCGCATCCGCATGGCGCTGGTAGCCGAAACCCCCGAATGCTTGGAAGCGGCTGAACGTATTGCTCGTTTTGTGCGGGAACATCCTTCGAAGATGGACCCCGGGTCAAGCCCGGGGTGACAAGTTTTCGATCAGCCCACCCCACTGACAAGCTTTAGAGCGGCCTAACCACTGTCATGCCGGGCTTGACCCGGCATCCATCCCCTCAACACCCTCCAAGCCATGACCAATTCTTGTCACGACACC
>CAITSG010000453.1 GCA_903894995.1 uncultured Burkholderiales bacterium
TGGCGGCTTGCGCGTTGGCTGCGACGTGCACACCTGGGGCCATCTCCAGCGTTTTGGCCACCGATGTGGGCGAAGGGTCCCAAACGCCGCACACCTCAAAGGCGGGATGTTGCAAAGCGTTTTCCAACATGCGGCGGCCCATGATGCCCAGCCCGATGATGGCGATTTTGTGTGTCATGTTTTTCTCCTGTGGGTTGCAAGCTTAGCAAGGCCGCAGCACACGCGTGTCACCTTGGCAATGGCCCGTGCTGAGCAGACCCGCTTGAGCTGGTGCTGTCGCGCATGCTGCTGACTGGCTTGATTCAAAGTCGTTAAATGGCCCAATTCATCCATCACTGAGGAGATCGTCATGGTGCTTTCGCATTGGGTTCGCCATTCCATCCGCCCCGCAGCCAAGCTGCTTTTGGCCGCCAGCTGCTGCGCCGTGGCACTGATGCCCGCTGGGGCACAGACCCCAACCGACCCCGCCAAGGCCCGTGTTCAAACGATGGCCCAGGCCCAGACGCCTGCCTTGCTGGACACCCTCAAAACCCTGGTCTCCATCGAGTCGGGCAGCCGGGATCTGGAAGGTCTTGAAAAAATCAGCCAGTTGATTGGGCAGCGCTTGCAGCAACTGGGCATGGAGGTCAAAACCATTCCCACTCAGGCCCCAGACTTCCACCCCCAACTCAAAGGGGCCAAGCTCGGTTCGGTGGTGATGGGCACCAAAAAAGGCAAGGGCCAAAAGAAAGTGCTGATGATCGCCCACATGGACACGGTCTATTTGAAAGGCATGGTGGCCAAACAACCTTTCCGCATTGATGGCAACCGGGCTTATGGCTTGGCCATTTCGGACGACAAAGGGGGCGTGGCCTTGATTTTGCACACCGTGCAGATGCTGCAGGATTTGGGTTTTGACGATTACGCCGAGCTGGCCGTGGCCATCAACGGCGATGAAGAAGTGGGCTCGGCGGGCTCCAGCGACTTGCTGGTCCGATTGGGCGAGGAATACGATGCGGTGATGTCCTTTGAAGGCGGTGGCGTGGACAAAGACATGGTGCGCCTGGCCACCAGCAGCATTGCCATTGTGGAAATGAAAGTCACTGGCAAAGCCTCTCATGCCGGGGCCAACCCCGAGGGCGGGCGCAACGCTGTGTATGAATTGGCGCACCAGATGCTCAAGACCCGCAATTTTGGCGACCCGGCCAAGGGGCTCAAGATCAATTGGACTGTGGCCCGCGGTGGCGATGTCCGCAATGTGATTCCGGCTGCTGCCAGCGCCATTGCCGATGTGCGATCGCTGTCCAACAAAGACCTGGATTTGATGGAGGCCAGCCTGAAAGAAGCGATCAAGGACAAGTTGATTCCGGACACCCAAATCGATTTGAGCTTCTACAGAAGCCGCCCGGCCTTTGAAGCCACACAGGCCTCGCGGGTCATGGCGCAACACGCCTTGGGTATTTTTCAGGAAATTGGCCAAAGCCTGCTGGTGCAAGAGCGTGCCACCGGTGGGGGAACGGATGCCGCTTTTGCGGGCTTGCGCCCCAAAGGCGGTGTGCTCGAGAGTTTTGGACTCCGGGGCTTTGGAGCCCACTCAAACGACGACGAGTACATCTTCATCGACTCGATCGCGCCACGGCTGTATTTGTCCACCCGCATGGTGATGGATGTGGGCAGCGGCAAAGTCAAATGGTGATCAAGCCACAGGGATGTTCACCATCCTTGTTGCACAGGCCGACGCGAGTAGGCTTGTGCAAGCACCCGCGCAACCACCCATTCAACGGGCCTGAAACTGCGGTGGTCGGCGTTCGGTCATGGCTTTGACGCCTTCTTTGAAATCTTCGGTTTTGAACTGCCAGTTTTGCTCGGCACTTTCATGCGCCACGGCTTGCTGCAGTTGCTCGACCAAACCCTGGCGGAGGGTGGCCCGTGTGGACTGAACCGACAGCGGGGCTGACACAGCGATTTCGTGAGCGAGTTTCAGGGCTTCGGCACGGACATCGGATTGGGCCACCAGAACATCGGCCAGTCCCATGTCCAGGGCTTCTTGTCCCCCAATGCGCCTGCCCGTGAAAAACAGCAAATTGGCTTTTTGAACCCCCACCAGTCGCGGCAAAGTAACCGACAGACCAAAGCCAGGATGAAAGCCAAGACGGTTGAAGTTGGCCGTGAAACGGGCTTCGGGGCAGGCAACGCGGAAATCGGCCACCAAGGCCAAGCCGAGTCCGCCACCCACAGCAGCGCCTTGAATGGCCGCCACGATCGGTTTGCGGCAAGAAAAAATCCGGATGGCTTCGAAGTACAGAGGATTGGTGCCCGGATTTTCAGGGCGGCTGATTTTGTCATCCGGGCTGTTGAAATTGGCCCCTGCACAAAACGCCGTGCCCTGCGACGCCAGCACAATGGCACGACACTGCGGGTTCTGATCCAGGGCTTCAAAGGTATTGGCAATTTGCTGGATCAACTCAAAGTCGAAAAAATTGTGGGGTGGGCGGCAAATTTCCACCAAGGTCACATGCTGGTCGTGTGTGATGTTCAGATCGGGGGTGGTGCTCATGGTGTGGTCCTGTCGTGTGAGGGGTGAGAGTCGTCAGTCGCTTTTCAAAATGACACCTTGATCGGCCAGTGCCTGGATTTGATCGGGGCTGTAACCCAACTTGGACAAAATGGCGTGCGTGTCTTGGCCCAGACGGTGTGCCTGATGGCGCACCTTGGCCGGTGTTTTGGCAAATTTGACGGTAGGGCGCACATAACGGATGGCCCCAACGTCAGGGTGGACCGTGTCCTCAAACAAGCCCACGGCTTGCAATTGGGGGTGTGCAGGCAAGTCCTCCATGGCGTAGATCGGGGTGGCCGGAATGTCCAGTCGGTCGCAAATTTCAATCCATTCGGCCGTGGTTTTGGTGGCAGTGATTTGGTGCAAAGCGGCGTACAGCCCTTTGATGTTGGCATTGCGTGTGACGCGGTTGCTCACCCCCAATGACTGACCCAATGCCTCTTGGCCAGCGTCTTTGAAAAAACTTTCCCAATGGTGGTTGGTGTACGGCAGCATGGCAATGAAGCCATCGCGCGTGGGACTGGGTTGACGTCCACCGCCCAACACGCGGCTGTATCCAGCGCTTTGAGTGGCAGGGTTGCGGGTCAGTCCCCCGAGGTGCTCCGCCAGTGTGAAGGCCACCATGGTCTCTAACATGGGCACTTCCACATATTGCCCCTGACCGCTGCGCGACTTGGCCAGCAAGGCGGCCAAAACGGCATTGACCAAAACCATGCCCGTGGTTTTGTCGGCCACCAAAGTCGAGACATAGTCGGGCCGGTCACGGCCAAGGCTGTTGACACTGGCCAAGCCACAAGCCGCCTGAATGATGTCGTCAAAAGCAGGGCGGTCCTTGTCGGGGCCATCTTGGTCAAAACCTGTGGCCGCGCAATAGACAATTTGCGGGTTGGCTTGGGCCACGGCTTCGTAACCAAAACCGAGTTTTTCAATGGCCGACACCCGCATGTTGTGCACCAGCACATCCACCCGTGGAATCAATCGCCGCAAAATGGCTTTGCCTTGCTCAGACTTCAAGTCCAAGGCCATGGATTGTTTGTTGCGGTTGATGGCCAAATAAATGGAGCTCATGCTGGGCGAGAGGTTCACCCCGTTGGCGCGCATCAAATCGCCTTCAAGGCTTTCGACCTTGATCACCTCTGCGCCGTAATCGCCCAGAATTTGTGTCGCCAGAGGACCCAAAACAACCGAGGTCAGGTCCAGTATGCGAATGCCCGTCAAAGGCCCATCAGACAAGTCCATCTTGGCGTCGTTCATGCTGAGTTTTTCTTGGGTTTGAGGCTGTCCCAGGTGCTGTCTGGCCATTGCTGCATGTTGAAGGCCGATGGGCCTGCAGCGCCTTGCAGCATTCGGCCGCCATCGATGGTCACGGCCTCTCCCGTGATGAAGGCGGCACTTTCAGAAATCAGGTACACACACAGGTCGGCCAACTCGTGGTGTTGACCCACGCGACGAAGCGCCACACCATCTTCGATGGGCGCTTGTCCAATGCGTTCTTGGGGCATCAGGCGAGACCAGGCCCCTTCGGTCGGAAAGGGCCCTGGCACCACCCCCACGGTGCGAATGCCGTAGGGCCCCCATTCGACCGCCAGGCTTTTGATCATGGCCAAAGCACCGGCCTTGGCCATGGCCGATGGCACCGTGAAGGGCATGCCGGTCAGGGCCGACTGGGTCAGGATGGACATGACAGTGCCTGGTCGGCCGGCCTCGATCCAACGGCGGCCCACGTCCATGGTGCAGTAGGCCGAGCCCTTGAGTACGATGTCAACCACCGCATCAAAAGCACGCGTGGACAGGCGTTCAGTTCGGGCCAAAAAATTGCCCGCCGCATTGTTGAGCAACACATCCAGCGGCGCTTTGGCCCAGATGGCGTCCATCATGGCTTGGACCGCCTGTGCATCCCGCACGTCACAGACATGCGTCTCGATGTCAACACCCAAGGCGCTCTTGAACTCTTGGGCTGTTTGGCTCAACACGTCTGGGCGTCGACCACAAATCACCAAGTCCGCACCCAAAGCCACATAGCGCTGGCCAATGCTTTTGCCCAAGCCCGTGCCGCCGCCCGTGATCAGGATGCGCTTGCCCGCCAGCAAATCGGGTCTGTACATCGACATGCCCGGGGCGTTCATTCGGGTTGCATACCGGCCATTTTGGAAATGCGGGTGAACCGTTCAAGTTCGTCTTGCTGGAATTTCAGCATCGAGTCACCAAAGTAAGGCATGCTGTCTGAACCGGAAGCTTTGTTGAAGTCCATGCCTTCACGAGAATCCCTGACTTTGACCAAGGCCTCGATGAGCTTTTTCTTGATGGCTTCAGGTGTGCCTGCCTTGACATAAAACGATGTCCAAGAGTAGTTCACATATTCAGGAAAACCACTGTCAATGAAGGTCGGCACGTTGGGAAAATCCGGGTGTCTTTTCTCACCAGACACGGCCAGTGCCTTGAGCTTGCCAGACTTGATCAAAGCCGCTGCCCCGCCCAAATCGGCGATGCCCACATCCAATTGGTCACCCATCAGGTCGGTGAA
>CAITSG010000454.1 GCA_903894995.1 uncultured Burkholderiales bacterium
GCTGCGCACAATGTCCCCGGGCTGCAGGTCGGCGGTGATGCGGATCGACAGGTCGATGCCCTCTTCGATCAGGTTGGCCCTTTGGTCCGAAAAGTCCATCAGCAGCTCGATGTGCGGCTGCGCTTTGGCGAACGCAAGCAAGGCGGGCATGAGCCGCTGCAGGCCAAAGCTCAGCGGCAGGCCCAGGCGGATGCGACCGCGTGGCACGGCTTTTTCTTCGTCCAGACTCGACTCGGCGGCGTCCACCATGTTCAGGATCACGCGGCACTTTTCGAGGTAAGCCGCGCCTGCGGGCGTGAGGGTCAGGCTGCGTGTGCTGCGGGTGATGAGTTTGACGCGAAGCTGCTTTTCCAGCGCCGCGATCTGGCGCGTGACCACCGAGCGGGCCACCTGCAGCTGGTCGGCCACGGCGGTGAAGCTGCCCGCTTCGGCCACCCGCACAAAAGTTTGCATCGCATTGAGCTTGTCCATTGTTGCTGATTTTGCAACAATTTTTGGGCCCTGCGCTAGCGTAGCGCGGGACGGGTCGGGGCGGGGGTAAGTCTCTATGTTTTCATGAGGTCAACTCGACTTACCATCAGACCAAAGAGCCCATTGGCAATCCCCCATCCACACCCATTTCAGGAACGACACATGACTTCTATTGCACTGCTGGGAGCTGGCGGCAAAATGGGCGCTCGACTCGCCAAAAACCTTCAAGGCTCACCCTTCGAAGTGCGCCACGTCGAAGTCAGCGCTGCCGGGCAGCAACGGCTCAAGGACGAACTGGGCATCCATTGCTGCAGCCTCGCTGAGGCATTGCAAGGCGTTGACGCTGTGATCCTGGCCGTGCCCGACACCCTGATCGGCCGCATCGCGGCCGACATTTCGCCCCAACTGGCCTCGGGCACCCTGGTGATCACGCTCGATGCCGCAGCGCCCTTCGCGGGCCACCTGCCCGAACGCGACGATCTGGCGTATTTCGTCACACACCCCTGCCACCCCAACATCTTCAACCCGCAGGTGCATGTGGCCGGGGCACCCGACTATTTCGGGGGCCTGCGCGCACCACAATCGATCGTCAACGCGCTCATGCAAGGCCCCGAAGAGGCGTATGCCCTGGGTGAGTCGATCGCCCAACTGATTTACCAGCCCATTGAACGTTCGTACCGTGTGACAGTCGAGCAAATGGCCTTGCTCGAGCCGGGTCTGTCCGAGACGGTGTGTGCCACGCTGCTCGATGTCATGCGAGAAGCCATGGACGAAGTGGTCGCCCGTGGCGTGCCCGCCGATGCAGCCCGTGACTTTCTGCTCGGACACATGACCATCCTGTCGGCGGTCATCTTCAAGCAAATTCCCGGACAGTTCTCGGATGCCTGCAACAAGGCCATCACCTTCGGCAAACCGCGGCTGATGCGCGACGACTGGAAAAAGATTTTTGACCGCCAGGAAATCGCCGACAGCATCCAGCGCATCACCTGAAGTACGCATGGCCTCTACCCGGCGTACCCTTGTACCGGCGCGGTATGGCGTTTCACCGCGAAATTGCTTGGATCAGCGGCAATCCGATTTATCCTGCCATCGTTGAAGCCCCGGTTGGCCGTGCCAGCGCTTGTGGCCACAGCATCGTCCCCGTCCCCGGTGCCGAGTCGCTCACCCTGGCCGAGCATCAGCACATCATCGATGCCACTGCCCAAGGCCACGCCGGAGAAGCGGCCATTTGTTGCATTTAATGCAACAAAGATTTGAAGATTTGCCACTTTCTCAATGCGCCTGAAGCGCCTAAAGTTCAAGCCATCCGCAGCAGCCCAGCTGTTTGGATGCCACCGTTTTTTTGTATCTTGCCGGACCCCATCACCATGCCTGCACCGCGCTCTGTCCTGTTTGTGCCCCACGGCTCACCCATGTTTGCCCTGCATCCCGGTGCAGCGGGCGCAGCCATGACACAGGTTGCGGCACAGCTGGGCACGCCTCGCGCCATCGTGGTGGTCAGCCCGCATTGGGAAACCGCCGTGCCCACCGTGGGCTTTGCCACCCGGCCCGAAACCATCCACGACTTTGGCGGTTTTGACCCTCGGCTGTACGAGATGCAATACCCCGCCACCGGCTGCCCCGAAGTGGCCGCCCAGGTGGTGACCGCGCTGCAAGCGGCGGGCTTGCCGGTGGCACAAGACCCCGGGCGCGGCCTGGACCACGGTGCCTGGATTCCGCTGCGTCAGATGTTCCCTGACGCCGACGTGCCGGTGGTGCCGCTGTCGGTGCAAAGCCACTTGGGCCCCGATCACGCCTACCGCGTAGGCCAGGCGCTGGCCGGTTTGGCGCGACAAGGCATCTTGGTGCTGGCCTCGGGCAACATCACGCACAACCTGCATGACCTGATGGGCTTGCGCATGAACGGTGGCACTGCGCCTGACTATGTGCAGGCCTTTGCCGATTGGATTCACACCCACATGGTTCAGCGGGATGTGACTGGCCTGCTGGCCTACCGGCAACAAGCCTCGGGGCAACGCGCCCACCCCAGCGACGAACACCTGTTGCCGCTGTTCACCGCATTGGGTGCTGCGGGCGCTGACGCACAGCCAGAAGCGTTTTTCCGGGGTATCAGTGACCATGTGATCGCCATGGACGGCTACACATTCCACTGAACACACCAGAAACACCCCATGAACACACACTACACCGGCACCGCCAAAAGCCTGCATTGGCTGATGGCCCTGATGATTTTTGGCCTGTTGGCCCTGGGCTTTTACATGAGCGACCTGCCGCTGTCGCCCGAGAAATTGCAGTACTACGCGTGGCACAAATGGGCCGGCGTGAGCGTGTTCGCTCTGGTTTGGCTGCGACTGGCCTGGCGCATCATGCACCGCCCTCCGTCGCTGGCAGACAGCCTGTCCCGCCCCATGCAATGGGCGGCGCACGCTGGCCATTTTTTGCTGTACGCGCTGATGATCGCCATCCCTTTGAGCGGCTGGCTGATGAGTTCGGCCAAGGGGTTTCAAACCATCTGGTTTGGCGTGCTGCCCATTCCTGACCTGATCGGCAAAGACAAAGCGCTGGGCAAGAGCCTGGCCGAGTTGCACGAAGCCCTGAACATCGGTTGGTTGCTGCTGATCGCAGGCCATGCGGCAGCCGCCCTGTTTCACCACTTTTTTTACAAAGACGACACGCTGCGCCGCATGCTGCCTGCACGTTGATCCACCC
>CAITSG010000455.1 GCA_903894995.1 uncultured Burkholderiales bacterium
ATACCGCCGGGTGGACCTGGTAGAGATGCTTCACCACGAGGTCTGGGGCCAAGGCTTTGCGCCACCCGTCTTTTGTGAAGAGATCGAGATCGTGTCGCAGCGCTTGGTGGGTGAAAAACACCTGTCGCTCAAGATGAAGCACCAAGGCCAGCCGGTGGACGGCATCTGGTTTGGCCGGACCGAGCCGCTGCCTGCGCGGGTCAAACTGGCTTACCGGCTCGACGCCGACGAGTGGCAGGGGCAAAAGCGGGTGCGCTTTTTGGTGGAAGGCGCGGACATTTGAATTTGTAGCCCACCCCTGTGGGCGAAATCTTTGGGGCGTGTGCCACGCCCATCGCCCACAGGGTGGGCTCCCACAACACACAACAGGCCTCATTGCCCACAGGGTGGGCTCTCACATCACACAACAGCATGGTTTTTGTGGGAGCGCACCCCGTGCGCGATGGTTTTCAGGTGAGCGTCAATGCTTGGTCGCAACCTTGCCCTGCAAGGCGTTGAGCACGGGTGCCGACACCAGGCCCGAGACATCACCGCCCAATTTGGCAATTTCGCGCACCAGCGTGCTGCTGATGTGCTGCACATGGGCGCTGGTGTGCAAAAACACGGTGTCCACTTCCGGTGCCAGGTGGCGGTTCATGCCGGACATTTGCGTTTCGTAGTCGTAATCGGTCACCGAGCGCAGGCCACGCACGATCACCTGGGCGTTTTGCGTGCGCACAAATTCCACGATCAAACCTTCAAAGGGCATCGCCTTCACATTCGGGCAATCGGCCAACGCAGCCTGCGCCAACGCCAACCGCTCGTCGAGATTGAACATTGTGTTTTTGTGGTGCGCCCTGGCCACGGCGATGATGACCTGGTCAAACATCTGTGCGGCGCGGCGGATTGCGTCTTCATGGCCCAAGGTCAGCGGGTCAAAGGTGCCGGAGTAAACAGCGGTCACAGCGGTGTTGTCAGATTGGCTCATGGTGTGTTTCCTTCGCTGGCGATGTCTTTGGGCATGGTACAGATTCGGGCTTGTTCCGTTGCAACAAATGCGCATGCACAGCGCCCGCTTTGAGGTGGCGTTCGCACTGCAGTCCCAAGGCCGTTAATGCCTCGGTGGGCCAAGCCACGGGCGCTTCCAAATAAATCCAGCCGCCCACGGGCACGGCACGGGCCGCCGCTTTGAGCGCGGGCTCAAACCAGGGGCCGTCAAAGGGCGGATCGATGAACACCAAGTCCACACTGCCCACAGGCAAACGGCCCAAAGTGCTCACCGCGTCGCCGCGCTGCACGCTCACCATGCTGGCTTTCAGGCGGGTGGTGTTGTCTTGCAAATCGCGCACCAATACCGCGTCTTGCTCGACCATCAGCACATGGGCTGCACCGCGCGATGCAGCCTCCAGGCCCAGCACGCCCGTGCCCGCAAAAGCGTCCACGCAGCGCCAGCCCGTCAGGTCCTGGCCCAGCCAGTTGAACAGCGTCTCGCGCACCCGGTCAGGCGTGGGCCGCAGGCCCGGCTTTTCCAGCACCTTCAGGCGCGTTCGCCGCCACTGGCCGCCGATGATGCGGATTTCGTGCGAGGGCGGGCCTTTGGGGGTTTTGGGGACAGGTTTTCGGGCTGCAGGTTTGGAAGCTGCGGCGTGGGTCGATGGGCGTGATGTTTTCGATGAAGGCATGGTGCGCAAGTGTAAAGGCCGCTGCACACTGCCAACCCGATCTGAGCTGGATACTGTGGAGAATCAGCGCCACTTCAAGCGTGGCTGCTGGACGCCTGTAGATCAGAGCAAAGCCAGACGAAAAAAAACCAGCATCACGCTGGTTTTTTTTCAACACGGTCAGGGACTCAGCGTGAACGCGGGTCCCCTGCCATCACTTGACAGCAGCTACTTTGGCATCTGCCTTGGTTTGTGCCTTGGCAGCGGCTTTGGCCGCTTTCTTTTCGGCTTTGGCTTTGGCTTGACTCTCGGCCTTGTCTTTTGCAGTGGCATTCACATCAGCTTTGACATCGCCCTTGACATCTTTGACCTCGGCTTTGACTGCGGTCACGGCTGCGGCAGGTGCTGCGACAGCAGTTGCGGCTTTGGTTGCAGTCGCAGTGGCGGCAGCAGCAGGTGCTGCGGCAGCTGTTGAAGCTTTGGCTGCGGTCGCGGCTGCGGCAGGTGCTGTAACAGCAGTTGCGGCTTTGGCTGCAGTCGCGACAGGTGCTGCGGCAGCTGTCGCAGGCAAGGCGGGCGCTTGAGCAAAGGCACCGGCAGCAAAGAAACCGGCAACGAGGGTGGCGAGCAGCTTGTTCATGATCAGAATTCTTTCATTGGGTTTAAGTCCAACACTTTGTTGAACTTGTCACTAC
>CAITSG010000456.1 GCA_903894995.1 uncultured Burkholderiales bacterium
ACCATCGCGCCTTGCGCGAAGTTGAACACGCCCGAGGCCTTAAAAATCAGCACAAAACCGAGGGCCACCAGCGCATAGAGCATGCCGGCCATCAGACCACCCAACAGAGCTTCCAGAAAAAATGCCATGTCTTGTTCTCCTTAGTGGCTCGTGCCCAGATAGGCACTGATCACGTCTTCGTTGTTGCGCACTTCTTCAGGCGTTCCGTCACCGATTTTTTTGCCGTAGTCCAGCACCACCACGCGGTCCGAGATGTCCATCACCACACCCATGTCGTGCTCGATCAACACGATGGTGGTGCCAAACTCGTCGTTCACATCCAGAATGAAGCGGCACATGTCCTGCTTTTCTTCCATGTTCATGCCGGCCATGGGTTCGTCGAGCAAAAGCACCTTGGGCTCCATGGCCAAGGCGCGGCCCAAGTCGACCCGCTTTTGCAAGCCATAAGGCAGCTGGCCCACAGGTGTTTTGCGAAAGGCCTGGATCTCCAGGAAGTCGATGATGTGCTCGACAAATTCGCGGTTCTTTTCTTCTTCGCGCTGGGCGGGGCCGATGCGCAAAGCCTGCAAGAACAAGTTGCTCTTGATGTGCAGGTTACGGCCGGTCATGATGTTGTCGATCACGCTCATGCCCTTGAACAAGGCCAAGTTTTGGAAGGTGCGGGCAATGCCCATCTCGGCCACTTGGCGGCTGTTCATGTGGTCAAACTTTTGACCACGGAAGGTGATGCTGCCCTCTTGCGGGGTGTACACCCCGTTGATGCAGTTGAGCATCGAGCTCTTGCCCGCGCCGTTGGGGCCAATGATGGCGCGCACCTCGTGCTCGCGCACGTTGAACGAGATGTCGGTCAACGCCTTCACGCCGCCGAAACGCAAACTGATGTTGTTGACGTCCAAAATGACGTCGCCGATTTTCTTGGTCATGCTGCTGCCTTCACGGGTGTGAATGTTTTGGCGTCGGAAATCTTGAGCATGGCGCTGACGCTGCCGGTGCGGCCATCTTCGAACTTGACCACTGTCTCGATGAATTGCTCGGCTTTGCCCTCGTACAGGCCATCCACCAACGGTTTGTATTTGTCGGCAATAAAGCCCCGGCGGACCTTGTTGGTGCGGGTGAGTTCACCGTCGTCGGCGTCCAGCTCTTTGTGCAAGACCAAAAACCGTGAAACCTGGCTGCCGGCCAGCAAAGTGTCTTCGGCCAGGTCGGCGTTGACCTTTTCCACGCATTCTTTGATCAGTTGGTACACCTCGGGCTTTTGCGCCAGGTCGGTGTAACCGGCATAAGGCAAGTTGCGGCGCTCGGCCCAGTTGCCCACGGCGTCAAAGTCGATGTTGAGCATCACACACACTTTTTCGCGCTGGTCGCCATAGGCCACCACCTCTTTGATGTGCGGGAAGAACTTGAGCTTGTTCTCGACGTACTTGGGCGCAAACATGGCGCCATCGTTGGCACCGCCCTGAATGCGGCCCACGTCTTTCACGCGGTCGATGATCTTCAGGTGACCGTGGTTGTCGATGAAGCCCGCGTCACTGGTGTGGTACCAACCGTCGGCGGTCAACACTTCGTCGGTGGCCTTTTGGTTTTTGTAGTAACCCTTGAGCAAACCCGGCGACTTGACCAAAATTTCGCCGTTGTCAGCCACCTTGATTTCAACCCCCTTGCACGGCACACCCACGGTGTCGGCACGCGCTTGGTTGTCGGGCTGCAGGCACACGAACACAGCGGTCTCGGTCGAGCCGTAGAGCTGCTTGATGTTCACGCCGATCGAGCGGAAAAAGGTGAACAAATCGGGGCCAATCGCCTCGCCTGCGGTGTAGGCCACACGCACGCGGCTGAAACCCATGTTGTTGCGCAAAGGGCCATACACCATCAGGTTGCCCAAGCCATAGACGAGACGGTCCATCAGGCCGACCGACTGGCCGTCCATCAAGGCAGGACCCACTTTTTTGGCCACACCCATGAAATAGTGGAACAGCTTGCGCTTGAGGCTACCCGCGTCTTCCATGCGAATCATCACGCTGGTCAGCATGCCCTCGAACACACGGGGCGGCGCGAAGTAATAGGTCGGGCCAATTTCTTTCAGGTCGATGGTCACGGTAGCTGCCGACTCGGGGCAGTTGACCACGTAGCCACACACCAACCACTGTGCGTAGCTGAAGATGTTCTGACCAATCCAAGCGGGCGGCATGTAGGCCAACACATCTTCGGCGCTGGTCAGCTTGTCGAATTCAGCGCCAGCGTCGGCGCGGTCGATCAGGGAGCTGTGGGTGTGCACCACACCCTTGGGGTTGCCCGTGGTGCCCGATGTGAAAAACATGGCCGCCACGTCGGTGTGCTCGGCTTTGTCCACCTCTTGCGCATAAAACTGAGGGTGCTGCTGGGCAAACACGCCACCGGCTGCGATCAGCTCTTCAAGCGAGCCCAAACCGTCTTCGGTGTACTTGCGCAAGCCGCGTGGATCGTCGTAAAAAATGTGCGTCAGCTGCGGGCATTGCTCACGCACTTCCAGCATTTTGTCGACCTGCTCCTGGTCTTCCACCACGGCAAAGCGCACTTCGGCGTTGGTGATGGGAAACACGCATTCGGCCGCAGCGGCATCTTGGTACAGCGGAACTGGAATCGCACCCAGCGACTGGGCGGCCAGCATGGTGGCGTACAAACGCGGGCGGTTGGCACCCACCACAATCAGGTGCTCGCCTCGCTGCAAACCCGCCTGGTGCAGACCGCAGGCAATGGCCTGGACCAGTTGCGACAAGGCAGCCCAGCTGGTGGCCTGCCAAATGCCATATTCCTTCTCGCGCAATGCGGGCGCTGTGGGGCGCTCGGCAGCGTGCTTGAGCATCAAACGGGGAAACGTTGTTTGCATGACCTGACCTGTCTCCAAAAACGGTGCATTGGACGCAATGCGACTGAACTGGATCGGATATTAGGCATTCATTTGACGTCAAGTTGTCGTTTGGACGACAATTTAGGGAAGACCCCTAGCTCATCTGACCATGGACTGACAACACCTCGTTCAACATGCCCAAAGAAACCACCCTTCACCAGCGCCGCCGTGCCCCCACTTCAGCCGAACTGCACGAGGTGCCGTGGTTGAGCCTGCTCACCCAAGAGGAGCAGTTCAAAATTGTTCCGCAATTGGTGGTCAGCGACCCCCAAACCGGTGATTTGGTGTGCAAAGTGGGCAAGCCCGTCACTTATTGGTTTGGTGTGATTTCAGGCTTGCTCAAAATGAGCAGCGACAACGAGAGTGGCCAAACCATGACTTTCACAGGCGTCCCCCCGGGTGGCTGGTTTGGTGAGGGCACCGCACTCAAGCGCGAGATCTACCGCTACAACATCCAGGCCCTGCGCCCCAGCGTGGTGGCGGGCCTCCCCGTGGACACGTTTCATTGGTTGATTGACCACTCCTTGGGTTTCAACCGCTTCATCATGAACCAGCTCAACGAGCGTCTGGGCCAGTTCATTGCCGCCCGCGAGCTGGACCGCATGAACAACCCAGAACTGCGTCTGGCCCGCCACCTGGCGGCCTTGTTCAACCCCGTGCTGTTTTCGGGTGTGGGTGAGGTGCTGCGCATCACCCAACAAGAGCTGGCTTATCTGGTGGGCTTGTCGCGCCAACGTGTGAACGAGGCCCTGCGCGTGCTGGAGGCTCGGCAACTCATTCGGGTGGAATACGGTGGTTTGCGAATTTTGGACCTGCACGGACTGCGCACCGCGCAGTTTTGAACCCCCTGGGTCTTGACTTGAGTCATGTGCGTGACGCAAACAGCCCCGTCACTGGGACTAACCCTGTGTTTGACCGCAAAGGCCGCCGCTACGCTTCAGCGCGGACAACTCACCCACTTTTTGGAGACCTCTCATGTTCAAGAAAATCGCGACCTGCGCCGCTGTGCTGACGCTCGGCCTGGGTCATGCCATCGCCCAAACCCCAGCTGCCGCCCCACCACCCGCCTGGAAACAAGGCATGGGGGCCGACATGGCCAATTCCACCCTGGCCCCCTTGGCGGGCAAACTCACCGTCACCCCTGCGGCTGACATTCCCCTGAACAAACTCAAACTGCCACCAGGCTTCAAGATCGAAATCTGGTCCACAGGCACCCCTGGCGTGCGTGCCATGAGCCGTGGCGAAAGCGGCAAGATTTACGCCGGCACACGCGGCCTGGGCCGGGTTTATGAAATCAGCGACAACGGCCAAGAACGCACCAGCCGCGTGCTGGTCGACAAGCTGAACCAACCTGCGGTCACCATGCACAAGGGCAACCTGTATGTCATGGGCATTGACAAGGTGCTGCGTTACGACGGCATCGAAGCCAACCCCAACGCGCAACCGGTGGACATGACCGCCGCTTTCAAGCTGCCCCCGCTGCAACACCACAACTGGAAGTACCTCAGCTTTGGTCCGGATGGCAAGTTGTACGTGCCCTTTGGTGCACCTTGCAACATCTGCGAGCCTGGCGCTGAATACGCTCAGATTCGCCGCTACAACGCCGACGGCTCGGGCATGGAAGTGGTGGCCACGGGCGTGCGCAACACCGTGGGCTTTGACTGGCACCCTGTGACCAAAGAACTGTGGTTCAGCGACCACGGCCGTGACTGGATGGGTGACAACGGTCCAGAAGACGAACTCAACCGCATGCCCAAAACCGGCTTGAACTTCGGCTTTCCCTATTGCCATGCCAATGCTGTGGCCGATCGCGACGTCAAAAAAGACAAGCCTTGTGATGGCGTGACCCTGCCCGTGACCACCATGGGACCCCATGCTGCCGTGATGGGCGTGCATTTTTACACCGGCAACATGTTCCCTGCCGAGTACAAAAATGCGCTGTTCGTGGCCCGCAAAGGCTCTTGGAACCGCACCCAAAAATTCGGCTTTGACGTGGCCATGGTCAAAACCGATGCCGAAGGCAAAGCTGCCCAGGTCACGCCCTTCCTGACCGGCTTCAAGGACGACAGCGACAACAGCTTCTGGGGCCGCCCCACTTACATGCTGCAAATGCCCGATGGCGCCCTGCTGGTGTCGGACGAGCAATTGGGTGCCATCTACCGCATCTCGTATGCCAAGTAATGGTCGGTTGAACATCAGGGCGCTGGCGACAGCCGCCCTGATGCTGGGCTCTGGCTGGACCGTGTTGGCGCAAACCGCTGCGCCAGCCGTTTCAGGCACAGCCCAGGTCAACGCCAGCATCAAAGCCCCCGAACGCGCCGCCCAATGCATGGCTTGCCATGGCCCGGGGGGGGTGTCGCAAATCCCGACGATCCCGTCCTTGGCAGCCCAGCCCCGGGTTTTCATTGAAAACCAGCTGGTGTTGATCCGTGAAGGCCTGCGTGATGTGCCGGCCATGAAAGGCTCGCTCGATGGCGTGCCCGACGCCGAATTGACCGCGCTCGCCCGTTACTTTTCTGCACAACCGGCCCCGGCCATCGCCAAAGGACCGGTCGATGCCCAAAGCTTTCAGCGTGGCAAAGAATTGGCCAAGGCGGCCCTGTGCGGCACCTGCCACCTGCCCGCCCACCAAGGCCGCGACCAAGTGCCGCGCCTGGCCAGCCAGCAAGAGCAGTTTTTGCGCGACGTGATGAAAGAATACCGAGACAAACCCGGCCCCGGCCGCGACACCGTCATGGCTGCAGCGCTGTACGGCATCAACGATGCGCAACTCAAGGACCTGGCACACTTTTTCGCATACAGCCCCTGAATGGGTGCTGTTAAAAAAGGGACAATGAGCACCCTGCCGCATTGGCCCTTTTTTGACCCAGCTCACCCATGACCCAGCCCCCCGCTTTCCAACGCGCCCCTCGCCCCGAAGGCAAAGGCGAAACGGCTGCCCCCAGCGGCACCTCGCGCCTGAACAAACGCATGGCCGAGCTGCGCATGTGCTCGCGCCGCGAAGCCGACGCGTGGATTGAACAAGGCTGGGTCAAGGTCAATGGCCTGCCCGCCAGCATGGGCCAGCAGGTCACCCTGTCTGACCGCATCACCATCGACAAAGCCGCAGAGCAACAGCAAGACCGGCAAGTGACTATTCTTTTGCACAAGCCCATGGGCTATGTGAGCGGCCAGGCCGAAGACGGGCACGAACCGGCCATCACCCTGATCAACCCGCGCAGCCACTGGGGCGGCGACCCGTCCAAGCTGCGCTTCACCCCGCCGCACCTGCGCGGCCTGGCCCCGGCCGGACGCCTGGACATCGACTCGACCGGCTTGCTGGTGCTGACACAAGACGGCCGCGTGGCCCGTCAGCTGATCGGCGAAGACTCGGAGATGGAAAAAGAGTACCTGGTGCGCGTGGCCTACACCGGCCACGAAAACACCGCCGCCGCCACCGCCGCATCGGCCACCTATGGCGGCAAAGCCAACCCACTCACCGTGATTGGCGACTTTGACCGGGTCAGCGCCAACGTGCAAGCCGTGTTCCCCAAGGCGCTGCTCGAGCGCCTGCGCCACGGCCTGAGCCTGGACGGCAAACCCCTCAAACCCGCCAAGGTGGACTGGCAAAACCCCGAGCAATTGCGCTTTGTGCTGACCGAAGGCAAAAAGCGCCAGATTCGCCGCATGTGCGAACAAGTGGGCTTGAAAGTGGTGGGCCTCAAACGCATCCGCATGGGCGGTGTGCAGCTGGGGCAAATGCCGGCGGGCACCTGGCGATATTTGGGACCTAATGAAACATTTTGATGATGCTTGGATTCATGATCAAGAACGCCATGTCGGAGTCAAAGCCGCCGACATACCGACAGAGCACTGGTTTTTCGCAGGTCAGTGGCTTTAGCCCCGACATAGCGAACCCCACAATTTGAAGTCACCCTGTGACCCTGAGTACACCCATGAACAAACCCATCGACACAGAAATGGCGCAGTTCCGCAATGACTTGCTAAAGTCTGTGCGCCAAATGAGGACTGGCAAAGCAGCGCGCACAACAGTTGTTCCGCACACCGCTACCGATGCGCAGGCAAAGGTCGTTGTTTCACAAGCCCAACTCCAAGCCTTGCAAGGCATTGCCCGTAACGCGCACTCGAAAGAGTACCGAGACCCCATTGACAGAACCTTTTCGGTCACCACCCATTGATTTGGCCCTTTCCACGATGAAACGATGACCAGGCGCTTGGTGAATGTTGGATGTACTTCGATATTTGTGGGAGCCCCGCCCTTGGGCGATCGGTGTTGGTCTGCGGGGGTTGATCGCGGCGAGGGCGCCGCTCCTACAGGTGAAGGACACAGCAAACTTCTCAGGCGAGAATCAATCAAGCGCATTGTTCAACCGCCCGTCAAGCCCAAAAGCCTCGTCGCGCACGCACTCGATGTGCGCTTTGGCACTGGCCACGACGCTGATCACGCAGGGGATCAGGACAAAGGGGTGCTGGTCCAGCAAATCAGCGCCAAATTTCTGCATGCCTGCACTGAGCGCGCCCGGTCTGAGTCCCCCAGCCGCCTGCAATGACTGCACGCGTGAATGCCAAGATTGACAGGCATCCTAAGGCATGGGTTTGCCTTGTGTTTCCAAAGCAGCGCGCAATGGGGTCACGCGTAAACCCCACATTCAATGCGGGTCAGCAAGTCTTGGATGGCCTCTGTGCCAGAGGGGCTGGTCAGCAAATCGAGCGGTCTTTCACCGTCAAGCGCCAAGGACTTTTGCGACAACCATCTTTCTGCCGCTTCGTGCGAGCCCAAAACACGCGTGGCCAAATCCACTGCGCAGGCGTGAGATGAGATCGATGAAGACAGTGTCGCGGTGTTCATGAAATTCCTCGGTGACTTGAATTGACGCCATCTTAGACATCTGATGCACTCGCAAACACCGATTCAAAGAAAAATTGATCCGTCTTTGATAATCATTATCCGGCCATAAAATGCATTTTTAATTGCATAATCAACAAAATTTTGTTCAAAATACGCGAGCAACCAAGTTGATCCACTCTCTTCACTTCTCCAACTTCTTTTCCTTCGCCGACGAAACAGAGGTTTCTTTCGTTTTGGATGCGCGGGCAAACGGTTCTGACAGCAGCTTTGCATCTGCGGCCACGGACCGCCACTTGAGCAAGTTACTGGGCGTAGTGGGTGCCAACGGCGCAGGCAAGACCAATGTCATCAAAGCGCTCGACTTTGTGTGCGGGTTCATGACCAAATCCTTTTTCATGGAGTCAAGCCAAAGCCTGGCCGTCAAGCCGCACGCCTTTGAGTCCAGCGACACCAGCCATTTCGAGCTGGAGTTTGAAGCCCATGGCAAGCTTTACCGCTATGCATTGGCACTGAACAAAGAACGTGTGGTGTCCGAATCCCTGCGGCTCAAAACCAGCCGAACCTTCAGCGAACTGTTCAACCGTCAGTGGAACCCGGAGACGGGCACGGAGTCCATCGTGCAGCGTGGCTTTGGTCTGCCCCAAAAGCAGGCCGAAAAAGTCAAACCATTGGCCTCTCTGATTTCTACGGCACAGCAGTATGGTGTGGACACAGCCCGCGACATCATCAAAGTGTTGGGTCGCCGTCACAGCAATGTGGATGCGGTGGGTCGCCAGGCCTTCAACGGCACACCGGATGTGCTGTTGGCTGCCCAATTTTTTGCCAACAACGACCCGCAGCGTCAGCGCATGGCTGCCTTGCTCCAGCAATGGGACTTTGGCCTGAGCGATGTGCGCATGGAAACGATGCATGCGGTGCGCGATGGCAAGGAAGAAGAAGTGTTGGTGCCTTTCGGCATTCACAGCGATGGCGACCGGGAAATGAAGCTGCCCATGTTTGCCGAGTCCAGCGGCACGCAAGCGGCATTTGTGTTGCTGGCGGGTCTGCTGCCCATACTTGCTGAAGGCGGCACGGTCCTCTTTGACGAGCTGGAGGCTGACTTGCACCCACTCATGCTGGAGCCGATACTGAACCTCTTCATCAGCCACAAGAGCAACCCGCACCATGCGCAGCTGATCTTTACCTGCCACTCTATGGAGACCCTGAACTTGCTGAAAAAGGGGCAGATCATGCTGGTTGAAAAAAATGAACGCTGCCGCAGCGAGGCTTGGCGCCTGTGCGACATGGAAGGCGTGCGTGCCGATGACAACTTCTATGCCAAGTACATGGCGGGCACTTACGGCGCTATGCCCGTGCTGTAAGTCGCAGACATGGTGAAACGCACGCTCCGCAAAACCAATACCACCGTGTTGATCGTGGTCGAGGGTGAAACTGAAGAGGCTTTTGCTGCGCACCTCAAACGTCTGTACTACCAACGGGGCATGCCCTTGTCCGTCAGCATCAAAAATGCGCATGGGTATGGCCCGCAAGGGATGATTGACAAGATCAAATCCGTTGCCCAGACGGCAGATTTTGACCGTCGCTTTGCCGTTCTGGACACGGACATCGCACTGCTGCCTGCACAAGAAAAATGGTTACGGGCACAAAAAATAGGACTCATCTTTTCCACCCCTGCCATTGATGCCACTTTGTTGTCTATTCTGGGTAAGAAAGCGCCAGCTGTGACAGCTGCGTGCAAAAGCGAGCTACAAAAACAGGCCCCGGGCGAACCAACGGACGGACGGTATTACGAGAAGTATTTCCCGTTGGCAACACTTGAAGCCGCACGCCCCAAGAACCCGGCACTCGAAGCATTGATAGCTGCACTCAGCAAGGTCTAGACGGTCAGCCCTCCTGACCATCGCCCGAAGTCAATGCACAAAGGAAATGATGAACTCAGAGGCTTGAATTCATGACCATTGCCCCAAAATCTAGAAAGTTTTGGCTATTTGATCTTTCACTTTTTTTTCTTTTTAAACCGCTATGAGCAAACAAACCCATGCCTTTCAGGCCGAAGTCGCGCAACTGCTGCACTTGGTCACCCACTCTCTGTATTCCAACCAAGAAATTTTCTTGCGCGAGCTGATCTCCAACGCCTCAGACGCCTGCGACAAGCTGCGCTTTGAAGCGCTGAACAACACCGCTTTGTACGAAGACGCGCCCGAGTTGCAAGTGCGTTTGTCTTTCGACAAAACCGCCAAGACGCTGACCATCACCGACAACGGCATCGGCATGACGGCGCAAGAAGCCATCGACCACTTGGGCACGATTGCCAAGAGCGGTACCAAAGACTTCGTGAGCAAGCTGAGCGGCGACCAAAAATCAGACGCGCAGCTGATTGGTCAGTTCGGTGTGGGCTTTTATTCGGGCTTCATCGTGGCCGACAAGATCACCGTCGAAACCCGCCGCGCAGGCGCAACACCTGCCGAAGGCGTGCGCTGGATCAGCGGTGGCACGGGCGACTTTGAGGTCGAGACCATCAACCGCGCCGAACGCGGCACCAGCGTGATCTTGCACCTGCGCGAAGAAGCGCTGGACTACGCCAACACCTGGAAGCTGAAAGAAATCGTCGGCAAATACTCTGACCACATCAGCCTGCCCATCTTGATGGAAAAGGAAGAGTGGAAAGACGGCGAGCTGATCGAGCCGAATAACGAAGAAGGTGGCCGCCAGCCCGGTGGCATGGTCAAGACTGGCGAATGGGAAACCATCAACAAAGCCAGCGCCTTGTGGACCCGCTCCAAGAAAGACATCAGCGACGAGCAGTACGCCGACTTCTACAAACAGATCAGCCGCGACTTTGAAGCCCCGCTGACCTGGACCCACAACCGCGTGGAAGGTAGCACCGAGTACACCCAGCTGCTGTACATCCCAAGCAAGGCCCCGCAAGACCTGTGGAACCGCGACAAAAAGGCGGGCATCAAGTTGTACGTCAAGCGCGTGTTCATCATGGACGACGCCGAAGCGCTGATGCCCAGCTACCTGCGCTTTGTGAAGGGCGTGGTGGACTCAGCCGACCTGCCCTTGAATGTGAGCCGCGAGTTGCTGCAAGAAAGCCGCGACGTGAAAGCCATCCGCGAAGGCTGCACCAAGCGTGTGTTGTCTATGCTGGAAGACCTGGCGAAACACGACAAGGCTCCTGAGGCGACCGACGACGTCACAGACGTCCTGTCGGAAGAAGACAAAGCCAAAATCGGCCAATATTCCAAGTTCTACGCCGAGTTCGGCGCGGTGCTCAAAGAAGGCCTGGGTGAAGACTTTGGCAACCAGGCCCGCCTGTCCAAGCTGCTGCGTTTTGCCTCATCGACCCACGACACCGTGAGCGT
>CAITSG010000457.1 GCA_903894995.1 uncultured Burkholderiales bacterium
TGAAGGCGAAAAATCATCAGGCGTTAAAACATGGGGCAGCACGACGCGGCGCGGCAAGGACTTTCCCGTGAGGAGCGCTTGGTCAATGAACCATTCTTGTTGTGTAGCCCCCAAGGCGGGAAAAGAGAACAGGCCCAACAACAGCGACAAGGCCGGCACAAAAGATGTGAGTACTTGCCTACTTATAGACCTGAGCGGAGCAAGCAGCCGGGTGAGAAATGGAGAGTGCATGCTCACCATGCTATCGCCTGGCTGTACCCCCGTCGCCCAGAGGGCTGAGCTGCTGAACAAAGTCTGTGCTCTGTGAGGGCGACGACCTGCTTGCAATCCACCGTTGTAGCCATCGACCCACGGTAGCACGCGAGCCTGTGCTGGACGCGCTTTAGGCCAGACGGCGGCGCAAGGAAGGAAATGCCAAGTGATTGTCTTTGGGGACCGCCACGAGTTTGGGGGCCAATGGGGCTGTGCTGAGCACTTCAGAAACCAATGCATCGGCATGGGCATGGGGCCCTGCACGGCTGACCTCGAAGTCCAATCGGGTGCTTTTGGCCATTTGGGCCACAAAGTTTTGGGGGTAGTCGCGCACATTGAATCCCCGCAGAGCCATCACTTTCATGAAGGCGTTGGCTGCCTCTTCAACGGCACACTGGTATTCTTGGGTAACTGCTGGCGTCATGTCGACCTCGTTGTTGGGATGAAGTTATTCACCCTTTCATAACGCAGCTCAGAGCCGGTTGGAATACATCATTGGTGTTTTTTTGTGACCGAATTCAACAAAATCCCACGGGCCGCCTGAACACCACTGGCCAAACATGCGGTCAGCAAATAACCCCCCGTGGGGGCCTCCCAGTCCAGCATTTCCCCTGCGCAATACACATCGGGTCGGGCTTTGAGCCGCAAATCATCTCCCAAAGATGACCATTTGACCCCGCCAGCGGTGCTGATGGCCTCGGCCACGGGCCTAGGACTTTTCAAACCCACCGCCAAAGATTTGATGTGAGCGGCCAAAGCGCCCGGCTGTTGCAGCACGTCAGGCGGGCAAAGTTCGTGGATCAAGCCCATTTTGACGCCTTCCAGGCCCAAGCGACTTTTGAGGTGACTGCTCAGGCTGCGACTGCCCCGCGGCCATGCGACTTCTTTTTCGACTTGCGCCAAAGTTTTGTCTGGCAAAAGATCCAACAAGAAACGGGCTTGCCCACAGGCCAACAGGTCATCACGCAGCATGGCCGATGCGGCATAAACCAAACTGCCCTCCACGCCGGTTTGGGTGATGACGAACTCGCCTCGGCGCAAAAACCGGTCGGGCGTCAATGCGTCACCGCGCCCCTGCACCGTCAATGCCACCGATTTGAGTGGATGACCCGCAAATTTATCCACAAAGTACGGGGTCCAACCTTGTCCTTGTCGGCCCAGCACATCAAAACCGCAGTTGGCGGGCTGCAGATCTGCCACCTCAACACCTTGACTTTGCACCACAGGGACCCAAGCGCCGTCGGACCCCAGACGTGGCCAACTGGCCCCCCCCAGAGCCAACAAGGTGGCTTGGGCCTGCACCTGCACCGTTTGTGCATCGGTTTGGCGGTGAAAAACCAAGCGATTACCCTGCCACCCACGCCAGTGGTGTCGCATGTGAAATTGAACAGGCACGCCGCAAGCAGGGTGGCGCAAGCGACGCAACCAGGCACGCAAAAGAGGCGCTGCTTTCATTTCGACCGGAAAGACACGTCCGGATGTTCCAACAAAGGTCTCCACGCCCAAACCTTTCGCCCAATCGCGAACCCCTTGGGCATCAGTGTGTTGGAGCCATGTCGCAATCTCGTTTTGACGAGCACCAAAACGGGTTTGGAACAAGTCAAAAGACTCGGAATGCGTCAGGTTCAAGCCCCCTCGCCCCGCCAGCAAAAATTTCCGCCCCACAGAGGGCATGGCATCAAACAGATGCACAGACACGCCAGCTTGGGACAAAACCTCGGCCGCCATCAAACCTGCTGGGCCACCACCCACAATGGCCACATCGGTTTGCAAAAAATAAGAATCGGCATGCGGGTGCGGGAAAGTGGTGGTCGTCATGGTCTGGAGCGAAGAACGCGGCTTCGCTGCGCGAAGGCGTCATGTTTCTGTCAAAATAGCACCCACTTTAGCCGCATCTCAATGTTCACAAGGAAAAGGTCATGGCCAGCGATTTGATCAAACACACCACCGACGCCACTTTTGAAGCCGACGTGCTCCAGTCGAGCCAGCCCGTGGTGGTCGACTTTTGGGCCGAATGGTGCGGCCCTTGCAAAATGATTGCTCCCATCCTCGACGAAGTGGCCAGCGCTTACGAAGGAAAGCTGCAAATTGCCAAAATGAATGTGGATGACAACCGCGACGTGCCCGCCAAGTTTGGCATCCGAGGCATTCCCACACTCATGATTTTCAAGGACGGTCAACTCGCTGCCACCAAAGTGGGTGCCATGAGCAAGTCGCAATTGACCGCCTTCATTGACCAGCAATTGGCCTGATTTTCAAGCGATATGCGCCCTTGACTCTCAGTTTTTGATCCAACCGGGCATCATGGACCCGGTTTTTTTGTTTCTGTACAGGCTTGAAAACCTGTCATAATTTCTTCAGGCATCCCTAACAGGGACTACCGCCTTGATTGTCGAAAATTCCAGCCTCCAATCCTTGGGCAGTTTTTGGCTCTGAATATTTTCACCCGGTTATCCCAAAAAACGGTCTCCAAACGACCGATTCGCCACAGGCCCATTCCCATGCATTTGAACGAACTCAAGGCACTCCATGTGTCCGAACTCCTGAAGCAAGCCGACACGCTCGAAATCGAGAACACCGGCCGCATGCGCAAACAGGAGTTGATGTTTGCCATCATCAAAAAGCGCGCAAAAGCGGGCGAGCAGGTGTTCGCCGACGGTGTGCTGGAGATATTGCCCGATGGTTTTGGTTTCTTGCGCAGCCCCGATTCGAGCTATACCGCCAGCACCGACGACATTTACATCAGCCCTAGCCAAGTGCGGCGCTTTAACCTGCACACCGGCGACATGATCGAAGGCGAAGTGCGCATCCCCAAAGACGGCGAGCGTTACTTTGCCCTGACCAAGCTCGACAAGGTCAACGACGACCTGCCCGAGAACAACAAACACAAAGTCATGTTTGAGAACCTGACGCCTTTGTTCCCCAAAGAGCAAATGCGGCTAGAGCGTGACATCAAGGGCGAGGAAAACATCACCAGCCGCGTGATCGACATCATTGCCCCATTGGGTCGCGGCCAACGCGCCCTGATCGTGGCGCAGCCCAAGTCGGGCAAGACGGTGATGATGCAGCAGATCGCGCACGCCATCACCGCCAATTACCCCGATGTTCACCTGATGGTCTTGCTGGTCGATGAGCGCCCTGAAGAAGTGACCGAAATGCAGCGCAATGTGCGCGGGGAAGTGATCTCCTCCACCTTTGACGAACCCGCTTCACGCCATGTGCATGTGGCCGAAATGGTGATCGAGCGCGCCAAGCGTTTGGTGGAGCTGAAAAAAGACGTGGTGATCCTGCTGGACTCGATCACCCGCCTGGCCCGCGCTTACAACAACGTGGTGCCTTCGTCGGGCAAAGTGCTCTCGGGTGGTGTGGACGCCAACGCCCTGCAGCGCCCCAAGCGTTTTTTTGGCGCCGCCCGCAATGTGGAAGAAGGCGGCAGTCTGACCATCATCGCCACGGCCCTGGTCGACACCGGCAGCCGCATGGACGAGGTGATCTTTGAAGAATTCAAGGGCACGGGCAACTGCGAAATCCATTTGGAA
>CAITSG010000458.1 GCA_903894995.1 uncultured Burkholderiales bacterium
ACTTGGGCTGCAGAATCGTTGATGAAGCGGAAGGTGACCTTCTTCACCTTGACGGCGTTGGCATCGCGAAAGCCGTCCCACTTGGACAAGGTCACAGCCGTGCCTTTGGCCCAGCTGTCGAGTTTGTAGGGGCCAGTGCCCACAGGCTTGGTGGCGGCGTTGGCCGCGCTGTCGGGGTGCAAGATGACCGCAGTGTTTTCGCCCATGCGGAACAGGAAATTGCCATCCGGGTTGGTCAGCACCAACACCACGGTGTGTGCGTCGGGGGTTGAAATGTGGGTGATGTTGTTGAACACCGCGCCTTTGGCTTTGTTGGTGCTCTTGGTGTCTTTGGCACGCTCGAAGCTGAACTTGACGGCAGCTGAGTCGAATGGCGCACCATCAGAAAACTTCACCCCCTTGCGCAGCTTGAAGGTGTAGGCCTTGCCGTCGGCGTCCATTGTCCAGCTCTCGGCCAGCAAGGGGCTGATGCTCCCATCGACATTGATCTTGGTCAAACCTTCAAGGATGTTGAAGTGCACCACTTCACCGATGGCTGCAGCAGGTGCCGTGGTCGGGTCCAGGCTGGTGGGCTCCAGGATCATGCCCAACGTGACGGTGTCTTTGCGCGTCTGCGCTTGCGCCTGCAAAGGGGCAGCCACCAAACTGGCCACCAACACGGCAGCCGAACTCAAAGCGAGGGTACGGCGGGTCATGGAAGAAACGTTTCTCATGGAGACTCCTGTTTAAAAAGAAGTGGGCTGGCCTGGCACGGCAGCCAACAAAGCCCGAGTGTAAGGGTGCTCGGCGTGCTCAAAAATTTGGCTTGCCGCACCTTGCTCGACCACACAGCCCGACTGCAAGACCAGCACATCGTCGCACATCAAGTTGACAACCGCCAAGTCATGGCTGACCAAAAGATAACTCAGGCCATAACGGTCTTGCAGGTCCATCATCAGGTTCAACACTTGCGCCTGCACCGACACATCGAGCGCACTCACAGGCTCATCGGCCACGATCAAAGCGGGGCGGGTGATCAAGGCGCGGGCAATGGCGATGCGCTGGCGTTGCCCGCCCGAAAACTCGTGCGGGTATTTGTCCAGGTCGGCGGTTCTGAGACCGACTTCGCTCAGGGCCTCAGCTGCACGGTCGCGCAGCTCGGCTTTACTTTCTGCACGGTCACGCAGCTCTGAGAAGCCATCAGCAGGCTTGCGCCATGTCTGGATGGGCTCGGTCACAATGGCCAGCACTTTTTGGCGCGGGTCCAACGAACCATAAGGGTCTTGGAACACCATCTGAAAACCGCTGCGCAATTGGCGCAAGGCCTGGCCATGGGTCTGGTGGACATCGGTGCCATTGAAGAGGACCTGCCCCTCGGTAGGCCTGTCCAGTGCCATGACCAAACGTGCCAAGGTGGACTTGCCTGAACCGGATTCGCCCACGATGCCCAAACTTTTGCCCGGCTGCAAAGTAAAGCTCACGTCCGACAAAGCCTGCAAAGCGCCTTCGGGTTGAAACAAACCCGTGCGCGGCAAGGCAAAGCGTCGCCCCAAATGCTTCACCTCCAGCAGCGGCGCAGATGTGTGCGTCTCGCTCATGGCAGCCTCCAGTGCGGGCAACTGACCACATGGGGCGTTTCCCCAGCGGCTTCGTGAGCGATGTTTTCGGCCTGCGGGGGTGTCTGGCGGCAATCTTCGACCGCCAAACTGCAGCGGTCAGCAAACGCACACCCCAACGGAAAATCCATCAACTCGGGCACGCTGCCAGGAATCGTGGTCAAGCGGGTACCGCGTGCCAGCCCCAAGCGCGGGCGCGCCGCAAACAAACCGCGTGTGTAGGGGTGCGCCCGGTGCGCAAACAAATCAGGCGTGGCAGCACTCTCAACCACCGCGCCGCCGTACATCACCATCACGCGGTCCACCTGGTCCTGCATCAGGCCCAGGTCGTGGCTGATCAAGAGCAAGCCCATGCCGTCTTCGCGCACCAATTGTTTGATGAGCGCCAACACCTCTTTTTGCACCGTCACATCGAGCGCGGTGGTCGGCTCGTCGGCAATCAACAGGTCTGGGCTGCAGGCCAGCGCGATCGAGATCATGACGCGCTGACGTTGCCCGCCCGACAGCTCATGCGGATAAGCGTCAAGTCGCTCACGCGCCCGGGGCAGCTGCACCCGTTCGAGCAGTTGCAGGGCACGGGCTTTGGCGTCGCTGGCACTCATGTGTTGGTGCAGGCGCAAAGGCTCGGCAATCTGCTTCCAGATGGGGTGCAGGGGGTTGAGCGCCGTCATCGGCTCCTGAAAAATCATCGCCATGCGGGCACCGCGCAGCTGGCACAACTGCGGCTCGGGCAGGCCCACCAGTTCTTTGCCTTGCAACTGAATCGACCCGGTCACCCGAGCGCGTTCGGGCAACAAACCCATGAGGGCCAAAGCCGTGAGCGATTTGCCGCTGCCGCTCTCACCAATCAAGCCCAATGTCTGGCCGCGTTCCATGCGCCAAGACACGCCGCGCAAGGCCTGTGCCCAGCCCCGGGCCGTGGGCAGGCTCACCCGCAAATCTTCGACTTGCAGCAAAGGCTTGGTGCTTGATCGATCGTTCATGTTCACCTCTGCCGCGCCAGCCGAGGGTCGAGCACATCGCGCAGACCATCACCCAGCAAATTCAAACCCAACACCGCCAACGCAATCGCTGCGCCCGGGTACACCGCCAGCATGGGGGCCTGGAACATCTGCGACTGTGCTTCGTTGAGCATGCGGCCCCAGCTGGGTTGCGGTGGCTGGGTGCCCAGGCCCAAATAAGACAAAGCCGCTTCAGCAAGGATGGCGATGGCGAACTGGATGGTCGCCTGCACGATCAGCACACTGGCAATATTGGGCAAGACATGCGCCAAGGTAATGGCCAATGGGCCTTTGCCCGCAGCGCGCGCCGCCGCCGTGTAGTCACGCGCCCAGACCGCGTTGGCCGCGCCCCGCGAAATGCGGGCAAAGACCGGGATGTTGAAAATGCCAATGGCCACGATGCTCACCACCAAACCCGGCCCATAGATCGCGGTCAGCATGATGGCCGACAACAAGGCCGGAAAGGCAAAAGTGAAGTCCGAAGCGCGCATGATGACTTCTTCGACCCAACCGCGCCGCGCTGAGGCCAGCAAGCCCAAAGGCACACCCACACCCAGGCCAATGCCCACCGCAATGAAGCCCACCAGCAAGGAGTTTTGGCTGCCCACCAGCAGCAAAGAGCCGATGTCGCGACCCAGGCTGTCGGTGCCCAGCCAATGCGCGGCGCTGGGCGAAGCCAGTTTGTTGGGAATGTCGATGTCGCCCACCGGGTAAGGCGACCAGAACAAGGACAGCACCGCGCACAGCACCATCAGCAGCACCATGGCACCGCCCGTCACAAAACTCGGGTGGCGCAAGGCGCGTCGCCAAACAGTGTTCTTATTCGGCATGGCCCGCCTTCAAGCGTGGATCGATCCATGCATAGAGCACGTCGATGCAGAAGTTGATCAGGATGACCAGCGCAGCCAGCAACATGACCACATCGCGCACCACGATCAAATCGCGGTTGGCAATGGCCTGAAAAATCAGCCGCCCAATGCCGGGCAGCACAAACACGTTTTCGATCACGATGGCACTGGTGATCAGGTTGCCAAACTGCAAGCCCATGACGGTGAGTACCGGAATCATGGCGTTGCGCAGCACATGACCCCAGAGCACCTGATGGCGAGACAAACCCTTGGCCCGTGCGGTGCGCACAAAGTCTTCGCGCAAAGTGTCGAGCACGGCCGAGCGGGTGACTCGCGTCAAAATGGCCGTTTGTACCGCAGCCAGCGCCATCGCGGGCAAGAGCAAGGCCTTGATGCCCTCGCCCACCCCGCCACCATCGTCCTCGGTCCAGCCCGGAAAACCGCCCGCGCTCACCCACTCCAGATGCACTGCAAAAAGCAAAATCAGCAGGATAGCGAGCCAAAAATTGGGCAAGGCCAAGCCCAGTTGGCTGAGCGTCATCACGCCCACATCGCCCGCCTTGTTTTGCTGCGAAGCGGCATAAATGCCCAAAGCCAGCGCCAGCGCCACCGTGAGCCCCATGGCCATCACGGCCAGCGGCAGCGTCACCTGCATGCGCTCGGCCATGAGCTGCGCCGTGGGGGTGTCGTAAGAAATGCTCAGGCCCGTCTGGCCTTGCAGCATGCCGACCATCCAGTTTATGTAACGGGTGCTGGCGGGCTGGTTCAGTCCGAGCTTTTCTTCCATCGCGGCGATCGAATCAGGGGTGGCCGTTTCGCCCAAAATGACCTGCGCGGCATTGCCGGGCAACAACTCCAGCACGGCAAACACCACGACCGATGTGGCCAGCAGGGTCAGCACAAAGCTCAGCAGCCTTCTCAAAACAAACAGGGGCACGCGCTATCCTTGGGATCAGTGAGCAACGATGAACGGAGTTTTCGATGACATCTGAAATGATTTTAAACAGCGAACAAGGCTCCATTGTGGATGTGCCGGGCCTTCAGGTCGGCCACTTTACCCTCAGTGAACGCTTGACCGGTTGCTCGGTCGTATTGGCCCTTGACGGCGCAGTAGGCGCGGTGGACGTGCGCGGTGCAGCCCCGGGTACCCGCGAAACCGATTTACTGGACCCGGCCAACTTGGTGGACACAGTGCACGCGGTGCTGCTGAGCGGCGGCAGTGCCTTCGGCCTGGATGCAGCCACAGGGGTTGTGCGCTGGCTGGAGGAGCACCACATCGGGTTTGAAACAGGTTACGGCCGGGTCCCCATCGTGCCTGCCGCCGTGTTGTTTGATTTACCCGTGGTGCGCGATGGCGACAACCCGAAAGCCCGCCCCGGTGCCGATGCAGGCTATGCCGCCTGCGAGGCGGCCTCCGGCCACTTGCCCGCTGCGGGCAATGTGGGCGCTGGCGCGGGCGCTTGCGTAGGCAAACTGTTTGGCCTGGACCGCTGCATGAAAGGCGGCACAGGTCACGCCAGTGTGCGCGTGGGCCCTTGGGTGGTGGGTGCCATGGTCGCCTGCAATGCCGTGGGCGATGTCATCGACCCCGCAACAGGACAAGTGCTGGCCGGTGCGCGCACAGAGGATGGGCAAAAGCTGCTGGACACCCAACGCGCATTTCTGAGCGGTGATCGTGGCAATCGCCCGCTACCAGGCACGAACACCACCATTGGCGTGGTCGCCACCAATGCCACCCTGAGCAAAACCCAGGCCAAACGCCTGGCCATGAGTGCCCACGACGGCCTGGCCCGCAGCATCCGACCCGCGCACACCACACTCGACGGCGATACCTTGTTTGCGATGGCCACCGGCACAGAAACTGGCACGCCCGACTTGATGCTGCTCACGGTGATGGCCGCAGAAGCCACCGCACGGGCCACGGTCGATGCCATTTTGAAAGCCCAGACCATCACCACAACACATGGGCTGGTACCCGCCGCCCACCCATGACGAGCACCCACATCTGATCCGGTGGGATAAGCGCACCAAGAATGTTGGAGGGCGTTTCAGACCGTCTTTTCAGGCCATCGTCATTGCTCTACGGTGTAGCCGGATGCCTTGATGGGGGCATCCCATCGCTTGTAATGAACAGCCTGTGTGTCTGCCAAAGCTTGAGAGCCGGCATAGCTGGGCACCAATACCAAACCACGAATCCTGTTCTGGATCTCAGGGTTATTCAAGGCCTGTGCAACA
>CAITSG010000459.1 GCA_903894995.1 uncultured Burkholderiales bacterium
ACAACTCGACCCCGAGCACACCGTGCGCCAATCGGTCGAAAGCGGCATGGGCGAGGTCAAAGAAGCGCAAGCTCGCCTCGAAGAGGTGTATGCCGCCTACGCCGAAGAAGACGCCGACTTTGACGCCCTGGCCGCCGAGCAGGCCCAACTCGAAGCCATCATCTCTACCGCTGGCGACGCGTCCGAGCACCAACTCGAAATCGCCGCCGATGCGCTGCGCCTGCCGCCTTGGGACGCCATCATCGGCAAACTGTCCGGCGGTGAAAAACGCCGTGTGGCCTTGTGCCGCTTGCTGCTCTCGCGCCCCGACATGTTGTTGCTCGACGAACCCACCAACCACTTGGACGCCGAATCGGTGGACTGGTTGGAGCTGTTCTTGCAGCGCTTTTCGGGCACTGTGGTGGCCATCACCCACGACCGTTACTTCCTGGACAACGCCGCCGAGTGGATTTTGGAACTCGACCGGGGCTCCGGCATTCCCTACAAAGGCAATTACTCCAACTGGCTGGAGCAAAAAGACGCCCGTTTGGCCACCGAGCAGCGCACCGAAGACGCCCGCTCCAAGGCCATGAAGAAAGAACTGGAATGGGCGCGCGCCAACCCCAAAGGCCGCCAAGCCAAGAGCAAGGCGCGTCTGGCCCGTTTCGAAGAGTTGAGCGACCACGACTACCAAAAACGCAACGAGACCCAGGAGATCTTTATCCCTGTGGCCGAGCGTTTGGGCAACGAGGTGTTCGAGTTCAAGGGCGTCAGCAAGTCCTTTGGCGACCGTTTGCTGATTGACAACCTGAGCTTCCAGGTGCCTGCGGGCGCCATCGTCGGCATCATCGGCCCCAACGGAGCCGGTAAATCGACCCTGTTCAAACTGATCGCGGGCAAAGAGCAGCCCGACAGCGGCGAAGTCAAGATCGGCCAAACCGTGCGCATGGCCTTTGTGGACCAGAACCGCGATGACCTGGACAACAACAAGACCGTGTGGGAAGACGTCTCGGGCGGCTTGGACATCATCAACGTCGGCAAGTTCCAGATGGCCAGCCGCGCGTATTGCGGCCGTTTCAACTTCAACGGCGGCGACCAGCAAAAGAAGGTCGGCATGTTGTCGGGTGGTGAGCGCGGCCGTTTGCACCTGGCCAAAACCCTGATCGAAGGCGGCAACGTATTGCTGCTGGACGAGCCCTCCAACGACTTGGACGTGGAAACCTTGCGCGCTTTGGAAGACGCGCTGCTGGAATTCGCAGGCTCCATCATGGTCATCAGCCACGACCGTTGGTTCTTGGACCGCATTGCGACGCACATTTTGGCGGCTGAAGGCGACAGCCAGTGGGTGTTCTTTGACGGCAACTACCAGGAGTACGAAGCCGACAAGAAACGTCGTCTGGGCGAAGAGGGTGCCAAGCCCAAGCGTGTGCGCTTCAAGGCTTTGAAGTAATTCACAGCTTGCACCACCCCAACGGGCCCTTCGGGGCCCGTTGTCGTTAGGGGGCTCTGCAAGGCTTTATCGCGGTGAGGGCGCCGCTCCTACAAGGAAAGCCTGCACTTTGTGGGAGCCTCGCACAAGGGACTGCCTGCCTTTGTAGGAGCCCCGCCCCCGGGGCGATGGGGTGGTCAAAAAGGCTCTATCGCGGTCAGTGCACTGCTCTCAAAAAAAACATTGATGCAAACATCGTGAGGCCGGATCAACAAGTCATGCGCTTCACAGTGGCAGCTGCCAACCCACCGGCTACATGCTGGACAGCCGCGCTCGAGCCTTGTCTGCCCACAGTAGCAGGTTGTCGAACAAGTCTTTTTGGCTGAACGAGCAGCTTTCGCCGCTGAACAAGGCGCTGGACTCGATGCGGTCCAGCAAATCGCTCAAAACAAGGCCAAACTTTTCCGGCAATGGCAGGCTGGCCGCATCGCTGCGCCACTGGCGGATCATGTCGGTTTGCGGCAAACCGCCTTGTTGGCAGGCTGCCAGCGTGTCGGTCATGCGGGTCAGGGTGTCCAGGGCGGCGTTCATGGGCAAAGGTCTCCGGCAAGGTGGGGTTTCAGGGGGCGAATTCGCGGCGACAATCATGCCCCATGAAAGCCAAATCACTCAAACCCATGCGCCTGGAAGACATTTTGTACAGCCAGGGTTTTGGCACCCGCCGGGTGTGTGCCGGACTGGTGCAGCAAGGTCATGTGCAAGTCAATGGTGAAACCATCACCGATGCGGGTGAATTTTTCAAACTTGAAAATCTGTGTTTCAAGGTGCAGGGCACCGACTGGCCATTCAAAGAGCACGCCTACGTGCTGCTGAACAAGCCCGCTGGCACCGAGTGCTCCCAAAAGCCATCGACCTGGCCAAGCATTTACACGCTGCTGCCTGCACCTTTGCGTCAGCGCCCGCAAAAAGCAGCGGTGCAGGGCGTGCAGGCCGTGGGGCGTCTTGACCAGGACACGACGGGATTGTTGTTGTTGACCGATGACGGCCAGTTTATTCACAAAATGAGCTCGCCCAAGCACCATGTGCCCAAGGTGTACCAGGTGACCACCAAACACCCGATCACCTCAGAGATGGTGGAAAAACTGCTCAGCGGTGTGGTGCTCGAGGACGACCCCAAGCCCGTGAAGGCTGCCGCCTGCGAGGCGGTGGGGGAGTTGCACCTGAGGTTGACCCTGACCGAGGGCAAATACCACCAGGTCAAACGCATGTTGGCCGCCGTAGGCAACCGGGTTGAGGGCTTGCACCGTTCACAAATCGGCGGCTTGGTGCTGGCCGATCTGGCCCCCGGTCAATGGCGTTGGTTGACAGAAGAAGACCTGGCCTTGCTCAAGCCCTGAGCAGGTTGCCCAGGGTTGACACGGTTTCTAAGTCGGCGCTTGACCCAAGCCAAATGCTGCGATCCTTGTGGGCGCTTCGCAGCCTAGGCGATGTATTTTTGTAGGAGTTCCCCCCAGGGCGATGGGAGGTGGTCTGCAAGGTTTGATCGCGACGAGGGCGTCGCTCCTACGGGGGGAAGCCTGCCTTTTGTGGGAGCTCAGCACAAGGGACGGCTTGCCCTTGTGGGAGCCCCGCCCCCGGGGCGATGGGGAGTGGTCTGCAGGGCTTGATCGCGACGAGGGCGTCGCTCACACAAAAAAGCGTTGATGCAAACCGCATTGGGCTGGATCAAAAAAGATGACCCACAAACGCTTGCACGGCTTGCGCAACGGCCTCGGGCTGGTCGCGGTGCGGTGAGTGGCCGCAATCGGGCAGTTTGAGCCGCTGCGCATGCTGCACGACGAGGGCAATGTCGTCAATTTGAGCCATGGTGCCATAAGGGTCGTTTTCGCCTTGAATGGCCAGCAAAGGCGCGGTGATGCCCTGCAGTTCGGGGCGGATGTCAAACGCGCGGAAAGCATCGCTCAGCCAGACGTCGTTCCACTGCCAGAAGGCGCAGTCCACATCGGCATGAAAAGGGGACAGTCGCTGGCGCAGGGGGCCGTTTTCGTAAGCATCACGGGCGGCCGTGATGGCCTGCAGGGAGATTTGTTCGACCATCACATGTGGGGCCATGACGATGCAAGCTGCCACCGGGTGGCGGCTGGCATGGACCAGTGCAATGGTGCCGCCGTCTGAATGGCCCAGCAGCACTGGCCGCTTGATGTTCAAGGCCTGCAGCAAAGCCGGCAGCACATCGAGGGCTTCGTGGTGCATGTAATCAGGGCCTAAACAGCCGTGCCTGTGCCCTCCGGTTTGTCCTGCGGGACCGCGCACATGGGCTACAGCATCGGACTGACCGTAACCTTGACGCGAATAAACCAGGCCCTTGCAGCCGAGTTGTTCGCACAAGCGTGCAGGCCAGTCGCGCCACAGGGCAACGCTGCCCAGGCCCTCGTGCAGGAAAACCAGGGTGGGACCAGGACTTTGGCTTGGCTGGGGGTGAAGGGTCTGAAATTCAAGATTCACGCCGTGAATGCTTATTTTTGCGAGGGGTTTGATTTGCATCCAAGTTCCTGGTGAGGTGCCGATTACACTTATGAATGATTTTGAAAGCGGTTTTGTGATTTCTTTTCTCTCTGTCATTCGATTTTTAGCTTTGACTTTTTTAGGGTTTCAGCTGTTCAGTGTTTCGGCTCAAACCCCGGCACCTATTTTTGTGCTTAACTCACTCGACGGCAACGTCAGCGTGATCGATCCGGTCACCTGGAAAGAAACCAAACGCATCCCAACGGGCAAAGAGCCCCACCACCTTTATCTGACGCCCGATGAAAAATCGGTCATTGTGGCCAATGCCATGAGCGACTCGCTGACCTTCATTGACCCCAGAACGGCCCAAGTTCAACGCACGGTCACGGGTATTTTGGACCCCTACCACCTGCGTTTTTCGCCCGATATGAAATGGTTTGTCACGGCCGCCAACCGATTGAACCATGTAGACATTTACCGTTGGGACGGTCAAAACGCGCATTTGTCCAAGCGCATCTCCACCGCCAAAACCCCCAGCCATTTGTGGATTGACAGCCGCAGCAAAACCGTCTGGGCCAGCATGCAGGACAGCGACGAAATTGTCGCCATCGACTTGGGCACTCAAACCTTGAAAAACCGCACCCGGGTGGGTTCGGTGCCAGCTGATGTGTTTGGCACGCCAGATGACAAGTTTTTGCTCGTCGGCTTGACCGGTGGTGATGGTGTTGAGGTGTATGACATTTCCGGCGTCCAGCCCAAATGGTTGAAAAAAATCGTGACAGGCAAGGGCGCTCATGCCTTCAGGGCCAAAGGTGACCAGCGCCATGTGTTTGTGAGCAACCGGGTGGCCAACACCATCAGCCAAATTGATTATGTGAACATGACCGTGGTGGCCGAGTTTCCCGCCCCATCAGGCCCTGACTGCATGGACGTCACGGCCGACGGCAAATACATTTTGGTGGCTTCCAGGTGGGCTAAAAAATTGTCCGTGATTGACATTGCTGAGCGCAAAGTGGTGCGTCAGATTCCCGTCGGTAAATCGCCACACGGGGTGTGGACGCTTGACCATGCACCGCGCAACTGATTTTTGGCTGCGATGGGTGGTTTTGGCTGCGTGTTCAGCCTTGCCACTGCTGGCCGGTGCGGCCTCTTGCAAACAACCGGTTTACTTGACTTTTGACACCGGCCACATGGGTGTTGCGCCATGGGTGGCCGAGGTTTTGAAGAGGCAGGATGTGCGGGTCACGTTTTTTGCTGCCCATGAAAAGACGCAACAAGGCGACGGCTCGCTGGGTGAACATTGGGCCCCTTGGTGGCGTGAGCGCGCACTGGAGGGGCATGCATTTGCGCCACACACCTGGGACCATGCCTATTGGCGAGGTGACATGGGCACACCAGACAAGCCATTGTTCAGGATCAAACCCAGTTCGGGTGAGCAGGTGGGCCAGAATTTGGTGTGGACGCCCGCTTTGTATTGCGAAAATTTGCAACGCGCGGCGCAACGTCTTCAGGCGCTGACGGGGCAAGCGCCTTTGCCCTTGTTCAGAGCCCCTGGTGGCAAAACATCGCCCGCTTTGCTGTCTGCTGCAAAGACTTGTGGGTGGACCCATGTGGGTTGGTCGGCTGCTGGTTTTCTGGGGGATGAGTTGCCCAGCGACAGCCACCCCAATGCCGCATTGCTGCAAAAAGCCTTAAAAAACATTCGGGCTGGCGATGTGTTGATGGCCCATTTGGGCATTTGGTCGCGCCAAGACCCTTGGGCACCTGCCGTTTTGGAGCCGTTGATTGTGGGTTTGAAGGCCAAAGGGTTTTGTTTTGCAACTTTGCGTGAACACCCGCAGTACCAAGCCGTCATGGTGCAACAACCCCTTCGGGGAACGGGCGTTCAACCTTCGGGAAAATGAGGCATGGACGCACTGATTGAAACTTTTTCCACTCTGCAACAAACACTTTTTGAAGTCTGGGTGCAGCCCCTGGTTTTTGGCATGGGCCAAGGCCATTTGCTCGAAAAGGCCTTTGAAGGGGCCGGTTGGTTGTTGGTCGGTTTGTTGCAAATCTTGGTTTTGTTGCTGGTCATTGGCCCCCTTCAGCGGATATGGCCCGCCGAGCCGGTATCAAGCCCCAAGGCCATCCGGGTCGATGTGATTTACACCCTGATTCACCGTCTGGGTTTGTTCAAATTGCTGATGTTTTTCACACTGGACTATGGTTTTGAGCAAGGCTGGGGCTGGCTGCGCAGCATGGGTTGGCCGACTTTTCACCTCGATGCGCTGTGGCCCGGTGTGACCGATCAGGCCTTGGTGAGTTTTGTTTTGTACCTGGTGTTTTTTGATTTTGTTCACTACTGGATTCATCGGGCACAGCACCAGTCCAACACCTGGTGGGCCCTGCACGGCTTGCACCACTCGCAGCGGCAAATGACGATGTGGAGCGACAACCGCAACCACTTGCTCGATGACGCGGCAACCAGTTTGATTCTGTCAGCTGTGGCAGTGCTCATGGGTGTGGGTCCTGGGCAGTTTGTTGCCTTGGTGGCCATCAGCCAGTTGAGTGAGAGCTTCCAGCATGCCAATTTGCGCATTTGGTTTGGTTCTTGGGGCGAGCGCCTGTGGGTCAGCCCGCGCTTTCACCGGCGGCACCACAGCATTGGCATCGGTCACGAGTTTGATGTGAAGGGCCAAAAAGTCTTGGGTGGTTGCAATTTTGGTGTCTTGTTGCCTTGGTGGGATGTGATGTTTGGCACTGCCGATTTTCAGCTGCGCTACGACCCTACAGGCGTGCGTGACCAGGTAGAGCAAGGGCGCGACTACGGGGACGGATTTTGGGCCCAACAGCGACAAGGTTGGCTGCGCTTGTGGGGGCGAGCCTGATCACTGCCACTGGTTTGACGATTGGACACTGCTGTTAAGCTTTCATCCATGAAATTGTTGATGGACTCCTTTTGGCGTGCTGCCTTGTATTGCCTCTACCCCCGGGTGATTGGCTTGTCCTTTTTGCCTTTGGTGCTGATCGTGGCGCTGTCTTGGTTGCTGGGTTATTTGTATTGGGACCTTGCCGTGACCTGGGTTCGCTCTTGGCTGGACGCCTCGAGTTGGTTGGAGGTGGTGTGGCGTTGGCTCGAAGGCATTGGCTTGCCGCAATTGAAAACCGTGGTGGCCCCCTTGTTGGTGATTTTTTCAGTCACCCCATTGGTGGTGGTGGCTTCCTTGGTGGCGGTGTCTTTGCTGATGACCCCAGCGTTGACCCGTTTGGTGGCTGATCGGCGGTTTCCGGGTCTTGAGCGCAAACGAGGTGGCAGTTTCTTGTTCAGTTTGTGGTGGACTGTTTTGTCTTTGATGCTGGCGCTGGGGGCCTTGTTGTTGACATTGCCCATGTGGCTGGTCCCTCCCTTGGCCATGGTCTTGCCGGCTTGCATTTGGGGTTGGCTCACTTACCGCGTCATGGCTTTTGATGTGCTGGCCGAATTTGCCAGCGCCCAAGAGCGACAAACCTTGATGGCACGCCACCGCATGAGTCTCTTGGGCATGGGCGTGTTCACAGGCTTGATGGGCGCTGCACCCAGTCTGGTGTGGGCTTCGGGCGCGCTTTTTGCAGCCGCTTTTGTGATTTTGGTGCCCATCGCCATTTGGATCTACACCTTGGTGTTTGCATTCTCTTCACTTTGGTTTGCCCATTTCGTGCTGTTTGCCTTGAACAATCTGCGCAGTGAGCCACCCTTGGACAGCTTGACAGGGGCCATGCCCCTGGCGCCGACTTCACCCCACACTTCGGCACGTTTTGGAAGTTCCGAATTCAAGCCGGTGCATGACGTGACCGATGTCCAGCCCCGAAATTCTCATTGATCCATTTGCAAGGACTTGACCCATGAACTCTGTTACCCCAGTTTTTGGCCTGATCATCATTGGCGACGAAATCATGTCTGGCAAGCGCCAGGACAAGCACATGCCCAAAGTCATCGAGCTGATGTCAGCTCGGGGTCTGAATTTGTCATGGTCTGAATATGTGGGTGATTCACCAGAGCGCATCACAGCCACCCTGCACAGGGCGTTGGCTTCTTCGGATGTGGTGTTCAGTTGCGGCGGCATTGGGGCCACACCGGACGACCATACCCGGCAATGTGCGGCTCAGGCTTTGTCCGTGCCACTGGTCTTGCACCCGCAAGCCAAGCGCTTGATTCAAGAGCGCATGCAAGACACGGCCAAAGAGCAGGGCACGGTCTACGACCCCGATCGTCCAGACAACGTTCATCGACTGAACATGGGCGTGTTTCCCCAAGGTGCGTCCATCATTGCCAACCCGTACAACAAAATTCCCGGTTTCAGTTGCTCGGGCGCTGCGGGCGGGGTGGTGCATTTTGTGCCTGGTTTTCCGGTCATGGCCTGGCCCATGATCGAGTCGGTTCTGGACAGCCAATACAGTGCTTTTTTTCGACAAGATGCTTATATTGAAAAATCCGTGATCATTTTGGGTGCCATGGAGGCCACGCTCACGCCCTTGATGGAGTCGATTGAGGCTGCGCATTCCGGCGTCAAGGTGTTCAGCTTGCCCAGCGTTGACCATCCTCAATGGGGTCGTCACATTGAGTTGGGGGTCAAGGGTGAGCCCGATTTGGCCGATGCCGCCTACCGTGATCTGCGCCAGGGCCTTTCTGGGTTTTCGTTGACATATGGCCCCGAGTTGGTGCGCTAATTTTTATTGCACTTAATTGGTGCATAAATGCATTATGTTGGTGCATTTGGGCTTGGGTGCTGGGTGTGTTGGGATCCTTTTTCGGGGCGAGAGTGGGAGATCAAGACCATGCCCCACAGGCAGGCCCACAGCGGTCTTGGCTTTTTTCCGAGTGATGTGCGGCCAATGGGCCTGCTCAAGGCACAATTGCCGATTGTTCGAGTGTGTTTGACTGAGTCAAGTTGGCACAGAAACTGCAAGAACTGTGTGTTAGCTTTTTAATCCCTTTCCATTCAGGAGAATATGATGGCCAAGACCGTCGCAGACGTGATGAAGATGGTGAAAGAGAACGAAGTCAAGTTCGTTGACTTCCGTTTCACCGATACCCGTGGCAAATGGCAGCACATCACTGCGCCCGTGTCGCAGTTCGACGAAAGCAAGTTCGAAGACGGCCAAGCGTTTGACGGCTCTTCGATTGCTGGCTGGAAAGGCATTGAAGCCTCCGACATGTTGTTGATCCCTGACGCCAACAGCGCCTTCATCGACCCCTTCTTCGAAGAAGTCACTTTGGTGTTGATCTGCGACGTGATCGAACCCACCGACGGCAAAGCCTACGAGCGTGACCCCCGTTCGATCGCCAAGCGTGCTGAGACTTACCTCAAGCAAGCTGGCCTAGGCGACACCGCTTACTTCGGTCCAGAACCCGAATTCTTCTTGTTTGACGACGTGCGTTGGAGCACCGAGCCGAACAACACTTTCTACGCCATCGACGAAGCCGAAGCCCCATGGAACAGCGGCACCAAGATGGAAAACGGCAACAGCGGTCACCGCAACCGCGTCAAGGGTGGCTACTTCCCAGTGCCTCCCGTGGACAGCACACACGACATGCGCAGCGAGATGTCCCTGATCCTCGAATCGATTGGTATTCCCGTCGAAGTGCACCACCACGAAGTGGCTGGCGCAGGTCAGTGCGAAATCGGCACCCGTTTCTCGACTCTGGTTGAGCGCGCCGACTGGACCCTGATGCAAAAGTACGTGATCCACAACGTGGCCAACGCTTACGGCAAAACCGCCACCTTCATGCCCAAGCCTTACGCTGGCGACAACGGCTCCGGTATGCACGTTCACCAGTCCGTCTGGAAAGACGGCAAGAACCTGTTCGCGGGCAATGGCTACGCTGGTTTGTCTGAATTCGCCTTGTTCTACATCGGCGGCATCATCAAGCACGCTCGCGCCCTGAACGCGATCACCAACCCTGGCACCAACAGCTACAAGCGTTTGGTGCCTCACTACGAAGCTCCGGTCAAATTGGCTTACTCGGCCAAGAACCGCTCGGCTTCGATCCGCATCCCCAACGTGGCATCCGACAAGGGCCGTCGCGTGGAAGCCCGCTTCCCCGATCCATTGTGCAACCCTTACCTCGGCTTTGCGGCCTTGTTGATGGCGGGCCTGGACGGCGTGGAAAACAAGATCCACCCCGGCGAAGCAGCGACCAAAGACCTGTACCACCTGCCTCCAGAAGAAGACAAGTTGGTTCCAACCGTTTGCTCTAGCCTCGACCAGGCTTTGGACTGCCTGAACGCCGACCGCGCCTTCTTGACCAAGGGTGGCGTGTTCACCGACTCGTGGATCGACGCTTACATCGAATTGAAGATGCAAGAAGTCAACCGCGCTCGTGTGGAAGTGTCTCCGGTTGAGTACGACATGTACTACTCGCTGTAATCCGGCCCATGCGCGGATTGCACAGTTCAGTGCAAAAAAAGGACGGCTCAGGCCGTCCTTTTTTTTGATTCAAAATGACAGAGGCCAAGATGGACGGTTGTTGTTGGAGGAGTTTGAGCATGCTGAATTCACGCGTTTTGAGGGACCATGGGCCTGTGTGGGCATGTGCGTGCCTGGGTTGGGTGTTGGGCATGCTGGGCGCTTCGGTGCAGGCCCAAGCGGTGATTTACCGTTGTGGCCAGGAATACACCAATGCACCACGCAGCACAGCCCAATGTGAACCCCTGCCCACGCAGGCCATCATGGTGGTTCCCGGAACACAGCCCTCAGGCACCGCCTTGGCCGCCCGCCGCCCTGTGGTGTCCGATGTGCCCCAGGTTCAGCCAGAGCGCACCAAATCAGAGCCTGCGCGGGCCGTGCCGCCGGAGCAAGCTGAGCGCGATGCGCAGGCCCGCACCCTGGTGGTTCAGGAGTTGGAGAAAGCCCGGCAGCAACTTCAGCAATTGACGCAGGAATACAACGAGGGTGAACCTGTCAAATGGGCCGCCGAGGCCCGCAACCATCAAAAGTACCTGGACCGTGTGGCGTCTCTTAAAGCCGCCATGGCGCGAACAGAGCGCGACATTGACAGCTTGCAGCGTGAGTTGGCCCGTCGCCCCCTGTTGGCCAAGACCACAGCGCCATGAACAGTTCTGTTTCCCGATTTCTCGCCTTGGACCTGCTGGCCACGCCCGTGGCCGTGCTGGATGGCCAGGGTCTGGTACTGTTTGTGAATGCCGCTTTGGAGGACGCGATGGGTTTGTCGCGTCGCTCTTTGTTCGGGGTCTATTTGCCCGATTACTTTGCCGATCCTCAACCCATGATCACGGCCTTGGTGGGGGCGCAGTCCAATGAGTTTGCCGCCTTGCGCTACGAAGCGCAGTTGCGCAGGATTTTGCACAACGACACCTTGCCTGTGCATGTGATTTTGGCGCTGTCAGATCAAGCCGATGAGGTGATTGTGGAGTTGCTGCCTGTTGAGCAACAAACCCGCCAAGAGCGTGAGGAACGCTTGCTGGAGCAAGCCCAGGCCAACAAGGAGTTGATCCGCAATTTGGCCCATGAGATCAAAAACCCCTTGGGGGGTATTCGTGGCTCTGCCCAATTGCTGGAAATGGAGCTGGACAGCAAAGAGTTGTCGGAGTACACCCAGGTCATCATCCGTGAAGCGGATCGGTTGCAAACGCTGGTGGACCGGCTGCTGGCACCGCATCGGCGGCCGCATGTGGTCAGTGACGTCAATATTCACGAAGTGTGCGAGCGGGTGAGAACCTTGATTTTGGCCGAGTTTCCAAAAGGGCTGAAAGTGCTGCGCGACTACGACATTTCGATTCCCGAGTTTCGAGGGGACCGTGAGCAGTTGATTCAGGCGGTGCTCAACATCTCCCACAACGCCGCCCAAGCCTTGCAAGAGCGCATCTTGCAAGGCGATGCGCAAATCACGCTCAAGAGCCGGATCTTGAGGCAAGTCACGTTTGGCAAGCAGCGTTATCGCCTGGCATTGGAATTGCATGTGATTGACAACGGGCCTGGTGTACCAGACTCGATCAAGGACCGAATTTTCTTCCCGTTGATCTCGGGACGCGAAGGGGGGTCTGGCTTGGGGCTCACTTTGGCGCAAACCTTTGTTCAGCAACACCACGGCATGATCGAGTGTCACAGCGCGCCCGGTCGTACGGATTTCAAAATCTTGATTCCCTTGCCTTGAAACCCATGTCTGTGAACAAAGAAAGCGCCACGTTGATGAAGCCAATCTGGATCGTAGACGATGACCAATCCATTCGCTTTGTGCTTGAAAAAGCACTCTTGCGAGAGGGTTTGCCCACGCGCAGTTTTACCAATCCCCGAGAGGTCATGAAGGCCCTGGAGTCTGAAGGCGACAGTGCGGGGCCTCAGGTGTTGGTCAGCGACATTCGCATGCCCGGGGGCTCCGGGCTGGACTTGCTGGCGGCCATCAAGCAGCGCATGCCGGGTTTGCCCGTCATCATCATGACCGCGTTTTCTGATCTGGACAGCGCTGTGTCAGCCTTTCAAAGCGGTGCGTTCGAATACCTGCCCAAACCCTTTGATTTGCCCAAGGCGGTTGAGTTGATTCGCCGTGCGGTCGGTGAGAGTCAACGCGAGGATGTGGCCGAAGAAAAAGTCGAGGATGCCCCCGAGATGCTGGGACAAGCCCCGGCCATGCAGGATGTGTTTCGCGGCATCGGTCGTTTGGCACAAAGCCATGTGACGGTGCTGATCACAGGCGAGTCGGGTTCAGGCAAGGAGTTGGTGGCGCACGCCTTGCACAAGCATTCACCGCGTGCCCATCAACCCTTTGTGGCCATCAATACGGCTGCCATTCCGAAAGACTTGCTGGAAAGTGAACTTTTTGGTCATGAGCGCGGTGCTTTCACCGGCGCGCAAGCTTCACGGCGAGGGCGGTTTGAGCAAGCCGATGGTGGAACGCTCTTTTTGGACGAAATTGGCGACATGCCCTTTGACTTGCAGACCCGGCTGCTGCGTGTGTTGTCCGATGGCCATTTCTACCGCGTGGGTGGCCACAGTGCCGTCAAGGCCAATGTGCGTGTGATTGCTGCGACACATCAGGATCTGGAGCAGCGTGTGAAAGAAGGGGCGTTTCGTGAGGACTTGTTTCACCGGCTCAATGTGATCCGCTTGCGCTTGCCAGCCTTGAGAGAGCGCCGCGAAGATGTGCCTGTGCTGGCGCGCTATTTTTTGCAGCGCAGTGCACAGCAATTGGGGGTGGAGGCCAAGCGGATCTCTGAGGCTGCTTTGGAGCGTTTGTCATTTTTTCAATTTCCCGGTAATGTGAGGCAGCTGGAAAACATCTGCCATTGGCTGACGGTCATGGCACCGGCCCAGGTGGTGGAGGAAAAAGACCTGCCACCGGAAGTTTTGGACGCTTCGGTCAGCACACAGACCATGGCTGTGGATGCCTCGACCGGCCATGTGCCCGCTGCCCATCCCTTTGCGGTGCCGGATACCGACCATGCCGTGGGTGTTTCTCAAAGCCCGGTGGGTTGGGTAGCCCCTGCTGCTGTGAAAACCTGGGAGCCCGCTTTGGAGGAGGAGGCGCTGAGTTTGTTGGCATCAGGTCGCACCGATGTTTGGGATGTGTTGACCCGGCGTTTTGAAAGCAGTTTGATTCAGGCCGCTTTGGCCATCACCCGTGGCCGTCGCATCGAAGCGGCACAAAAATTAGGCATTGGTCGCAACACCATCACCCGCAAAATCCAGGAGTTGGGTTTGGATGACTGACCCTGTAGGGTCAGTCCGAAAACGGGTCTTTGAGCACCAGATCGGTGACAGGAAATGCCACACAGGGCAGGATAAAACCATCTGCTTTTTCTTCAGCGCTCAGGCCTGGCCATGCCATGTCATATCGGACTTGACCCGAAAGCAATTGACCTGTGCAGGTGCGGCAGGTGCCGGAGCGGCAAGAGGTGGGCCATTGCACACCCTGCTGCTCAAGGCATTGGAGCAGTGTCAGGTTGGGACTCGCACTCATGTGCTCGCCTTCTGGCGTGATGCGGACGGTTAAACAAGAAAGGTCTTGTTGCATGAAAAGACCCGTGTGATCAGATCGGTCCCTGAAACACCAGTTTCCATTGGCCTGCCTCTTTTTGCCAATAAGTCCGCAAGAACTGAGGAGGGACTGAAGCTTTGTGATTGGGGTCTTTCAGGGTCACGACCATGGTTTGAGTGGAGTCTTTCCATTGCAAGGCAGAGATCAACTCCAGTGGTTTGCTGACATGGTGACCCAAGTTGGTTTGCGCCAGTCTTGGCCACCATTGGTTCAAACCCATGTCATCTCGCTCAAAACGTTCGCTGTAATGAAGTTTCAAGGCGTCGGCATCGGTGCCATTGCGTGCAGCCAACCAGGCATCCAGGCTGGGTTTGAATGCATTGAAGGTCTCGGCAGATTCAACAGGGGTGACCCAATCGATTTTTTCGGAAATGATCACGGGTGTCATGCGCATTCCCGTCAAGTTGAGCAACTGGCTCATTTCCGGGTTGGACAAAACGATGCAACCATCGGTGGATTCTGGTGCACGCGCATATTGGGCACTGGGCGTGCCATGCAGCCAAATCCCGGAACCTGTTTTTTTGTTCATCAAATCCAGCGCATTGGGGTAATTCAAGGTGAGCGCGCCAATGCCAAACAAATCGGGCAAGCTCTCGCCGGGTAGTTTTTTTTGAACAAAATAAATGCCGGTGGGCGTTTTGCCATCGCCTTCCAGTCGTTTTCCAATACCGTTGAGTCCGACTGAAATGTAGGACTCTCGAACCAGTTTGAGTTGAACAGGTCCATGGCCTGAGCTTTGGTTTTCAAACCAATACAGGCGTGACTGAGAAGCATCGACTGCGGCCACATAGGCTTGTTGAGGGCTCAAATTCAGCAGCGCTGAAGGAACCCGTCCTTGCAAGCTGTTGACATTGGGGCGATTGAGTCGTCGTTTGGACTCCAAAATCAACTCATTCAAACGGCGCGTCAACGAGGGCTGGTCTTGTTCCTCCACTTCGGGAAGCGCAACCGGGGCGTTCGAGCTGATGTTGAGCAAGTCGGCATACAGCAACTGCCCCAGCTGAAAGTTTGGAAATTGCCGCGTCAGAAAGCCGGCCAGTGCCAAGGCTTTGGTGCGTTCACCATCCTCCAAAGCTGCATAGATTTGCCTGACCAGTTGCTCCGGATCAAGCGACGCTGCAAGGACTTGTTCATCATTGAGTTCAAATTCCAGGCGAAAAGGCATCGCTTGGTGCGAGCTCAAGTTTTGCACTTGATTTCGAGCAGTGTTCACCAAGGGAGCCGAAAAAAACCACGCACACAGAGCAAGCAGGGTCAGGCCCAGTGCGACCCATGCCCAACGACGAATCCGGGGTGTTTTTGGTTGGGCGTGATTCAGTGCATCAAAGGGGGTCGGCTCTTTGAAGTTCAATTCACAGTCTCGCGCACGATGAGCCAGCGTTGGCCCTGCTTGTGCATTTCCAGCGTTTTACGGCTGTTGCCCTTGAAATTGTCCGATTCGTAAATTTGCTGAAAGCGGACGGTGGCCTTTGGGCCTTGGAGGGTGATTTGCACTTGGCTGACCCCTACCGAAATGGACTTTTTGGGAACAATGCGCAGGCGACGGTCGCTTTCCCACTTGGCACGGGACATTTTTTCGGCTGGCAGAAAATCGTCGGCATAGGCTGACAAATAACGCGGCATGTCTTTTTGACTCCAGGCTTTGGCCCAAACCGCAAGCGCACTTTGAATGGCCGCTTCCTCAACTTTAAGGGCCGCTGCGACGTCTGTGTTGGCTGCAGGGACTTGAGCCTTGGGTTGGGCAGATTCTGGGGCAAGGGTTTTTCTCTCGGCGGTTGCAGGCGCACTGGCTTGGACCATGCTGGAGGAGGCAGAAGGCTGAGACGCTGGTTTGGCGGAAGAGGATGCACTGGTGACCGCCGGCGATGCCACGGGCGTTTGTACTTTGGAGGGTGCGGATGCTGCGGATGCAACTGTTGATGTCGGTGAGGGTGGTGTTGATGTGGCAACAGTCACCGCAGCAGAGGGGGCTGGCGTGGGGGCCACGGCCACAGTCGTCGCGGGTGGGCTGCGTTTTTCAGGCCCGATACTGCCCAGCAAAGTCAATTGAGGCGTGCTGTTTTTGGCTTTCGGGTCCACTTGCAATGCCTTGGCATAGCTTTGCTTGGCCAGTTGGCTGTGGACGTCAGACAGGTTGCGGTGGGCCGCTGCATAACTGGGATGGGTTTGAAGGGCTTTTTCGAGGTAGCTGCGGGATTCTTCGAGTTGCCCTTTGGAAGCGTAAAGAACGCCGAGGTTGTTGTAAGCCTCTGACAAGTCAGGGTGTGATTGGATGATGTTTTTGAAGGTGTCTATGGCCTTGTCGGTTTGGCCTTGTTGGGCTTGAATCACCCCTTCCATGAACCGCATCTGGACATCTTTGGGACTGCGTTCACGCGCTTGTTGTACGAGTTTTGCAGCCAAATCGAGTTGTCCTGCTTGCAAGGCTTTTTTGATGGATTCCTGGGCGTTCGGTGTGGATTGGGCCATCACCGTGCTGCACAGTGCCGCGACCATGGCCAAGGTCGTCCCATAAACCATCCGATGGAAAAAAGACTTGGGCGCAGCTTGCCACCGCAGAGATTCAAAAAACGACATGGCTTGCTAAAAAGTTCGAACTTGTCTATTTTATCGGTTGATCGATTGTGGTTTGGGGCCATGACAAGAATTCGCAATAGTTTGTGACTGGATTGAGTGTGGCCATGAATGGGGTCAACGTGACTGCGCGACATCCCCTTGAAAGACAGCGTGCAAGAATGGTTCTTCAAGACGAATTCGTTTGAAATCCATGCCCGCTGACCGTTCTGAATTTCATGATCCAGCTCGATGGGGCGTTGGCATTGCTTTGTCTGTGGCGGCCATGGCCAGCCTGAGCTTCAGCGACGCCACCAGCAAATGGGTCATGCTCAGCGTCACGCCCGTGATGGTGCTGTGGTTTCGTTACGCTGTGCAGGCTGTAGGCACCGCGCTGGTGCTGGCCCCGTTGCGGGGGCGTGCCATGTGGCGCACGCGCAGCCTGCGCTGGCAGTTGTTGCGCGGCCTGCTCATGGTGTCTTGCAGCCTGCTGGCTTTTTACTGCCTGCAGCGCATGCCGGTGGCCGAGTTCACCGCCACCGTTATGCTCATGCCCTTGGTGCTCACAGCCTTGGCCCGATTTGTCATGAAAGAGCAGGTCTCGCCGCTGCGCTGGCTCATGGTGCTGGGCGGGCTCATTGGGGCCATGCTGGTCATCCGCCCCGGTGGGCAGGTGGACAGCTCGGTTGGCTGGATGGCGCTCACGGTGGTGCTGACTTACGCCGTTTTCCAGGCCGTGACCAGCCACATGACGCGCACCGAAGACCCGGCCGTGATGCAGCTGTATACGGGTTGGGTGGGTTGGGCTGTCAGCACGCTGCTGGTGTTCAACGCCTGGGTCACGCCGCAAAATGGGCTGGAATGGGCACTGTTGCTCTTGTTGGGCCTGGCCGCCACGCTGGGCCAATACCTGCTGATCGTGGCCTTTTCCAAAGCCCCGGCCTCGGTGGTGTCGCCTTTTCTTTACACCGGGGTGGGCTTTTCCACGCTGATGGGCTGGTGGCTGTTTGACCACATCCCCGATGCACTTGCATTTACTGGCATGGGTTTGGTGGTGCTGTGCGGCGTGGTGTCGGGCCGCATTCAGGGCGCCCGAAAACCCTGATCATTCAGAGTTGGGGTGTGATGAACGGCGATGTAAGGCGATAGGGCAGACCACCCTACCGGGGCCTTGAATGCCAGAGCTTGTTCGGTGAACGGGTGCACAAAGGCCAGTTCTTGTGCGTGCAGCAGCAAACGGGGACTCAGCAACTGGATGTCCGGCGGCGCATAAAGCGAGTCGCCAAGCATCGGGTGGCCGATGCTTTGCAGGTGCACGCGCAACTGGTGGGTGCGACCTGTCACGGGTTCGAGCTCGATCAAACTGGCGCTGTCGCTGGTTTGCAGAGTACGCCAACGGCTGCGGCTGGCTTTGCCGTCAGGGTGAATGATGTGCAGGGGGCGGCGTTCCCAGTCGAGCAATATCCGGCCGTCGATGGTGCGCCAGCCGTCTTCGTCGGTCTCCAGGGCAGATTGCGTTTGCGCTGGCTGGCCCGCGACGACCGACACGTAGCGTTTTTTGACCTGGCGGGTTTCAAACAACTTGCTCAGGCGGCGCTGCGCCTCAATGCCCCGGGCCATGAGCAACAGGCCTGAGGTGTCTTGGTCCAGGCGGTGAACGATCAGGGCTTCGGGGATGCGGTCTTGCACCCGTTTGGACAGGCAATCCTGCTTGTCAGGGCCGCGACCGGGCACCGACAACAGGCCGCTGGGTTTCTCAAGCACCAGCAGGTGCTCGTCTTCGTGAATCGGGATCATGCAGGCAGTGCTGCGCGAGCCAAGTGCCCGGCTGGAAAGATCACTTGTCTTTGACTTTGCCGCGTGGCGCCACAAAGGTGGACGGGGCCATGGGGCGGTCCGAGGTGAAGGTCTTGGGGGGTGACGTGTCTTTCTTTGGCTTCTTGGCCATTTTGTTGCTGCGTTGTTCGCCTTTGGCCATGGTGTTTCCTTGGGTTGCATCCCTGCTTGGGAAGGCTTGATGTTAAAGCACAAAGCCGCAGAATTTGCGGCTTTGTGGGGGGTGGCTTGAGGTGTAGCGGGAACAGAAAATCTGCCGCCTAGAGCGCCTCAGGTTTTGGCGTGAGTTATTTGACTTCGGTCACAAATTGCGCAGTGGGGCGGCGCACTTTTTTCAGGTTCGCCAACCAATCGCCTTCGGCAGCGCGATAACCCAGGGGCACGATGACCACACTGCGCAGGCCGCGAGCGCTCAGACCTAAAATTTCGTCCACCGCTTTGGGGTCAAAACCTTCCATGGGCGTGGCGTCGACTTCTTCGAAAGCGGCTGCAATCAAGGCTGCGCCCAGACCGATGTAAGCCTGACGCGCTGCATGTTCGTAGTTCACTTCGGGCGTGCGAGCGGGGTAGTTCTTGAGCAAGGACTGGCGGTAGTTTTCCCAGCCTTCGTTGGTGCCGCCGCGCTCGGCGTTGGTCAAGTCAAACATCATGTTGATGCGCTCGGTTGTGTAGTTGTCCCAAGCAGCAAACACCAACAGGTGCGAACCGTCGGTGATCTGGGCCTGGCCCCAGGCCTTGGGCTTGATCTGCTCGCGCACAGCGGGGTTGGTCACGACGATGATTTCAAAGGGCTGCAGACCGCTGGAGGTGGGGGCCAAGCGTGCGGCTTCGACGATGCGATCAACTTTGTCTTGGGGCACGGCTTTCGTCGGGTCCATTTTTTTGCAGGCGTAGCGCCATTCGAGTTTGTTCAGCAATTCAGACATGGGAGTTTCACTTGGGGGTTAAGGGATGCGCGATTGTGCAGGAAGACGCGGTGCACCTGTGTTGCGTTGGCGCAAGCCAATGCCCCGAGCTCAGATTTGTTGCCAAGTGCCTGTGGGCAGGCCATCCAGGGTGTAGGGTCCCACGGCTGTGCGGATCAGGCGCAGCGTGGGCAAGCCCACGGCGGCGGTCATGCGCCGCACTTGGCGGTTGCGGCCCTCGCGAATCACCAACTCCAGCCAAGACGTCGGAATGTTTTTGCGCTCACGAATCGGCGGGTTGCGCGGCCACAGCTGAGCGGGCGGCTGCACCGCGCTGGCACGGGCGGGCAGGGTGGGGCCGTCGTTGAGCATCACGCCCCTGGCCAAGGCGGTCAACGCTTTGTCGTCCACCCAGCCTTCAACCTGCACCAGATAGGTTTTTTCCATCTTGAAACGCGGGTCGGCAATGCGTGCCTGGAGCTGTCCATCGTCGGTGAGAAGCAGCAAACCTTCGCTGTCGGCGTCCAGTCTCCCAGCCACATACACGCCCGGCAGGTCGATGTGGTCGATCAGCCCGGTCCAACGCCCCTCGGGGGTGAACTGGCTGAGCACGCCATAGGGCTTGTTGAAGCGGATCAGCATGGGCAGGCAAGTCTTGTCATTGAGCTTTGAGCGTATCAGGTCGCAGGGGCAAGTTCGAGCCGCGCCGCCCCTGGGTTAGCATCGACCGCATGAGTACCCAATATGAATGCCTGAAAAGCGCCGACCTGTACGCCGAGGCCTTTGGCATCGCCCCGCCCGCCACCCTCCTGGGCAAAGAAGTCTGGCCACGCCAGCCGGGTTTTTTCATCCGCAAGGCGCTGGTGGCGGCAGAACAAGCCCAAGTGTCCGCCCCTGAATCCCAGGCTGATGATGAAGGTAAAGCCGCGCCCACGCCAGCCCCCGCCAGCCCACTGGTGATGGAATTGGCCCAAGGCCAGTTTGGTCTGGTGCCCACTTGGGTCAAGTCGTCGTCAGATGCCAAACTCCGGTCCACCAAATTGGCCGTCACGCGCTACGAAACCATGAGCACCGCCACGGCCACGCGAGAGACCTGGCTCAAAGGCCAGCGCTGCATCATCCCCATGCAGGCTTTTTTTGAGGACGACTGGCGCAGCCGCAAAGCCGTGTCCACCCGCATCGCCCGCGTGGACGGCCAGCCCATCGGTGTGGCCGGTTTGTGGGAGTGCTGGACCCAAGGCGAAGAAGAAATCGTCAGCTTCACCCTGCTCACGGTCAACGCCAACAGCCACGCCCTGATGAACCGCTA
>CAITSG010000460.1 GCA_903894995.1 uncultured Burkholderiales bacterium
CGGGCGGGGCTGCAACGGTTGTGTGTGGGAAAGTTACGACGCCGCGTTGATGTTCTGGTACGAGGATGCAGGGGCCTTGCTGGCTTGACGGTCGGCGGGTGCTCTGGCCACAGCAGACGCGCACTTCGGACGTCAAGGGCTTCGCCCTCAGGCCGTCAAACGGTCTGCATCCCCGCTGAACGCACTTTTTTCACCGTTGACCACAGGTCTTGCAAAACGGCCTCCAGTTCCGACACAGCCGCAGGCTGCTCAGACAGCGCCTGCAAGATGGGCTTGCCTTCGTCGTCGGTCACGCGCGAATGCACACGCCACAGCGCTGCACGCGCAGCCAAACCACGCAAACGCCCGAAGGTGCCACTTGATGCGTTCACTTTGTGGCCATGACGCGCCCAAGCCGCTGCAACGGTGTCGCTGGCTTGCACAAAGCCTGCGGCCCAAGAACAGGCCGCTGCATCGTCGTTGCCCACCATCGCCCGTACCTCGTCCAGCCAAGGGCTCGCCTCGCCCAAATGGTCGATGACTTGCTGGTTCAGGTGGTTGTACAAAACCATCGTCGCTTCTACGGCATCGCGCATAGCCTTGGTGGCGGTGGCTTCTGTTCGGCTGTTGGGCATGCGGTCGTGCATGTCCATGACGGTGCCCAGCCAGGTGTTGGGCATGATGAGCTGGGGAGACCAGGCCACCGCTTGCAAAAAACCATGCAACCGCGGGTAATCGCTGCAAATTTTGCGCAGCTGCTTTTCTTGTTTGCTGCCAAAAGTGGGCGACATATCCAGCATGCCCATGGAAGGAGAGGCCGTCTTTTTCGCAGCCTTTTTGGCGGGAGCAGGTTTGGACGCCTGGGCAGGCTTGGGGTCTGGCAACTGCAGACCCTGCGCCCAAGCCAGTGCCCCGGTACTCACCCACAAGTGACGGGATTCGATTCGAAAATGCCAAGCCGCTTCCTCGCTGCCCAACAAATACCCCCGCTTGTCCTTGGGCGGCGGGGCATCCATGACCTTGGGCAGCAAGGCCTTGAAGTAAAGGGGGTGCGCTTGGTGGGCTTCGTGCAAAACGACCTCTGCTTCAGCCTTGCGGTCAAGGTTGAACAAAGCCAAGGCACGCCGATGTTCGGCAGGCGGCATGTCCTGCGGGTAACTCGCCATCAAGTTCAAGGCGTGCTGGTAGTCGCCCCTCTCCATGTACAAAGTTGCCAGCGTGGTGCGCCAGCCATGGTTGTCGTTGGGGTTCAGAGCCAGACCCAAAGTCAGGTATTGAAGGGCCGATTCTTCATCGATCTGCATCTGCGCCAGCTCCACGGCGATGGCCAAGCAGCGCAATAAGGGGCGATGCGCCTGGACTGCCCAGTGCAGCTGCGCATCCCCCGCCAGACTTTGCAGCACAGCCACAGAGTGATCAGCCAAACGTTGTGCAGCGTCCAGCACGGGGGCTGGCGATTCGTCGTCGCACAGCGCATAGGCCGTCATCAACACATCGTCCAGCACCTCTGCGCTGAACCAGGCTTGTGGGTGCTTTTGCAAAAATTCCTGGGCTTCTGGCAAGTCCTCTATCAAGTTGTCCACATCGCCGTTGAACCAGGTCATTTCCGGCTTGACCACCGCGAATGTTCGTTGCCAGCGCCGGTTCAGGTCGGCCATTTTTTTGACTGGCTCCACCCAAGCGACATTCACACGCGCGTCGCCCTCTCCTTGC
>CAITSG010000461.1 GCA_903894995.1 uncultured Burkholderiales bacterium
CGGCATGTACTTTGTGAGCCACGACGCACAAGGCCACCACTTCAGCTACGCCCGCGCCGGATCGGCGGCCAGCCGCATGCAGACAACAGACCTCGCGCACTGGCAAGACGCCATCGCCGGCAGCCAGTGGCTGCACCTGTCGGGCATCTCGCTGGCGATCTCAAACTCGGCCTGCGACACGGCCTTTGCCGCCATGCAGCACGCCCGCAGCGTGGGCACGCGTGTGGCACTCGACTCCAATTTGCGCCTGTCGCTGTGGCCGCTGGCGCGTGCGCAGGCTTGCATCCGCCATGCAGCGAGTCTGTGCGATTTGTTTTTGCCCAGCCTCGAAGACATGACCGCGCTCACGGGTCTCACCCAAGCGCAAGACATCATCGGCTGGAGCCATGCACAAGGCGCAGCGCAAGTGGTGCTCAAGCTGGGTGAAGATGGGGCCATTGCGAGTGATGGCCAAACCCAACGCACCGTGAAGGGCCACACAGTACAAGCGGTTGACGCCACCGGCGCAGGCGACTGTTTTGCGGGCAACCTGCTGGCTCGGCTTTCAGCGGGTGACAGCCTGTGGGACGCCACGGCCTATGCCAACGCCGCTGCCGCTTTGTCGGTGCAAGGCTATGGAGCCGTCGCGCCCTTGCCAAGGCGCGATGCCGTTTGGGCTCAGATGATGAAAGCGGCACACCCATGACAAATTCAGCTCACCCACGGCCAGTGATCGCCATCGACTGGGGCACCTCGTCCCTGCGCGGTGCACGGTTGGGCACCAACGGCCAGGTGCTGGAATCGCGGGAATTTTCTCGCGGCATCCTCACCGTGCCGCCAGGCCAGTTTGAAGCGGTGTTTTATGAACACTTTGGCGACTGGATGCAAGCAGAGGCTGCCCTGTGCCTGATCTCGGGCATGGCAGGCAGCCGCCAGGGCTGGCAAGAAGCACCTTATTGCCCCTGCCCTGCGGGCTTTGCCGAACTGGGCCAGCACCTGCTGTGGCTTCAACCCCATCGCATCGCTTTGGTGCCAGGTCTGAGCTGCATGGGCCAGGACGCCCTGCACACACCCGACGTGATGCGGGGTGAAGAAGTGCAAATTTTCGGTGCGCTGCAACTGGCCGGACGCGACAGCGCCACCCTGGTGTTGCCGGGCACCCACAGCAAATGGGTGCAGGTCGAGCACGGCCGCGTGACACAGTTCAGCACCTTCATGACCGGTGAGGTCTATGCCTTGCTGAGCCAACACTCCATCTTGGGCAAGACCCTCGATTTGAATGGGGCCTTTGATGAAGCGGCCTTTGTGCAAGGCGTGGACCAAAGCCAGACAGCGGGCAGCGTGTTGCACCACCTGTTTGCGGTGCGCACGCTGGGTCTGTTTGAGCGCCTGAGTGCAGCGGCCTTGCCAAGTTACTTGTCGGGCTTGCTGATTGGCGAAGAGCTGCGCCAGCAGACCGTCAGCGCCGATGCGGCCCCCGTGATCCTGATCGGCAACAATGCCCTGACCTTGCGCTACACCCTGGCCCTGCAACACCTGGGCATCGCCTGCCAAAGCCTGGGGGCAGAAGCCACATGGGTGGGCTTGTTCGCACTGGCGACGGCATGCTGATCTTCATGCGCTCCATCGCGGCGAGGGCGCCGCTCCTACAGCGAGCGAGTCTGTCCTCTTTTGTAGGAGCCCACCCCGTGGGCGATGGGCGTGGCACACGCCCTGAAACATTCACCAACACCCCACCATGACACCGTCCACAAACCCCATCCAAACACTGGCCCAAGCCATGGCCCAATTGCCCTTGATCGCCATCCTGCGCGGACTCACACCCGCTGAAGCACCAGACATTGGTGAGGCGCTGGTCAGTTGCGGCTTTGCCATCATTGAGGTGCCTCTGAACTCGCCCAAGCCCTTGCAAAGCATCGCCACCTTGACAGCGCAATTTCCGCAAACCCTGATCGGCGCAGGTACCGTGCTGAATGCCCAGCAGGTCAAAGACGTGTACGCCGCCGGAGGCCGCCTGATCGTCTCGCCCAATTTCAACCCGGCTGTGGTGGCACAAGCCCTGGCACTGGGCATGGTGGTGCTGCCCGGCGTGGCCACGCCCACCGAAGCCTTTGCCGCACTCGACGCAGGCGCGCACGGACTCAAACTCTTCCCGGCCGAGATGATCTCGCCCGCGACCGTCAAAGCAATGCGGGCCGTTCTGCCCCAAGACGCTGCCCTGATGCCGGTGGGCGGCATCACACCCGACAACATGGCGGCTTACCGCAAGGCAGGCGCTTCAGGTTTTGGTTTGGGATCGGCCTTGTATGCGCCGGGGCGAAATGCAGAACAGGTACGTGCAGCGGCGCAAAAATTTGTGCAAGCTTTCAGGGGCTGATGGAACTTGGTCAACCGTTTCCATCGGCTTGCTCCCACAAGGTCATCAGCCTTTGTGAGCCGACTCCCCCAGCCGCCCATCCCTGAAATCCGCCAGCGCTTGGTAAATCTCTTCCTTGGTGTTCATCACAAACGGTCCGTATTGGAAGATGGGCTGCTTGAGCGGCTGGCCCGCGACCAGGATCAGCTTGACGTCAGCACTGGCCTCAATCACCACACCATCGGCCTGCGGTGTGTTCGCCAAAATGGCCATGCGCTGCACGGGTACCGCCTGGCCACCGATGCGCACTTCGCCACGGTAGACATAGATAAAAGCGTTGTGGCCTGCAGGCAGCGCCTGCTCAAAACGTGCGCCCTGCGGCATGTGCACATCCAGATAAATCGGCTGCGTGATCTCGCGGGTCACGGCTCCTTGCACGCCATGGCTGGCACCGGCGATCACCGTCACCTGCACACCTTCGGGCGTGGTCAGTTGGGGCAGTTGCGCGTTCTGGAAGTCGCGGTACCAAGGCACGTTCATCTTCTCGCTGCTGTGCAGGTTCAGCCAGAGCTGAAAGCCCTCCATCACGCCGTCGGCTTGCTGCGGAATTTCGGAGTGGATCACGCCTTGGCCTGCGGTCATCCATTGCACACCGCCGTTTTGCAGCAGGCCTTCGTTGCCCGCGCTGTCGCGGTGCAGCATGCGCCCGGCGATCATGTAGGTCACGGTTTCAAAGCCCCGGTGCGGGTGGTCCGGAAATCCGGCAATGTAGTCGTCAGGCTTGTCGCTGCCAAAGGCGTCCAGCATCAAAAAAGGGTCGAGTCGGTGCTGCAGGTCTTGCGTGAGGATGCGGCTGAGCTTGACGCCTGCGCCGTCAGAAGTGGCCTGACCGGTGACGAGGCGCTCCACAGTGCGCGACATGTTCAGAGGTCGTTGGCCGTTCATAGTGGTGGGTGATGTGATCATGTTCAGAGTTTAGCGAGCTTGATGAAATGAAACCGTCATGCCCATGCCTCGTCAACACTGGCTTTTAAACAGCTGATGTTGTGGGAGCCCACCCCTGTGGGCGATTGCTTAGTTGTGGGAGCCCACCCCTGTGGGCGATTTCACGCTCACCGCCACGGCACGCCATCGCCCACAGGGTGGGCTCCCACGAAGACAAAACCATCGCTCACGGGGTGAGCTCCTACAAAGACGAAACATCGCCCACGGGTTGGGCTGCTGAAGGGGGATTACGTTGTTTTTTCAGGGACACGTTTTTTTTCAAGTGCCCAAAAGCTTCAATTGCGTATGCGCTGCGCCTGCCAAATCAGGTGGCAGCTGGTGCTTGGATTGCAAGTAATGGTGGGTGTACACCGCCAGCCAGGCTTGCAGCGTGTGAGCGGCATGGGTTTCGCCTGCCAGATCAAGGCACAGTGATGCCACCTCGCTGGTGCAAAAGTGGTCATCTCGGCGCGAGCGACGCAGCTTGTAATTTGAAATCTGCTCAGGGTGCAGACTCAGCACCGGGAGCTTGTCCAAATACGGACTTTTGCGAAACATCTTGCGCGCTTCGGGCCAGGTGGCGTCGAGCAAGATGAACAAGACTCGCTTGCCCACATCAGGGGTCTGAACCGTGCGAACCACCCGCTCAGTCGCCACAAAATCACCCGGAAAAACCACCACTGGCTGCCACTGCGGATCGGCCAGCAGCGCCAACAGGCCAGTTTCCACCTCGGTGCGCGCCCAGCCAAAGGCAAAGGTGTCGGGCACCACGTCGGCAATCAGCCAACCGGTGTTGCTGGGTTTGAGGGGCTCGATGTCGGCCATCAGCAAACATACGCCCGCTTGGGTGGGCACCACCGACCTCAAGCCGCACAGGCAGTGACTGGGCACCAAGCGGCAGCCCGGGCAGCGCTCGCCCTTGATGCCGCCACGGGCCAAAAAAGGTTTGGCGCTGCGGGCCAGCCGGGCGGTGCGCAGACGCGACACCGCGTGGGGCACTCTAGCCAAGTCAGGCTTTGACAAACTCATGGGCTTGGCAACGCCTCAAACCGCCGTGGCCATGCGCAAACGTCGCGCAGCTTCTTCGTCACGCGCATCGTCGATTTCTCGCAACACAGCCTGCATGTCCACATGGGCCGTCGAGCGCTCAAAACGCCCCGTCAGCGGTGTCTCGTTGCTGAGCAATCCCGCTTGGTACAGGCTCCAGATTTCCGGGCCGTATTCGGTCTTCAGCAAGGCGGGCGCGAACTGACCGAAAAAATCCCGCAAGTTGCCCACATCGCGCAGCAACATGCGCTGGGCGTGGTTGTTACCGGCCGCGTCCACCGCTTGGGGCAGGTCGATGATGACGGGCTCGTCCACCCCGGGCTGATCACCCTCGCCAGCAATGTGGGCCAACAAAATGTTGAACTCCGACAAGTCGCCATGCACCACACCTGCGCACAACATGCGCACCACCTCGGCAATCAAGGTGGCGTGGTGTTGCAAGGCTTGCGCGGGGGTGAAGGCCACATCGTTCAGGCGCGAGGCGGCGTCGCCATGGGCGTCGGTGACCAGCTCCATGAGCAGCACGCCGTCAAAAAAGTTGAACGGCCTGGGCACACGCACACCGGCTGCGGCCAAGCGGTACAGCGCATCCACCTCGGCACTTTGCCAGGCGGCTTCTTGCTCTTGCCTGCCAAACTTGCTGCCCTTGGCCATGGCGCGTGCAGAGCGCGAGTTTTTGACTTTGCGGTTTTCGGTGTAGTCCACCGCTTGCCGAAAACTGCGGTGCGTGGCTTCTTTGTAAATCTTGGCGCAGCGGGTCTCGTCGCCGCAGCGCACCACAAACACCATGGCCTCTTTGCCGCTCATGAGCTGACGCACCACGGTGTCGATCAGGCCCTCTTCAACGAGGGTCTGCAGCCGGGGGGGAGCCTTCATCCAGGGCGATGCAGGACGCAGATTTTGTGGCCATCAGGGTCACGCAGGTAAGCCAGGTAGAGTTTGCCGGCAGCGCCTTCGCGCCAGCCTGGGGGGTCTTCGCAGCTCACGCCACCATGGGCCACACCTGCCGCATGGAAGGCATCCGCCTGCTCGGTTGACGTGGCCTTGAAACCGTAAGTGCTGCCATTGCCCACGGTGGCAGGCTCGCCATTGATGGGCGTGGTGATGCCAAACGAGCCTGTGGGGCTGCGGTAAAAGTAGCGGTTGTTGTTGGCCATTCCGGGCGCGATGCCCACAGTGCCCAAAACGGCGTCGTAAAACTTTTTGGAGGTTTCGAGGTCTTTCACCCCGACCATGACGTGACTGAACATTGCGTTCTCCTTGTAGACCCGGTTTCGGGCGATTGATCCAGGTCAATGGTACTTGATGCCAGCGCTTGGCCTGTCCGGCCGCAGTTGGCCGCTTGTGAAACGGGCAGGCGCATGGTTAGGCGTTGGCACTGACACCCAAAAGACGGTGTGGTGCGGCAAAAGGTCCACCCTTGTGGCAGCATGGTGACTTTCACATCGAACTTTTTCGCCCGCCTGAGGAGACACCCATGACCCCATCCAACACCCTTTCTTTCGGCTTGCAGGGACGCGTCGCCATCGTCACCGGGGCAGCCAACGGCATTGGCGAGGCCTGTGCCCGCCGCTTTGCGGCCGAAGGCGCCCATGTGGTGCTGGCCGATGTGAACAGCGAGCGCGGTGCCACCGTGGCCGCCGAGCTGCGCAGCGAAGGTCACAGCGCCGGTTTCATGGTTTGCGACGTGTCGCGTAAAGCCGATGTCGATGCACTCGTGAACCATGTGCTGCAGGCCTTTGGTCGCCTGGACGTGCTGGTCAACAACGCCGGCATTTTCAAGGCCGCCGATTTTCTGGACGTGACCGAAGAAGACTTCGACGCCGTCATCAAGGTCAACATCAAGGGCTCGTTCTTGATGGGCCAAGCCGCTGCCCGCGCCATGAAAAGCACCGGGGGCGGCTCGATTGTCAACATGAGTTCGGTCAACGCGGTGATGGCCATCCCCAACATCGCCAGCTACAACGTGAGCAAGGGCGGCATCAACCAACTGACCCGTGCCATGTCGCTGGCCCTGGCCGACTTTGGCATTCGGGTGAACGCGGTGGCCCCCGGCACCATTGCCACCGAACTGGCACGCCAAGCGGTGCTGACCAGCGAAGCGGCTGAAAAGAAAATCATGATGCGCACACCCATGAAGCGTTTGGGCGAGCCTGACGAAGTCGCCAAGGTGGTTGCCTTTTTGGCCAGCGATGCGGCAAGCTACATCACCGGTGAAATTGTCACCGTGGATGGCGGACGCATGGCGCTCAACTACACCGTGCCTGTTTGAAGAAAAACCCCTTTTGTGAACCCCTCTACCTCTGAACTTGAAATTTGGTTGGCCCAAGAGCGCGCCGTGCGCCAACGCCTGGATGCTGGAGCAGGCCCTGGCGTGGCGCGCCCCGACCAGGTGGCTGGCAAAACCGGGCTGGAAGTCATGCAAGGCCTGCTCAGCGGCGAGCTGCCCTATGCCAGCATTGCCAAAACGCTGGACTTCACCCTGATGGAAGTCAGCGCAGGCCAAGCCATTTTTCAAGGCACACCGGGCTGGAACCACATGAACCCGCTGGGCACCGTCCATGGAGGTTGGTTTGCCACCTTGCTCGACTCGGCCTTGGGCTGCGCGGTGCATACCATGATGCCGCCCGGACGCGGTTACACCACGGCCGACCTGAGCGTGAAACTCGTCAAGGCCCTCACCCCCAAAGTGCAGCGCGTGCGGGCCATTGGCCAAGTGGTGCACTGCGGCCGCCAACTGGCCACCGCCGAAGCCCGACTGGTCGGGCCCGACGGCACCCTCTACGCCCATGCCAGCACGGCCTGCCTTGTTTTTGAAATCCCATCACCCACCGGAAATAAACCATGAGACTTCTTCACACCATGCTGCGCGTGGGCAACCTCCAGCGCTCGATTGACTTTTATACAAAGGTGCTGGGCATGACGCTCAACCGCACCTCCGAAAACCCGGAGTACAAGTACTCCTTGGCCTTTGTCGGGTATGGCAAAAATCCAGACCATGCCGAGATCGAGTTGACTTACAACTGGGGCACCGAGAGTTATGACATCGGCACGGCTTTTGGTCACATTGCCTTGGGTGTGCCCGACGCCTACGCGGCTTGCGAAAAAATCAAAGCTGCTGGCGGCCAAGTCACGCGTGAAGCAGGCCCCGTCAAAGGCGGCACCACTGTGATCGCGTTTGTGACCGACCCCGATGGTTACAAGATCGAGCTGATCCAGCGGACGGAATAGGCACGCGCCAGAGCATTGCGGCCCGGGCCATGGATGGGGTGATGTCTGCACACCCCGATGGCGTCTTAGTCGATCGCTATTTGTGCGTCACGAATGACCTTGGCCCATTTTTCGGTATCTCGTTGGGTCCAGGCTTGGACTTCTTCGGCTGAACCTGGCTGCAGCTCTGTGCCCGCAGCTTCTATCTTGGCCATCAAGGCCGGTGTCTTCAAGGCTTTTGTTAAAGCCATGTTGATGCTGTCCGTTACGGCCTTGGGGGTGTTCAAAGGCACATACATGGCGTACCAGGTGTTGTAGTCAAAGCCAGGCAAAGTCGTGGCCATGAGTGGCAATGATTTGGTGGCGGCAGACCGACTTGGCGAGGTGGCGGCGAGCACTTTGACCAGACCCTTATCGGCCAAGCCTTGCAAGGAAGGCAGACTGCTGAACATGGCGCTGACTTCGCCAGAAATCAAATCGTTCACCGCGCCTGAGCTGCCTTTGTAGGGCACATGAAGCACGTCGGTTTTAGACAGTGACTTGAACATTTCCATGCCCAAATGGGCGGTGCCGCCGGTGCCTGCAGAAGCAAAACTCACTTTGCCAGGGTTGGCTCTAGCGAAATCGATGAGCTCTGGAATACTCTTGACCGGCAACTTGGCAGAAACCACCAACACGTGCGGGCCGGTTGAAATGGTGGACACGGGTTTGAGCTTGGCGACCAAGTCAGCGCCTCCGCGCTTGCTCAGCATCGGTTGCAACACCATGTTGCCAAAGGCTGCCAAAAGCAGGGTATGCCCATCCGGCTCAGCGCGCGCCACAACACCCAGTGCGGGCACGCCCATGCCACCCCCTTGATTTTCGACGGTCACGCTCTGTTTGAGGTCGGCTGTCAACACCAAGGCCAACTCACGCGCCACCAAGTCTGCAGGACCACCCGCAGCATAAGGAACAATCAATTTGACAGGTTTATTCGGCCAAGCACTGGTTTGCGCTTGTACACCCAAGTGCAGGCTGGCGAGCACGCTCAAAGCCAACAAGACCAAGCTGCGCGCGGAAAAATTTAACATCCCAAACTCCTGAGTTAAGCTGAACTGGATGGACAGCGACCAACAGGCGGTCATCGCGCAAGGTGGCCGTGAGGCCTAGATGTTAGCTTGACTCAGATCAGGCCGTCATCGCACCCATTGGCGTGTGGCACAGGCCAGCGACTCGATGCGCGCCCAGTCGCCTTGGACAAGCGCATCGGCAGGCACCAGCCACGAACCACCCACACAAGCCACGTTGGGCAG
>CAITSG010000462.1 GCA_903894995.1 uncultured Burkholderiales bacterium
ACCTCAATCTGCCGCGCTACATCGACAGCACAGAGGCCGAAGACATCCAAGACCTGCAAGCCCACATGACGGGCGGCATCCCCCACCGCGACCTGGACGCACTGGCTGCCTACTGGAAGGTCATGCCCGGCTTGCGCAACATGCTGTTCAAGCCGCTGCGCGAAGGCTATGCCCAGCTGCAACAACCCATGAACGAGGTGAAGGCCACCGTGCTGGCCCACCCCGAGTTTGTGGCCTTCAACACCCAAGCCACCAGCAGCTTTGCCGCATGGCAAACGCGCAACCTGCCTGCACTGCAAGGCATTCAGCCCGGCGACAAACCCAAGGCATTGGTGGCGCAACTGGCCGAAGACCTGCTGACCACCTTCAAGCCCGTGCCCTTGGTGGACGCGTATGACGTGTACCAACACCTCATGGACTACTGGGCCGCCGTCATGCAAGACGACGCGTACCTGCTGGTGCAAGACGGCTGGGCCAGCGCACGCACCCTGCGCGAAGTGGTGCAGGTCAAAAACAAAGACAACAAACTCGTGTGGCCCGAAGCGCATGACTTTGTCATCAACAAACGCCGCTACAAGAGCGACCTGATTCCCCGCGCCTTGCTGATTGCCCGCTACTACGCCGCCGAACAAGCCGCGCTGGACGCCAAAGTAGCCGAGTTGGACGCCGTGAGCGCCCAACTGGCCGAACTGGAAGAAGAAAACAGCGCCGAAGACATGACGTTTGCGGGCTTCGAGAAGATCAATGACAAAGAAGTGAAAAGCCGCATCAAAGAAATTGCCTACGACACTGACGCTGCTGACGAGCTGGCGGTTTTGAATCAATGGCTCAAGCTCAGCGACATTGAGGCCACCCTCAAGAAAACCGTGAAAACGCTGGATGCCGCGCTGGAGCAAAAAGCCTACGAACGCTATGCAACGTTCACCGAAGCCGACATCCAACAACTGGTGGTGCACGACAAATGGCTGGCCATCCTGAACGCCAGCCTACAAGCCGAGCTGGACCGCGTGAGCCAAACCCTGACCCGCCGCATCTTGATACTTTCCGAACGCTACGCCACACCGCTGCCTGCGTTGGCCGATGAGGTGGAAGCCCTGTCGGCCAAGGTGGGTGAGCACCTGAAAAAAATGGGGATCACAGCATGAGCCAAGATAAAAAAATTCAGATCCGCAACAGTACGGCAGAGTTTTTAGTCTTCACTTCACAAGCGGGGGAACAAGGCATTGAAGTTCGTGTCGCAGACGAAACCGTCTGGCTCACGCAAAAGCGCATTGCCGTACTTTTCGACGTGGATGTGCGTACTGTGAGCGAACATCTGCAAAACATCTTTGCAACGAATGAACTCGCGCAAGAAGCAACTTTCCGGAATTTCCGGACAGTTCAAACCGAGGGTGCCCGTGAGGTTGCGAGAAACGTCGGTTTTTATAACTTGGATGCCATCATCGCCGTTGGTTTTCGCGTTAATTCTGTTCGCGCCACCCAGTTTCGCCAGTGGGCTATCGGTGTCCTGCGCGACTTTGCTACCCGCGGCTACGTGCTGGACAAAGACCGCTTGAAAAACGGTGCTATTTTCGATCAGGCCTATTTTGATAATCTGATCTCTGAAATTCGAGAGATTCGCGCCAGCGAACGGCGTTTTTATCAAAAGATTACCGACATCTACGCCACCGCGATGGACTACAGCGCTGATGCAGCTACCACCCAGACCTTTTTCGCCACCGTACAAAACAAACTTCACTTCGCTATACACGGCCACACCGCTGCCGAGCTGATCGTCGAGCGAGCCGACAGCACCAAAGACAAAATGGGGTTGACCACTTGGCGCAACGCACCGAAGGGAAAAATTCTCAAACCAGACGTTGTCGTCGCAAAAAACTACCTCTCAGAAAAAGAGATCAAAGCGCTGGACCGCTTTGTCACCATGTACCTTGACTATGCGGAAGACCAAGCCGAGCGCGGCATTCCCATGACCATGGCCGACTGGGCCAAAAAGCTCGATGCATTTTTGCAATTCAATGAGCGCGACTTGCTCGACCACCCCGGCAAAGTCAGTGCTGAAATAGCCAAAGCCTTTGCTGAATCAGAGTTTGAGAAATACCGCATCGTGCAAGATCGGCTGTTTGAGTCAGACTTTGACCGCATGATCAAGCAACTGCCCAAAGAGGGGCCGACATGAGGGACTTGAACCGCCACCGAATTGCAATTTGTGCGAAGGCTTCGCACAAATTCAATAGTGCAACGCAGCGTTGCACTATTCAGAAAAAGAGGCACTACCCAATTTGTGAGACGCAGTCTCACAAATTGAGCTGGGCACACCTTGTGGAGCTGGGCAAAGGCTTTACCTTTGTGGGGCGGCAATACCGCATCAACGTGGGCGGCACCCACTACCGCGTTGACCTGGTTTTTTACCACCGCATCCTGCGCTGCTTTGTGTTGATCGACCTCAAGCTGGGCGAAGTGCAGCACCACGACATTGGCCAGATGAACCTGTACATGGGCTACTTTGCGGCGGAAGAAAACACCGAAGGCGACAACCCGCCCATTGGCATCATCCTCAGCCGCCACAAAGACGAACTGCTGGTGGAATACGCCACCTACGGCATGAACAGCCAGCTGTTTGTGCAGAAATACCAACTGTATTTGCCTGACCGCGAGGCGTTGAAGGCGGAGATTGAGCGGACTTTGTTGGAGGCTGGGCAATGAGTGCAGAAGTACGCGAACCATCGGCGAAGTATTTGGCACAAACAGACTACCAATCCTCAGATATCGGACCGATCCCCCGCGACTGGACCCTATCGACAGTCGGTGACGAATTCAATGTTCAGCTGGGCAAGATGCTGGATGCTGATCGGAACGTGGGGATTGAAAAGCCGTATCTTGGAAACAAGGCTGTGCAATGGGGTCGCATTGATATCTCGGATGTTCAAAACATTCGGATGAGCAAAGCAGATTTAGAAAAATTTCGCCTTCAACGCGGTGATTTGCTAGTGTGCGAGGGAGGGGAAGTTGGACGGTCAGCAATCTGGGACGCTGAGATTGCGGAGTGCTATTACCAGAAAGCTTTGCATCGCCTGAGACCGCTACGGGGTTATGAGCCGAGCCTGTTGCTAGCCTTGCTCCAACTATATGCAAGCCGTGGCGTGCTTTCCAATTACGTGACACAAACCAGCATTGCACATCTTCCGAAAGAGAAGTTCGTTGCAATTCCTATTCCACGCCCCGAGCCGGAAGAACAACGCGCCATCGCCACAGCCCTCACAGAAGTCGATGCCCTGATCGCCGGACTGGAAAAACTGATCGCCAAAAAGCGCAACATTAAACAAGCCGCCATGCAACAACTCCTCACCGGCCAAACCCGCTTGCCGGGGTTCAGTGGGGAGTGGCACCAAGGTGTTTTCGGGGACGTGGTGACCGCACTAGAGGCTGGCGTCAGTGTCAACTCTATAGACACGGAGCCGACGATAGATACGCCATGCGTACTGAAGACGTCGGCACTTGTTGACGGTAGATTCTTACCGAACGAAGCAAAGGTAATTGAGCCTCGTGACATAGGACGTGCGCGCACCAGTGCCAAGGGTGACACGATCCTCATTAGTCGTATGAACACCCCCATGCTGGTTGGTGAAGTCGCATACGTGGCACGAGATTTTGACTCGCTCTATTTGCCAGATCGGGTGTGGATGGCGCGATTCAACGCGAGTAAAAATGTAAGCTTCCGGCCATCCCATCTGGCCCAGATACCCCAGATCTAAGAGCATCGTGTCCACGTAATAGATCGTGGACACATGTACACCAACAACCAACTCCCCCAGCCCGGCCGTGGCCGCCGCACCTACAGCCCCGAGTTC
>CAITSG010000463.1 GCA_903894995.1 uncultured Burkholderiales bacterium
CCCGATGGTCAACGACCAAACCCGCCTGCAGCGCCGCTTTTACGAAGAAGTGCCGGCCATGGAAGCCGCGCGCGGTGCCATTGGCACGGCATTGGACGCGGATGCCGCTTTGGCCTTGGGTTTGGTCACCGCAGCGCCCGACGACATCGACTGGGCCGACGAAATCCGCACGGCTTTGGAACAGCGCTCCACCATGTCGCCCGACGCCCTCACGGGTCTCGAAGCCAACCTGCGCTTCGCGCAGAAAGAAAACATGGCCACCCGCATCTTTGGCCGTTTGACCGCCTGGCAAAACTGGATCTTCCAGCGCCCCAACGCCGTGGGCGAAAAAGGTGCCCTGAAGGTTTACGGCAAAGGCGAAAAAGTCCAGTTCGACATGAATCGCGTTTGATGTTTTTTTGTTGTGCAACGTGGTGCCCGGTGGTCCGCGCTGCAACCTCATTTTTCCCCCACCGTTGCTTTTCAATTTCTGGAGACTCTGATGTCCGGTATCAACTACAGCGAAAAAATCCCCAACAACGTCAACTTGAGCGAAGACCGCACCTTGCAGCGCGCGCTTGAGCAGTGGCAGCCCAACTTCATCAACTGGTGGGACGACATGGGCCCCGAAGGCTCGACCGACATGGACGTGTACCTGCGCACCGCCGTGAGCGTGGACCCCCAAGGCTGGGCCCAGTTTGGCCATGTCAAGATGCGCGACTACCGTTGGGGCGTGTTCTTGAACCCCGGCGAGCAAGACCGCAAGATCCATTTTGGTGACAACATTGGCGAGAAAGTTTGGCAAGACGTGCCTGGCGAGCACCGCGCCAACCTGCGCCGCATCATCGTGACACAAGGCGACACCGAGCCAGCGTCTGTGGAGCAGCAGCGTCACTTGGGCCTGACTGCGCCCAGCATGTACGACCTGCGCAACCTGTTCCAGATCAACGTCGAAGAAGGCCGCCACCTGTGGGCCATGGTGTACCTGTTGCACAAATACTTCGGCAAAGACGGCCGCGAAGAAGCCGATGCCCTGCTCCAGCGCAACAGCGGCAACGAAGACAACCCACGCATCTTGCAAGCGTTCAACGAGAAGACACCTGACTGGTTGTCCTTCTTCATGTTCACTTACTTCACCGACCGTGATGGCAAGTTTCAGCTGTGCGCTTTGGCCGAGTCTGCCTTTGATCCGTTGGCCCGCACCACCAAGTTCATGCTGACCGAAGAAGCGCACCACATGTTTGTGGGCGAGTCCGGTGTGAGCCGCACCATCCAGCGCACCGTCGAGGTGATGAACCAGCTCAAAACCGACGACGTGGCCCAGCTGCGCTCTGCGGGCGTGATCGATTTGCCGACCATCCAGCGTTACATCAACTTCCACTTTTCGGTGACCATCGATTTGTTCGGCGCCGACCAGTCGTCCAACGCCGCCACTTTCTACAGCTCGGGCCTCAAAGGCCGTTACGAAGAAGGCAAGCGCACCGATGACCATGTGTTGAAAGGCAACAGCTACAAGATCTTGTCGGTGGAAGACGGCAAGCTGGTCGAAAAAGAAGTGCCGATGCTCAACGCTTTGAATGAAGTGCTGCGCGACGACTACATCACCGACTCCAAAGGCGGCATCGACCGTTGGAACCGTGTGATCAGCAAGGCCGGTATTCCTTTCACCTTGACGGCCCCTCACAAGGCGTTCCACCGCAGCATCGGTTCTTTGTCCGGCTCCAAGATCACACCTGATGGTCAAGTCGTGACCGACGAGCAGTGGATGGCGCAAGTGGGCGAGTGGTTGCCCACCAACGAAGACCGCGCTTATGTGGCGAGCCTGATGGGCCGCGTTGTTGAGCCAGGCAAGTTCGCCAACTGGATCGCGCCACCCGTCATGGGCATCAACCGTCAGCCAGCGGACTTTGATTACATCCGCTTCAACTGATTGACCCTCTAACTGTTGTCCTCGCTTTGGTGAGGGCAGCAGTTGACAGGGGAAGGGGCGGGTTCCTCATGCTGGGGTACCAGAAATCGTCACCCGCCCCTTCCCCTGTCAATTGCATGGGGTCTATTTCGCGTCTGGGTTGTTTGTCAACAGTTGGGATGCTGAGTGTTCTGCCTTGAGTTGAGGCGGTCATTGAAAGGGCAAGGGGCGGGTTCCTCATACCGGGGTACCGAAAATCGTCACCCGCCCCTTGCCCTTTCAATGACATGGGTGTGCTGAGGGATCAGGGTCCCAGTAGACTCAGAATGTTGAACCAGGCACTGAGCGACGGTATGGCTGGGTGCCGGGCACCGATTTCTGGTACTCCAGCATGAGGTGCCCGGCCCCCAGCCATACCGTTGCGGACCACGCTGACCACCAACAAGATAAGACTAACAAACACAAGAGAGTCAAGACATGAGCACAGAAGCGACGCTGATCAAACAACACCTGATTGACCCGGAAATCTGCATCCGCTGCAATACCTGCGAAGCGATTTGTCCGGTGGGTGCCATCACGCACGACTCGCTCAACTACGTCGTCAAGGCCGACATTTGCAACGGTTGTATGGACTGCATCTCGCCATGCCCCACCGGCTCCATCGACAACTGGCGCATGGTGCCCAAGGCCCAGGCCTACAGCATCGAAGAACAACTCAAGTGGTACGACCTGCCCGCAGAACTGAGTGCTGAAGAGTTGGCTGCAGCGGGCGGCGTCGCAGACACTGCACAAGAAGAAGCACAAACGGCCGTGCATGCGGCGGCAATGTCCTCGGCTTCAGCCGTCAGCACCGCCACCGCCTCGGGTTTCAACTCAGCCCAGTTCGGCGCGACCATTCCCCCTTGGTCTGCGGCCCACGCTTACACCAACCTCTACGGCCCCAAGGCGCAAGACAAAACCATCACCGCCAGCGTGACCGGCAACCTGCGTGTGACCGAAGTGGGCAAACTCAATGGTCAGCAAGATTACGACACGCACCACATCGTGCTCGACTTCGGCAGCTTGCCTTTTCCGGTGCTCGAAGGCCAGTCGATCGGCATCATCCCGCCTGGCGTGGATGCCAACGGCAAGCCGCACCATGCACGCCAGTACTCGATTGCCAGTCCGCGCAACGGCGAGCGTCCGGGCCACAACAACCTGTCGCTCACCATCAAGCGCGTGCTCGAAGACCACGACGGCCAAGCTGTGCGCGGTGTGGCCTCCAACTTCATGTGCGACCTGTTGGTCGGTGACAAGGTACAGGTGATCGGGCCGTTTGGCGCGAGCTTTCTCATGCCCAACCACCCCAAGAGCAACATCGTCATGATTTGCACAGGAACCGGCTCTGCGCCTATGCGCGCCATGACCGAATGGCGTCGTCGCCTGCGCGCCAGTGGCAAGTTCGAAGGTGGCAAGCTGATGCTGTTCTTCGGTGCCCGCACACCCGCTGAGCTGCCGTACTTTGGCCCACTCAACAAGCTGCCCAAGGACTTCATCGACACAGAATTTGCCTTTTCACGCGAGGTGGGCAAACCCAAGAGGTACGTGCAAGACGCCATGCGCGAGCGCGCCGCCGACATCGCGGCCCAGCTCAAGGACCCCAACACCTGTTTTTATGTGTGCGGTTTGAAAAGCATGGAAGAGGGCGTGGTCATGGCCCTGCGCGACATCGCGCAGAACGCCGGACTCGATTGGGATACCGTGGGCGCGGCGCTCAAGAAAGAAGGCCGTTTGCACCTTGAAACCTACTGATTTCCTGGCTTTCAAGAACCACAGGCTTGGCATTTCTTTGTAGGAGCGAGCCCCTGCTCGCGAATGTCTGACAGAGGCAGTCCGGACATTGGGCCGCAGGAGCGGCTTCCCGCACGGTATGCATGCAGGCTGATATGCCCATGATTTTTTGGGAAACCTCGAAAGAACCTTCATCCCATGCAGACCGATTCCATTTCAGAAACCCGTATCGGTTTGAACGCGCTGCGAGAGCAACTGCGTCAGCCCCGCACGCAGCTCAAAGGCCGCCAGGTTGCACCCGAAGCCCGCGCCGAGGTGCAGGCCTTGATCGGTTTGCCGCCCGCAGAAGGTCACCGCCGGGACCTGCTGATCGAGCACTTGCATGTGCTGAACGACCACTTTCAGGGTCTGTTCGAGCGCCACATCGTGGCGCTGGCGGCCGAGATGCGGTTGTCGGTGGTGGAGGTGTTCGAGGTGGCTTCGTTCTACCACCACTTTCAGATACTCAAGGACGATGTACTTGCGCCACGCATCACGGTGCGCGTGTGCGACAGCTTGAGCTGCAGCTTGGCGGGCAGCGACACGCTGCTGAGTCAGTTGCAGCGCGATTTGGGTGGCGATGTGCAGGTGGTCAACGTGCCCTGTCTGGGCCGTTGCGAGCAGGCTCCTGCGGCGCAGGTGGGCCAGCAGGCCGTGTCTCTTGCGACCACCAAAAAGGTTGCCCGCCTGGTGGCAGAGAACCACACGCAGCCTTTGGCCTTGCCCCAAGCGCTGCTTTTCGACAAATACAAAAAAGCCGGGGGCTACCAGCTGGCCTTGCAAGTGGCCGCCGGTCTGAAAGACCACGAATCGGTCCTCCAGGTGTTGGAGTCTTCGGGCTTGCGTGGCTTGGGCGGCGCGGGTTTTCCTGCAGGCCGCAAATGGCGCATCGTGCGCAGCCAGCCCGGCCCACGCCTGATGGCGGTCAACATCGACGAGGGCGAGCCCGGCACCTTCAAGGACCGCACCTGCCTGGAAGCCGACCCGCACCGTTTTTTGGAGGGTGTGCTGATCGCCGCCAGTGTGGTGGGTTGTGAGGCGGTCTACATCTACTTGCGTGATGAATACCACGAGGCCCGCGTGATGTTGTCCGAAGAGTTGGCCTCATTGCAGGCCAACCCGCCGTGTGCCTTGCCGCGCATCGAATTGCGTCGGGGTGCGGGTGCCTACATCTGCGGCGAAGAGTCCGCGATGATCGAGAGCATCGAGGGCAAACGCGGTGAACCGCGCCTGCGCCCGCCCTACATCGCTGAAGTGGGCCTCTTTGGTCGCCCGACGTTGGAACACAATTTCGAGACTTTGTATTGGATTCGCGAACTGCTGGAGCAGGGCGCAGACGGCTTTACATTGCAAGGACGCCATGGCCGCAAAGGCCTGCGCCGTTTCAGCGTGAGCGGTCGCGTCAAGCAGCCGGGCGTCAAGCTCGCGCCTGCGGGGATCACCTTGAGCGAGTTGGTCGATGAATACTGCGGCGGCATGGCCGAAGGCCACACGCTCTACGCTTACCTGCCCGGCGGGGCCAGCGGCGGCATTTTGCCCGCGCGCCTGGCCGATGTGCCGCTGGACTTTGACACGCTGCAGCCGCACGGTTGCTTCATCGGCTCGGCCGCCGTGATGGTGCTGGGCCAGCACGACAGCGCCCGCGAAGCGGCCCTGAACGTGATGCGCTTTTTTGCGCACGAAAGCTGCGGCCAGTGCACACCCTGCCGCGTGGGCACCGATAAAGCGGCGCAACTCATGACCGCTGAGGTTTGGGATGCAGACACTTTGCAAGATCTCGCGCAGGTCATGGGCGATGCGTCCATCTGTGGCCTCGGGCAGGCAGCACCCAATCCGATCCGTTGTGTGCTGGACTACTTTCCGCACGAAGTGGGGGCTGCATGATGATTTGTAAGAGCGACGCCCCCGTCGCGAATATCAAAGGGCTTATCGCGGCGAGGGCGCCGCTCCCACAGAGAGACCGTTCATGAGTAAGGTTCAATTCACGCTGAATGGACAGCCGGTGGAAGCGCCAGCCGGAAAGACAATTTTCAACATCGCCAAAGAATTGGGCATTGCCATCCCGCACCTGTGCCACAAAGAAGGCTTGGCACCCGATGGCAACTGCCGCGCTTGTGTGGTTGAAATCAATGGCGAGCGCACCTTGGCCCCGAGCTGCTGCCGCAGAGCCACTTCCGGCATGCAGGTGCGCACAGACAGTGAACGTGCCGTCAAAAGCCAGAAGATGGTGTTGGAAATGCTGTTGGCCGATTTGCCCGAGCAGGGCCACAAGTGGCTGGACGACCGCGCCGAGGCCCCGCATGGCGAATTGAGCCAATGGGCCGAACACCTTGGGGTGCAGGTGCGACCACAACTGTCGGCATTGCGCCGAGAAGCCGTGCCCGCCGACCTGTCGCACCCGGCCATGGCTGTGAATTTGGATGCCTGCATCCAGTGCAACAGGTGTGAGCGCGCTTGTCGTGATCTGCAGGTCAACGACGTGATCGGCATGGCCTTTCGCGGGGCGCACACCCAAGTGGTGTTTGACCTGGGCGACCCGATGGGCGGCAGCAGCTGCGTGGGTTGTGGCGAATGTGTGCAGGCCTGCCCCACCGGCGCGCTCATGCCCAAGAGCCACATGGGTCCGCAAAAGGTGGACCGCGAAGTCGATTCGGTGTGTCCGTTTTGCGGCGTGGGTTGCTTGGTGACTTTCCAGGTCAAAGACGAAAAGATCATCAGCGTCCAAGGTCGCGAAGGCCCCGCCAACGAAGGCCGCCTGTGCGTCAAGGGCCGCTTTGGCATGGATTACATCCACAGCCCAAACCGCATCTCAAAACCACTGATCCGCAAAACGGGCGTGGCCAAGGACCTGAGTCTTGTCGATGGTCAGACCGACTGGCGCGAAGTGTTTCGCGAAGCGAGCTGGAAAGAAGCACTGGATTTGGCTACCGGGCCACTGAATGCTTTGCGTCAACAACACGGCCCCAAGTCACTCGCCGGTTTCGGCTCGGCCAAAGGCAGCAACGAAGAAGCTTATTTGTTCCAAAAGCTGGTGCGCACCGGCTTTGGCAGCAACAACGTGGACCACTGCACACGCCTGTGCCACGCGTCCAGCGTGGCGGCCCTGCTCGAAGGCTTGGGCTCGGGGGCTGTCAGCAACCCGGTGCGTGATGTCGAGCATTCCGACCTCATCATCGTCATCGGCTCTAACCCCACCAACAACCACCCGGTGGCTGCCACCTGGATGAAAAACGCGGCCCAACGCGGCACCCGCATCGTGTTGGCCGATCCGCGCATCACCGACATCGGTCGCCACACCTGGCGCAATCTGCAGTTCAAGGCCGACACCGACGTGGCCTTGCTCAACGCGATGCTGCACGTCATCGTCGCCGAGAACCTGTGTGACGAGACCTTCTTGCGTGACCGTGCCGACAACGTGGCCGCACTCAAGGCCCATGTCCAGGGCTATACACCCGAAGCCATGAGCGCGGTGTGCGGCATTTCAGCTGAGACCATCCGCGAAGTGGCACGGACCTATGCAGGTGCCAAAGCCGCCATGATTTTGTGGGGCATGGGTGTGAGTCAGCATGTGCACGGCACCGACAACGCGCGTTGCCTGATCGCGCTGGCCAGCATCACCGGGCAAATTGGCCGACCCGGCACCGGCTTGCACCCCTTGCGTGGCCAAAACAACGTGCAAGGTGCGAGCGACGCGGGCCTGATCCCGATGATGTACCCCAACTACCAGCGTGTCACCGACCCTTCAGCACACGACTGGTTCGAGAAATTTTGGAACACAAAGTTGGACGACCAACCCGGCTACACCGTGGTCGAGATCATGCACAAAGCCTTGGCCCCGGACACTGACTTGCACAAAGTCAGGGGCATGTACATCATGGGCGAAAACCCGGCCATGAGCGACCCGGACCTGAACCACGCCCGTCATGCGCTGGCCAGCTTGCAGCACCTGGTGGTGCAAGACATCTTTTTGACCGAAACCGCTTGGCTGGCCGATGTGGTGTTGCCCGCCAGCGCCTGGCCCGAGAAAACCGGTACGGTCAGCAACACCGACCGCACGGTGCAAATGGGCCGCCAGGCCGTGCTGCCACCAGGAGATGCGAAACCCGATTTATGGATCATCCAGCAGATCGCGCAGCGCATGGGCCTGAATTGGTCTTATGCAGGCGAGCAAGAGGGCGTGGCCCAGGTGTACGAAGAAATGCGCCAGGCCATGGCCCCGTCTATTGGCGGCATCGACTGGGCGCGCCTGAACGCGGGCTCGGTCACTTACCCCTGTGTGAGTGCCGACGATCCGGGCCAG
>CAITSG010000464.1 GCA_903894995.1 uncultured Burkholderiales bacterium
CCCCGGGCGCTTTGTGGTGAAAAAAGAAATCGACCTGCCGCGCCCGCGCGACCTGGAGATCACCTACACGCCAGAATTCACCAACATCGTGCACGAGCTGCGCGGCCACATCGGTGCCATGCGCAAGACCGGTGCGGCGATCAACCAATAAGCGGGAGCCTCTCATGAACAAAAAATCCCTCGAAAGCTGGTCGCCCTGGATCTTGCTGGCGCTCAGCATCCTGATTTGGGAAGGCCTGTGCCGCGCCTTCAACGTGTCGGAATTCATCTTCCCCAGCCCCTCGCGGATCGCACAGCAAACCATCGAATACCGCGACGTGATCGCGGGCCACGCCTGGCGCACCTATTGGGTGACCATGGTGGGTTTTGGCATCGCCATCGTGGTGGGCGTGCTGCTGGGCTTCATCATCGGCAGCTCACGCTTGGCTTATGCCGCCGTGTACCCGCTCATGACCGCGTTCAACGCCCTGCCCAAAGCGGCCTTTGTGCCGATCTTGGTGGTGTGGTTCGGCATCGGCATTGGCCCGGCCATCCTCACGGCCTTCCTCATCAGCTTCTTCCCCATCATGGTGAACATCGCCACCGGCTTGGCCACGCTGGAGCCTGAGCTCGAAGACGTGCTGCGCGTGCTGGGAGCCAAGCGCTGGGACGTGCTGGTCAAAGTGGGCCTGCCCCGCTCCATGCCTTACTTTTATGGCTCACTCAAAGTCGCCATCACCTTGGCCTTTGTGGGCACCACCGTGTCCGAGATGACGGCCTCGAACGAAGGCATTGGCTACCTGCTGATCTCGGCCGGTTCGGCCATGCAAATGGGATTGGCGTTTTCGGGCTTGGTCGTCGTCGGCGCGATGGCCATGATCATGTATGAGCTCTTCAGCTACATCGAAAAGCGCACCACCGGCTGGGCACACCGCGGCTCGCAAGGCGAATAAGGTACATGCTGTTTTGCGTGTGACGCAGTCAGCCAACCCAAGGAAGTGGCTCCAATGACTTGGCTGGCCCGACTGGATTTGGACTACACGCTCGAAGCCAATCGCAGCGTGGCCCGCTACCTGCACCAAGGCCCGCTGCGCATCTTGCAAAGCCTCTACCCCGAAGGCGATGCGGTCTGCCACAACGTGCTGGTGCACCCGCCCAGTGGCCTGGTGGGGGGCGACACGCTGGACATTCACATCACCGTGGGCTCTGGGGCGCATGGCTTGGTCACCACCCCCGGGGCCACGCGTTTTTACCGGTCTGAAGCGGGGCTGGCCACACAACAGGTGCATGCGCGTGTCGAGTCTGGCGCACGCCTGGAATGGCTGCCTTTGGAAGCCATTGCCTACAACGGCTGCGATGCGCTCAACCGTGCCGTGTTTGACCTGGCCCCCGGGGCAGAAATGATGACCTGGGACATCACCGCGCTGGGCCTGCCTGCTGCCGACAAGCCTTTTGAGCAAGGCACCTTCCGGCAACACCTGGAGATTCCCGGCGTGTGGCTGGAACGCGGCACGATCAACGCCACCGACACCCGATTGATGAACAGCCCTCTGGGCCTGGCAGGCCAGCGCTGCATGGCCACGCTGGTGTTTGCAGCGGGCAGTGCCGTGGCCGATGAGCGCATCGAACGGACTTTGGCCTGCGCCCGCGAACTGATCGAGGCGTCTGAACTGCGCCTGACCGCAGGTGCCACCTCACCACACAAACAAGTCCTCGTGCTGCGGGTGCTGGCACCGGTGACCGAACCTGCCATGCATTTGCTGCGGCGGGTGTGGGCTGCTTGGCGGCGTGAGATGTGGGGCATGAGCGGCACGGTGCCGCGGTTGTGGAACCTTTGAGCTGACAAATGCCCTTTGGCTTAAATTCAGTTGACTGAAAAGAGGCGAGGAAACTGTCAAGAAATCCGTGACAGTTCGAAACGAGACAGAAACATTCCTCTGAGCATAAAAACAAACCAAGTTTGTTTACATTCAATTATCCGTGTTCGATAATTATCTCCATCAGATAAATGCAGGTAATCGCCATGACTGAAGACCCGTTCTTCCACCGCCCCCAATACGCCAATGACTTGGCACAGCAGTTGCTTAAGCCCACAGCCTTGCAGCTTCAAGTGCGTTCAGGCGTGTTTCTTTCTGGCATACGTCGCATCGGGAAAACCACCTTTTTGCGGCAAGACCTGATCCCAGCTCTGGAGTCCATGCAGGCCTTGGTGATTTATGTGGACCTGTGGGCCGACCGCAGCAAGAGCCCCGCCTTGCTGGTGCATGAAGCGGTCAAGTCCACACTGTCCGGACTGGCCTCTCCGGGTGCCAAGGTGTTGGAACGGTTCAAGGGACTGAATGTCGGCGCTGCGGGGTTCAGCTTTGGTTTTCAGGTGGACTCCGTTGGCAAACCGGGCGGTGCCACGCTCAGCGAGGTATTCACCGAACTGGTGGACAAAGTCAGCACCAATGTCGTGTTGATCCTGGATGAAGTGCAACAAACGCTGGGCACCGAAGATGGCAACAACCTGCTGTTTGCTCTCAAGGCTGCGCGCGATGCCGTCAACACCCGCCCTGGCACGCCAGGTTATCTGCTGTTTCTGGGAACGGGTTCACACAAATCGCTGGTGGCCGACATGGCCACACGCCGCTCGCAACCCTTTGCAGGTGCCGTCGCGACGGAGTACGAACCCTTGGGAGCCGAATTTGTGAGCTGGAAGCATGAACAACTGCAGCCTCTCAAGGGCATCAAACTGCCTTCGCAAGAGGTGATGGACCAAGGTTTTATGGCCATTGGCCAAAGGCCAGAGGAATTGCAAAACGCATTGGTGCTGCTTCAGTCGCGCCCTGAAGATCCTGATATGGCCTTCCCCATCATCTGCACGACTCTGGCCGCATCTGCGGCAGAGGTGGAAATTGCCACGGTCGAATCCATGGGCGCTTTGGCATCGGCCATCTTTGACCGTGTGGCGCATGGCAACGAATCCGGCGAGTCCGGCCTGTTTTCAGCAGATGCGACCCAGCAATATGGCACGCAGATCGGGATCTCTGTCGATACGACGCAAGTCCAGAACATGATGGATCGGATGATCACGGCCAACCTCATCCAACGCCGTTCACATGGTGTCTATGCCATTGCTGACCCGTTTGTGCGGCAGGCATGGCAACAACGCAAGGCCATGCAGCTGCCAAGCCGATAGTGGCTGGAGCGCGCCACCCTGAACGCTGAGGGCACCCGCCTGATGGGCCGCGTGGCGGCGTGAAATGTGGGCTTTGCCGGGCACTTACCCTCGGCTTTGGCAGGTCTGAGCCTTGAGACTTGCGGCTTGGCCAAACCGGCCCAAGCCCAGCTCCGTCAGGCCTGCACCACCGCGCAACAAGAACAACACATCCATCCCCATGCGCTGTGCCATGGCAAGGCCTTCGCCGGGGCCTGCAACCAACAAGGCCGTGGCCCAAGCATCAGCCTGCATACACGTCTGTGCCAGCACGGTGACCGATGCCACGCCATTGTTCACCGGCGCCCAGCGGCGCGGGTCCATGGTGTGCGCGAGGCGCGCGCCGCCAACGTCCAGATAACGGCGGTAATCGCCCGAGGTGGCCACCGCCAGATCTTCCAACTCGATCACGCCACGCACCGCACGGCGATCAAGCTCGGGGCTTTCAAGCGCCACGCGCCAGGGCAGGCCGCCAGACTGACCACCCACGGCGCGCAACTCACCGTCCAGCACTGCCAGGGCATGCCGCACGCCATGTTTTTGCAGCACATGGGCCATGCGATCCACCGCGTAGCCCTTGGCAATGCCGCACAGGTCGAGCTGTAACGGCGCCAGCTTGCGAACCCGGCCTGCGGCTCTTTCCAGCCCCATGCAGGCGAGTGCGGCAGGCGGCTCGGATTGACGTGCGATGCGAATGGCGAGCGCGTCGGGCGCATCGCATGCCGCACCAAAACCCCAGGCATTGACCAGCTCCCCAACACACGGGTCAAAGGCCCCCGCGCTCTGTTGGTGGACCTCCAGCGCACAGGCCAAGACCTCCAGCAGTTCTGCGGGCACCTCCACCCAAGCGTCTACCGGCGCTCGGTTCACGCGCATGAGGTCGCTGTCCGGTTTCCAAGGCGACATCTGCTGGTCCACCTGATCCACCACATCGACCAGGTCTTGCTGCAAGGCCTTCACATCCAGGCTGTCGTCGGCATCCAGCGTGGCCGACCAGCGCGTGCCCATGGTCGGGCCGTGCAAGGTGATGCGTTGAACCACCGCAACAGATTCAGAAGACATCTTCGGCATAGCGTTCTTTGGCCTTGAGTTTGGCGACGCTGAGCTGCAGGGGGGCCAATACCGAATCAAGCACATCGGCCACGCCCTGCGCCATGGCGCGGCTGCCGCAGACCCGCACGACGGCGCCTTGGCTGACCCAGTGGCGCACGCGCTCGGCATCGCGGCGCAAGGCGTCCTGCACATAACCACCCCCTTGGGGCACGCGCGAGAAAACCGTCTGCAAGCTGGACAAGCGACCTTGACCCAACCAGCGCTCGATCTCGGTGCCAAAGTAAAAATCTTGCGCCGGGTCGCGCCCGCCAAAGTAAAGGTGCATGGGCCATATACGGTCGTTTCGGCGGATGAAACCCGCCAGTGGTGCCACCCCCGTGCCCGCACCGATCAGCAACACCGGCTTGCGCGTCTGGGGCAGCGCAAAACCCGGGTTGGGCCGGATGAAGGCATGAATGGTGTCATGGGTCTGCAATCCCAGCAGATGCGTGGAACACTGACCACCGGGCATCTGGCGCACGCAAATTTCCAGAAAGCCGTCCCGCCAGCCCGACGCCAGTGAGTAGAAACGCGGCACGCTGGAGCCAGGCGGCACGATGCCCACCAGATCACCCGCAGAAAACCGCGCCAAACCACGCGTGCCCAGAAAGCTGCGCAAGCCGTCTGTAGGCCAAGCAAAGCGCAAGATCGCGGTCGGCTGGCCGCCTGCTGCGGCGAAGTTCTGACGGCCGATCAAGGTCAGCACCGTGGTCGGTGGCAATCGCGGCACATGCGCCAACACCAGGGGATCATTCAGCGCCTGGGCCAAATCAATGCCCCAGCGTGCGAACTGCTGTGCGGATTGTTGGTGGATGCATTCGAGCGGCAGCAACGCGGGCCAGCCTTGCGTACGCAGCTGCTGCTCCAGCGCCTCGGCAAAGGCGCAAAACGTCGGATACTGCCGATCACCAAAACCCAACACAGTGACCGGGACCTTGTTGGCCTTGAGTTTTGAAATCAGCTCAAGCGCACCACTGGCATGGGCCGGGGCCTGACCTTCACCATAGGTGGCCGCCAGCACCAACACCTGCCGTGTGGCGGCGGTGGTTTGAAAATTCTCCAAGGCACTGGTGTGCACGCGGTGGCCGCACAGGCTCAGCGCGTCTTGCAGTGTTTGGGCAAAACCCCAGGTGCTGCCCCCCTCGCTGGCCACGAAGATGAGCACATCGGCCTGCGCCATGGAGACGTTGCCGGTGATCTTGGGTGTCTGTCTGCGGGTTTGCCACCAAATGAAAAAACCCGACAGCCAAAACAACAGCACGCTGGCACCCGCAAAACCGAGCACCACGGCCCACAACCAAGCCGATTCACCCGTGTGCAGCACCACGGCCAGGTCGTACACACGCTGCGCCAAGCTGGCTTCTTGCCAGACCAGCATTTGGCCCGAGTAGCTATCGATCCAGCCCTGCCCCTTGGCGGTGGTGAGTTTCCAGGTGTCTTCAGGGTCGGTGACACTTGGCACATTCAACTTGCGCAGATCCTGCACCAGCAGGCTTTGCAGCGGGGCCAACTGCGCGCCGCTCAAGGCTGGCCGTCTGGACACCACCGAGAGCACATCCGGCTGAGTCCCCGCATCCAGCACTACCAGCCCCAAGGTCGATGCGCTCATGGTCAGCGCGGTGACCGACGTGAGCAACAAAACAAGCAGCAACACTCGGCCGGTGACCACATGGATGCGTTGCGCCAGCGTGCCGCGCACCTTCTTGGTCAGTCGTTGCCAACCTCCCATGCGTCGAACCAGCAGCACCAGCGCCGATGCACACAGCACCGCCATGGCCAGCGCAATGCCTGCCGCAAGCCAACGCCCGGCGTCTCCCAGCAGCAAAGAGCGGTGCAGATTCTTCACCCAACGCGGCAGCACCGAGGCTTGCCAAGGGCCCAGCACCCGGCCATCGGCGGGGTCCACATAAGACGCTTGCGGCTGCTCGCGAGCGAAGCTGAACACCACGATGGCACCCGTGGGCAGGTGCCGAATTTCTTCGGCGTCCGGCAGCGTGCGTGTCACGCGCTCGACCAAAGTGGCCGCAGTCAAGTCGCCAAGCGCTGCAGGTGCATGCCAAGCCTGCTGCACCGGGTCGATCGCCAAAATGGCACCGCTGATGCCCAGCACCACAGCCAGAGTACCAAGGGTCAAGCCCAGCCAGCGATGAATCGCTTTCCAACTCATGCGCGTCGCTTCATTGAAGTTGAAAGGTCACTGACTGGATGTAGGGTTTGCCGGTCTGCGGCTTGCCCGCATTCGCTTTGGTCAGTGGAATGCGGACCTCTGACGGGCTGTCGCGCATGTCTTCGGCAGCAGCGTCGATGCGGATTTCATAACCTGCATCGATCAATGCATCCGCCAGATCGGCCGTGACCTTGAGGGTCCGCCCCGCGCCCACACTGGCACCGGTGACGCCATCCAGACGTTTGGCATCACCGGCCGAGAGTCGGTACCAATCCGACAAATGCTTGTGGTACTTGGCCTTGCCACCGGCCACCCAGAGGGTGCGCACATAGGCACCCTTGGCATCGGTGAGGTAGGCCGCCAGGTAGGCACCGTCACCGCCGTAATTTTTGAGCTGCGCGGTGAGCATGACCGGGCGGCTGTGTGCCAAGGGTGAAAAGGCCAATGCGCAGGCCGTGGCCACAAGGGACAAAAGAGGTTTGGACATGGTGTTGTTTCCGTGAAGCCTGTTGAATGAAGAACTTATGACGCTTCGCGTTCACTTTTTCGCTCGCGTTGGTGGTCGTCCGGCTTGAGCTTCAAGACCTTGAGCGTTTCCGGGTCGATCTTGGCTTTGAATCTGCGGCCTTGGGCATCGGTGAACCGAATCTCATAACAGCCGTCGTCGATCTTCAGCCGCTCTATCTGCCAGCCTTGGGCTGCAGCCATCTGCCGCACGGCATCGCGTGATTGCCAGCGGTTGATCGGCGCATCGCAATCGTCCTCGGCTAAGGCGGGCAAGGCGGCAAAACCCAGCGACAACACCAGCAGCCCTTGGCTCAACTTGCGGATGCATTTCATAGAAGGTTCCTGTCAAGCCGGTTCGAGCACCAGGCATTGGGTTGGGGGCATGGTGAAAAAGCCATGGGCGTTCAGACCTGTTGGTGCGTTCACGTTCGATGCGCCGCTAAAAGCTCAATGGTCAAGGTTCTTGTTCGAATCCAAGTTGATCAAAGTCAATGCTTGTCGCTGACCCGCATGGTCAGATGCGAATGATGTTTCTTTTGTCATGAACACCCCTGCACATTGGATCGGCTTGCTGACCGCCCTGGGGGTGGGCTTGCTGATCGGCGTGGTGCGCGAGAGCAGGCACCAGCCCATGTCACCAAGGCTGGCACACGAACACACGCGCTGGTGGCGATGCTCGGCTATGTGAGCTGGAGTTTGGGCACTTGGCCATTTGTGGCCACCGTCTTGGTGATCGGTGCGCTGGTGATCGGTGGCTATCAGTCCACCGCCCGAAGCGATCCTGGCCAGATGGGCGAGGTGGCATTGCTGGTGACCCTGATGCTGTCGGCGCTGGCGCAACAAAACCCGAGTTTGTCTGCGGCTCTGGGCGTGCTGGCTGCGGCGCTGCTGCATGCCAAACAAGCTTCGCAGCGCATCAGCCGTGTTCTGATCACCGATCAAGAATTGCAGGACGCCCTCATCTTGGCTGCCGCAGCACTGGTGGTCATGCCGCTGCTGTCGGACCAAGCGATGGACCCCTGGGGCGTGTTGCAAGCCACTACGCTGTGGCGCATCGTGGTGTTGGTCATGGCGGTCGGCATGTTGGGCCATGTCGCGCAGCGGGCGCTGGGGGGTCGTTGGGGCATGCCACTGGCGGCATTCTTTTCGGGTTTTGTGTCCTCCACTGCCGTGGTCGTCAGCACGGGTCAGCGCGTGCGCGGCGGGCACAGTGATGCGCTGCCCGCAGCGGCTTGTGCCCTGCTGGCCAATCTGGCGTCGTTGGCGCTGTTTGCCGGGGTGCTGGGGGCGGCCTCACCGCCCCTGCTGGTGGTCATGCGCTGGCCACTGGTCTTGGCGGGCCTGGGCTTGCTGCTGGTGGTGGTGCTCGCCTTGCGTCGCATCGAAGGCGATGGTGCCGAAACCCCACCAGGACACGCTTTCAAACTGACCCATGCATTGGGCATGGCCAGCGTCATTGCCTTGATGTCCTTGCTCGCCGCCTGGTTGCAACATGTTTTTGGCGAAGTGGGCGTGCTGGTGGCTGCGCTGTGTGTTGCTTGGGTGGAAGTGAACGCTGCAGCCGCCAGCATTGCACAGCTGATTCAGTCAGGCGGTATGGCCCCCGAGTGGGCGCATTGGGCACTGGTGGCCGTTCTGGCCTCCAGCGCAGTCGCTAAAACCGCTTTGGCGATGGTCAGCGGCGGGGTTCGCTACGGTCTGACAGTCGGACTGGGATTGGCGGCCATGGTAGCGGGGGGCGCTGTTGGCGTGTTGTGGTTTACCTGAGTTGAACCGGCAGGCTTGCGAGGGATGAAAGTCGGTTCAAGGCTGGAAGCAGACATTGCAGAAATTCTGCCTAATGGTAGTAGCCGCTGTATTGCAGTCATTCCCAAAATCTGCTGTCACGATTTTAAGCGGCAGCGTCAGACTACGCCATGAAAAGTGTCTAGAGATTTGGGGGAATTCCAGCCAGTCAACGGAGTTTGTCAGGAAACAAGGCCTCGAGTTCGTCTGCTGTGATGGTGTAATTGACAGCTCTTTTCCGCTGGGCAACCTGCTCTTCATCATACTGTGCCCTGTCGCGAAGCTGAATCAGTGCACCCTTGAGCATTAACAGCAAGGCGGTACGCAGTGCCGGCTTGTATTCATTAGCAATCACCAGCTCACCAGCTCGCTAGCCTTTCTCTTTAGTCTGAAATAAAAGTTCAATGTTGGCTATTGCTAATTCTGAGGCTCGTGCAGCCTTGTCTGCATTAGCAATCACCAGTTCATCAGCTCGCTTGCCTTTCTCTTTAGTCTGAAATAAAAGCTCAATGTTGGCTATTGCTAATTCTGAGGCTCGTGCAGCCTTGTCTGCATTAGCAATCAACAGTTCATCAGCTCGCTTACTTTTCTCTTCAGTCTGAAATAAAAGCTCGATATTGGCCGTGACTAATTCTGAGGCTCGTGCAGCCTTGTCTGCATTAGCAA
>CAITSG010000465.1 GCA_903894995.1 uncultured Burkholderiales bacterium
ATCGTGCCGCCGCGCAGCGGAACGGTGGACATCAAGGGCCAGCGTATGAATGGCCGCCCCACCTTTGAAGTGGCGCAAATGGGCATCGCCTACGTGCCCGAAGGCCGCGGCATTTTTGGCAACCTCAGCGTGGTGGAAAACCTGCAAATGGCCGCTCGTGCAGGCACCCGGGGCCAACGTGAATGGACTTACGAGCGCGTGCTCGAGACCTTTCCGCGCCTGAAAGAACGCTTGGGTCACGGCGGACAGCAACTGTCGGGCGGCGAGCAACAAATGCTCACCATCGGCCGGGCGCTCATGACCAACCCCGACGTGCTCATCCTCGACGAAGCCACCGAGGGCCTGGCGCCGCTGATCGCGCGCGAGATTTGGCGCATTTGCAGCCTCATCAAACAAAGCGGCATCAGCTCGATCATCGTCGACAAGAACTGGAAACACGTCACCCAAATCACCGACCGCAACATCATCTTGGTCAAAGGCCAGGTGGTGTTCGAAGGCTCGTCGCAAATTTTGCTGGCCGACCCCAGCGTGCTGGAGCAGCATCTGGGGGTTTGAGCAAGATGCCTCCTTCCAACGCGCCGTCATCACAGGAGACTGCGGTGGCCTGGGCCAGGCCTTGGCGCGGCAACTGCTGGACACCGCGCTCAAGGCCCGCTTTGGCCAGACGCCCCCAAAACGTGCGCCTTGTGTTGTGCAATTTGCAGGATCTGGTGTTTCAACCATTCAACGCCGGGGTCATGCTCCGCCTTTTTATCCCAGCACAAAAACGATGAATAGCTGGGCAATGCAAAGGGCAGCGCTTGGGTCACCAGCTTGTCCGCTTGCATCTGCGCAACCCTTTGACCCAAAACGGCCGCATAGTCACTGTGCTCCAGCTGGTGAATGATCTGGGCAAAACTGGACACCACCATTTGGGCTTTTCGTTTTCGGCCTGTCGCGGCCAGGATATCGTCGATTCGGTCATCCAGGGTGGAGGTGCCATAGCCCAGAAAAATCTGTGGAATCTCGCAGAAACTGTCCAGTGAAACCTGCTCGGCTGCCCCAGGGTGGTCACGGCGCAGGGCGTAAACATACTGGTCTTCGTAGAGCACCACATGCTGCAAGTCCACAGGCGGTTTTATGCGGGCGATCAGGGCCAGATCCAACTCGCCTCGGGACAAACTCTCCTGCAAATGCAAGCTGCCCACGGGCTCCCAGACGATGCGAATGGCCGAGCCGCAAGCCGCCAGAACGCGCCCCAGTGCAGGCAATACCCAACTGCTGGGGTAGTCGGAACCGGCCACACGGAAGATGCGGCTCGATTGGCCCGGCGAGAAATCCTGCTCTTCGTCGAACAAGGACGAAAACTCCAACAAGACTGTTTCTATTTTGGGTGCGAGACGCTGGGCTTTGGCGGTTGGGCTCACGCCGTGCCCTGTGCGAATGAAAAGCGGGTCGTTGAAAATTTTTCTCAGCCGCGCCAGTGAAGCGCTGACCGCCGACTGGCTCAGGAACAACCGTGCGGCCGCACGCGAGACGCTGCGCTCGCGCATCAGCGCGTCAAAGGTCCGGACCATGCCGATGTCCAGACTTCGCATATCACTTTGACTCATATCTCATATCCAAATTTTCATATTGCCTGTTGACACCGCGTGACCGAAGATGCTTGCTTGTTTTTACAACACGAGACAAGCATGCACATCAACCGCCGCCAGATGCTGACCGCCACCACCGCACTGCTCAGTGCGCCAGTGTGGGCCCAGTCCAGTCCTTTCCCAAACCGGCCGATTCGCATCGTCCCCTTTGGCACGGCGGGCGGACCCATTGACGCACTGGCCCGAGCCTACGGCGAAAAACTGCAACAACGCTGGGGGCAGTCCATCATCGTTGACGCCAAGCCCGGTGCCAGCGGCATCATTGCGGCCGATTTTGTGGCCAAGTCCGCACCCGACGGCCACACGGTGATGATGACGCTGCCCCTGACCCATGTGAACAACGCCATTTTGCAGGCCAAGCTGCCCTACGACCCGGTCAAGGATTTCACCCCGCTGTCCATGCTGGCCACAGGTGGCCCCATGCTGGTGGCACGGGCCAATGCACCGTTCAACAACCTCAACGAATTCGTAGAGTTTGCCAAGAAGAAAGGCGCCATGTCCTTTGGCACCTGGGGCAACGGCTCCAGCGCCCACTTGTTTGGCGAGTTGCTCAAGCGCCAAGCTGGCCTGAACCTGGTGCATGCGGCCTACAAATCCGAGGCCGCTGCGCACAACGACTTGTTCGGTGATTTGCTCGATTTCGCCTGGGCCAACCCGTCCACGGCCAAGGCCCAAACCCAGGGTGGCCGAATGAAAGTCATTGGCATTGCAGGCACACGCCGTGTCTCCAGCATGCCCCAGGTGCCCACCTTCAAGGAACAAGGCTTCCAAGGCTTCGATGTGGACAGCTGGATTGGCATGTACGCCCCGGCCGGTTTGAGCGCCGAGACTCAGAACACCTGGGTCACCGCCCTGCGGGAAATCACCCAAATGCCTGACATCCAGGCCCGCCTGAGCGCCTTTGGTTTTGAACCACTGGGCAATACGCCTGCGCAATTCATGGAAGTCTTCAAAGCAGATTACCCCCGGGTCTCCGAACTGATCAAAGCCGCAGGCGTGACCCCCAACTGAAGCCCCCACACATGAACAAGATCATCCCACTGGTGCCCGTAGACACCGGCACGGCTTATGGCCGCCCCACCCCCAGCCATTTGAAAAACATGACCGAAGTGGGGCCCGGCACCCCGATGGGCGAGTTGCTGCGACGCTATTGGCACCCCATCGGCCTGTGCGGTGACGCGACAGCCACCCCCAAAAAAGTCCGTGTGCTGGGCGAAGACCTGATCTTGTTTCGCAACCTGTCGGGCCAGCCGGGCTTGCTTTACCCGCATTGCATGCACAGGGGCACATCCCTGTTCTACGGCAAAGTGGACGCAACCGGCATTCGATGCTGTTACCACGGCTGGAAATTCGATGCCACCGGCCATTGCCTGGACCAGCCGTGTGAGCCCGATGGCGGTCGCTTCAAGGACAAGGTGCGCCAACCCTGGTATCCGCTGCAAGAGCACTACGGCCTGATTTGGGCTTACATGGGGCCACCCGAAAAAAAGCCCGTGTTGCCCACCTACGAATGCCTGGACCAGTTGGACGAAGACGAGTTTTTGGAGGCCGACGACAGCAGCATTGGCGGTGGCGGCCCCCGCGTCATTCCCTGCAACTGGATGCAGCACTACGAAAACCTGGTCGACCCCTTTCACGTCGTCATTTTGCATTCGTCCTTCAGTGGCACGCAGTTTGTAGAAGAAATGGCCGTGATGCCCGAGGTCAACTGGGAAAACACCGCATCGGGTGTGCGGACCATTTCCATGCGCCATCTGCCAGATGGCAGGTCTTTCAAACGGATCAGCGAAGCGGGGCTGCCCACACTGCGCGTGATTCCCAGCCCCAAAGTTGGCCGCATGGGTCGGGTTGAGTCGATCGGCTGGATCCTGCCGATCGACGACCACAGTTTCCGGATTTTTGTGGTCGGGCGTGTGCGGGAACAAGGCGAGTTGTCACGCATGCGCACCCGCATGAACGGCAAGCTGTGGGAAGAGATGAGCGAAGAGGAACACCAGATGTTTCCCAACGACGTAGAAGCCATGGTCAGCCAGGGCGTGATCGCCCACCATTCCGACGAGCACCTGGCCACCAGCGACCGAGGCATCGTGATGCTGCGCCGAATGCTGCTTCAACAGTTGGACACCGTGGCCGCAGGGGGCGATCCGGCAGGGGTTCACTTCGATGCTCAAACCCCGCCTGTGCATTTCACATCCGGCAACTTCATTCTGGATTGACTCACAGCAAAGGCCGCAACTCCCGCGCGGCGTCCAGCAAGAGCGGCAGCCATTGGCGCTGCACTGCGGCGTCGCTCAACTGCTCGGCCGTGCCCACCACGTTCAGCGCGGCCAAGGTCTGTCCCTGCATGTTGCGCAGCGGCACCGCCAGCGCGTGGATGCCCAGCTCATGGCCACCACGGGCCAAGCAGTGGTCTGCCTGCCGCACCTGCTCGATGAGGGACTTGAACCGGGCGGCGTTCACCTCGGTTTGCGGCGTGATGCGGGCGAGCTCGCGGCCCTTGAGCCAGGCGGCGAATTCGGCCTTGGGCAAGCTGGCCAACAGCACCCGCCCGGTGGACGTGGCGTGCGCGGGCAAGCGTGCCCCCAGATGCAAGCCATAGGCCAAGAGCCGCACCGGCTCGGCCACACCCGCGCTGCGGGCCACAATGACACACTCATCGCCATCACGCACCACCGCGCTGAAGGCCGCCTGCGTTTGCGCGGCCAAACGGTTGAGTGTGGGCTGCAGCGTGCGCGGCAGGCGCGAAGTGGCCATGTAGCTGCCCGCCAAGCGCAGCACCCGCGCCGACAGCCAGTAGTGCGAGCCATCGGTGTCCAGATAGCCCAGCTCGGCCAGCGTGAGCAAATGCCGCCGAGCCGCCGCCCGGGTGATGCCCGTGCGCTGTGCGGCCAAAGTGGCATTCAATCGCTGGCGTTCGGTGTCAAAAGCTTCGAGCACGGCCAGCCCCTTGGCCAGGCCCTCGATGTAGTCGGCTTTGGCGATGGTCATGGGGCCATCTCAGAAATACCCGCCTGTCCAGAAGGTACGACCTGAAAAATGATGTTGATTGGGATCATATTGCGCGATGATCGCACAAAAACGATATTCACCGCACAAACTTGACGACCACCTCAGGGTTAAAACAAGCCCGCCACTTAAGCTCAGTTGGATTGAAAAAACAGATTTCAGGAGACCAACATGAGCACCATCCGCACCCAAGTTGCCATCGTTGGCGCAGGTCCTTCGGGCTTGCTGCTGGGCCAGCTGCTGTTCAAGGCGGGCATCGACGCTGTCATCGTGGAGCGCCAAAGCCCCGACTATGTGCTTTCGCGCATCCGTGCTGGCGTGTTGGAACAAGTGACCATGGACCTGCTCGACGAAGCAGGCGTGGGCCAGCGCATGCACAAAGAAGGTTTGGTGCACACGGGCTTTGACCTGTTGTTCAAAGGCGCTCGCCACCGCATCGACATGGACCACCTCACGGGTGGCAAAAAAGTCATCGTCTACGGCCAGACCGAAGTCACCCGAGACCTGATGGACACCCGACAAGCAGAAGGTTTGCCCACGGTGTATCAGGCCGAAAACGTGCAAGTGCACGAGTTCGACAGCCAAAAGCCCCGCGTGACCTACGAAAAAAACGGCCAGCTGCACACCATCGAGTGCGACTTCATTGCCGGCTGTGATGGTTTTCATGGCGTTTGCCGTGCCAGTGCGCCCAAAAACGCGATCAAGGAATACGAGAAGGTCTATCCGTTTGGCTGGCTGGGCGTGCTGTCTGACACACCGCCCGTGCACCACGAACTGATTTACGCCAACAGCACCCGTGGTTTTGCCCTGTGCTCACAGCGCAGCGCCACGCGCAGCCGCTACTACCTGCAAGTGCCCACCACCGACAAGGTCGAGCAATGGTCTGACGACGCCTTCTGGGCCGAGTTGCGCCATCGCCTGGACCCTGAGGCCCGCGAGCATTTGGTCACCGGCCCCAGCATCGAAAAAAGCATCGCCCCTCTGCGCAGCTTTGTGACCGAGCCCATGCGTTTTGGCCGCATGTTTTTGGCGGGCGACGCCGCGCACATCGTGCCACCCACCGGGGCCAAGGGCCTGAACTTGGCCGCCACCGACGTGAAATATTTGTCCACCGCTTTCACCGAGTTCTACGCCGACAAAACTGAAGCGGGCATCGACGCGTATTCAGAGCGCTGCCTGCGCCGCGTTTGGCGGGCCGAGCGCTTTTCGTGGTGGTTCACCAGCCTGATGCACCACTTTCCGGAGAACGGCGACATCGGCCAGAAGTTCCAGGACGCCGAACTGGACTACTTGGTCCACAGCGAGGCGGGTTCGCGCACCATGGCCGAAAACTATGTCGGTTTGCCGCTGAATTTTGGGGAGTAAGCCTGAGGGCCTCAGGCCGCTTGGCGTGCCTTCCACGCCCCGAACATGGCGATCAGGCCCGGCACGATGATCAAGGCCCAAATGATCTTGGACAGGTGCTGCTGCACGATGGGCAGGTTGCCGAACAGGTAACCTGCCAGTGTCAAACCCACCACCCAAATGAATCCGCCCACCACGTTGTACAAGGTGAATTTGCTGCGTGTCATTTCGGCCACACCGGCCACAAAGGGCACAAAGGTGCGGATGAAGGGCATGAACCGCGCGAGGATGATGGTGATGCCGCCATATTTTTCGTAAAACGCGTGGGCTTGGTCAAAGCCACGGCGGCTGAAAAAACGGGAATCTTGCCATTGGAAGACACGGGGGCCAAAGTAGCGCCCGATGGTGTAGTTGGTCTGGTCGCCCAAAATGGCCGCCACCAGCAACAAACCCATGACCAAGGGCAAGTTCATCAAGCCCGCGCCGCACATGGCACCCACAATGAAGAGCAGTGAGTCGCCCGGCAAAAACGGCATGACCACCACACCCGTTTCCACAAAGATGATGAGAAAGAGCAAGGCATACACCCAAGCCCCGTATTGAGCGACAAAGGCCTCCAAATAACGGTCGACGTGGAGGATGAAATCAACGAGTTGCAAAAGAATGTCCATGCGCAGATTATCCCTGCCCAAGCCCTAAAATCAGGCAGTGACCCTTGAACAAACCCCGGCTTTCGCGCGCCGCCCCATTCGCGAACTCCCCGATGAACTGATCAGCCAAATCGCCGCTGGCGAGGTGGTCGAACGCCCCGCCTCGGTGGTGCGCGAGCTGGTGGACAACGCCATGGACGCGGGCGCACGCAGCATCACGCTGCGCCTGATGAGCGGTGGCACGCGGCTGATTTCGGTCGAAGACGATGGGGGCGGCATTGCGCCCGAAGAGCTGGCCACCGCGCTCAAACGCCACGCCACCAGCAAGATTGGCAACCTCGACGACCTCGAATCGGTGATGACCATGGGTTTCCGGGGCGAGGCGCTGGCCGCCATCAACTCGGTGTCAGAGTTGACTTTGCTCTCGCGCATGGACGGCCAATTTACCGCCTTTGCGCTGGACGGCCGCACCGGAGAAATTCGCCCTGCCGCCCGCGCTGTGGGCACCACGGTGGAAGTCAAAGAACTGTTTTTCTCGACCCCTGCCCGCCGCAAGTTTTTGAAAAGTGACAGCACCGAGCTGGCGCACTGCATCGAGGCGGTGCGCCGCCACGCCCTGGCCCGCCCCGACGTGGGCTTTGCCATCTGGCACGAGGGCAAACTGGTCGAGCAGTGGCGCGTGCACCCTGGCGCGGCAGGCCTGGAGCAGCGCCTGGCCGATGTGCTGGGTGAAGACTTCGTGGCGCAGTCCATTGCTGTGGACTACCAGGCCGGGCCGCTCAAGGTGATGGGCCGGGCCGGCCTGCCCGATGCCGCCCGCTCGCGCCCGGACCACCAATTTGCCTATGTGAATGGCCGTTTTGTGCGCGACAAAGTGGTCATGCACGGCGCACGCAGCGCCTACGAAGACGTGCTGCACGGCCACAAACAACCGGCCTATGCGCTGTTCATGGAGATTGACCCGACCTTGGTCGATGTGAACGTGCACCCCACCAAGATCGAAGTGCGATTCAGGGACAGCCGCGCCGTGCACCAGGCGGTGCGGCACGCACTCGAAAACGCGCTGGCCGCCCCGCGTGCACAAAACCTGAGCGATGCGTCAGCCCTGCCCGCCAGCGACTTCGACCTGAAGGCCCCCACTGCCAAAGCCCTGCCAGAGTCAGCGGCCTGGCAGCAAGGCGGAATGGCTTTCGAGCGCCCTGGCCCTTCGACTTTCTCGGCCCCCAGCTACAAACCGGCCGATTTTGTGCGCCCCCGCGTGGATGGCGAACAAGCCATGGCCGACCTGAAGGCGCTTTGGCAGCCCGCTAAAGACTCCGCTTCAAGGGCCAATGGCCACGAAACAAGCTTTGGTCAGAACCCACCCAGCGCGCAGGAACTGCCCGGCAGTTGGACCATCGGACCCACTGCCGATAACGGATCGCGCACAGGGGTGCGCTCCTACGGGGAGCCCAGTTCACTGGCTGCCCACATACCCGAAGGCGACTGGCCATTGGGCCGTGCTGTGGCGCAGCTGCACGGCGTTTACATC
>CAITSG010000466.1 GCA_903894995.1 uncultured Burkholderiales bacterium
ATTGACCCAGACGCCGTGCACGCCTGTGGCTTCGCGCACCATGCGCGTGCCGCCGCCAGGCAAGTCTTGGCGCGGCAAGGGTTTGGAGATGCCGACCGTGGCCGGGTCGAACAGCAGCAGGTCGGCGGGCAGGCCCACTTGCAAACGGCCTCGGTCGGGAATGCGGAATCGGTCGGCGGGCTCGCTGGTCAGGCGGCGCACGCCTTCGGTCAGGGTGAAATGGCCGGTGTCGCGCACCCAGTGCGCCAGAAAATACAGGCCAAAACCCGCGTCGCACATGTAGGTGAGGTGGGCGCCCGCGTCTGACAGCGTGATGACGCTGGCCGGGTGCTTGAGCGAAGGGGCCACGCCGTCGTCGTTGTTGTTGAAAAACTTGCCCACAAAATGCGTGCCCAGGTCTTCAGACAGGGCCAGGTCAAAGAACACATCCACCGGGTCCAGGCCGCGCTGGTCAGCCAGTGCCTGAATGCTGATGCCTTCGAGCGCCTGGTTTTCTGGGCGCATGGTTTGCCCCACCTCGATGTGTCGCCAGTTGCCCAGAAACAAAATGCCCGCCTTGGGCTGACGCAGGTTCTGGCGGAAGGCTTCGCGGAATTCGGCCGAGCGGTACAGCGCTGGCAATTGGTCTGGCGTCGCGGTCTTCACCGCATCAAAGGCCGCATGGCTGAGCAGCACATAGGGGTCGGTCAAGGTGAAGTCAAACGACAGCGGCTGGCAGCTGGTCAGCACATACAGCTCGTGGCCGCGTGCCAGGGCTTGGGCGCAACGCTCGTAATAGGTGGCCCCAAGGTCCGGGTTGCCCTCGTTGTACATGGTGAGCACGGTGGAGATGTAGCCGGGTCGGCCCGTGTCCTGCACGATGGACTCCATCACATCGGGGCTGGCGCGGGTGCCGGTGGCCATCATGAAGACGCCCTTGTTTTTCTCGCCCAGCACACCGGCCAAAGCCCGCAACTCGCCTTCAGAGGCGATGGTGGACGGCATGGGGATGCCGCCGAAGCCGCTGTGGTTGGGCGAAAACGAAGACGCAAATCCTATGGCGCCGTGGTCCATGGCGTCGCGCACCAGGGCTTGCATGGACTGCAGTTGATCCTCTGTGGGATCGACTTGGGCCGAGCCGTCTGCGCCCATCACGGCGGTGCGGATGACCGAGTGGCCTGCGAACACGGCGGTGTTGACGTAAGGGCCGATGCGGCGCAGCTGGTCCATGTATTGGCCAAAGGACTCAAACTGCCAGTCCACGCCGGTGAGCAAGGATTGCAAGTCCATGCCCTCGACCACCGACAGGTTTTTCAGCATGGTCTCGCGCAGCGGCGCAGGGCAGGGCGCAATGCCAAAACCGCAATTGCCAATCACCGCCGTGGTCACGCCCAGTGCGGGAGAAGGCGACATGGTGCGGTCCCAGGTGACTTGCGCGTCGTAGTGGGTGTGCAGGTCCACGATGCCGGGCATGAGCGCCAGGCCTTGGGCATCGATGCTGTCCCGGGCTGGGCCGTCCACCTGGCCCATGTGGGTGATACGTCCTTGCGAGACGGCGACATCGGCCTGTCTTGCGGGCTGGCCCGTGCCGTCAAAAACCTGTGCATTGCGGATGATCAAGTCATGCATCTGTCGAAAACCTTGCTGCTGTCAACGTCTCACGCGGGGAAGATACCCAACGTTTTTTCGGACTATAGGCAGTTGCTTGCTGGAGGCTGTCGCGCAGCGGATATCAGGGTTTTCCAGATTCATCCAGGTTGGCGACGCTTTGAAGTCTGTCGGTACGGATGGATTTTTGGGCGAAGCAACGCTCCGGACGCACTCGGTCAGGTCCCTATTGAACCGGCCCGATGATGTTTGGGGAGCCAATTTTTGCAGGAGCGACGCCCTGGTCGCGATGGCGTCTTGCAGACCACTACCCATCGCCCCGAGGGCGGGGCTCCCACAAAATGAGGGGGCTCTGACGAAAATGGAAAGCGCAAACAAAAATGCAGGACATTGTCCCTGTAGGATCGACGCCCTGGTCGCGATGGCGTCTTGCAGACCACTACCCATCGACCCGAGGGCGGGGCTCCCACAAAATGAGGGGGCTCTGACGAAAATGAAAAGCGCAAATAAAAATGCGGGCCATTGTCCCTGTAGGATCGACTCCCTGGTCGCGATGGCGTCTTGCAGACCACTACCCATCGACCCGAGGGCGG
>CAITSG010000467.1 GCA_903894995.1 uncultured Burkholderiales bacterium
AGTGTGAGCACGGCGGTGATGACAGGGGTGAATGCGGCGCAGAACAATTACCTCAACCACACGCAGTGGAAACAACTGGCGGACAAACTTAAGACCTGTACCCCAGGACCGGACTGTGATGCAGTGGTCAAAGAGTTCACGGTGCTCAGCGCCAAACAAGATGCTGCGTTGGCGGCCGCTTGCCAAGACATCAACAGCGCAGCGTGCCGCGCCCGCATCGGTGAAGCGGTGCAAGGCACACAAACACAACTGGAACTTGCGGCAGCGGGCAAATTGCCTGCCAACTATTTGGCAGGCAGTGACTACAACGCCAATGCCAATCTGTATGCCAAAAAAGCATTCCTATCGGACCTGAAAACCGAATGCGCCCGCAACCCCAGTTGTGATGCCAAGAAAACAGCGGCGCTGACCAAGCTGGGCAGCACGGTGCTGGACTTTGTGCCGGTCATTGGCGATATCAAAGCCTTTGTGGAGGCTGATACACCGTTTGACTACCTGCTGGCCACCTTGGGTGTGACCGGTCCGTTGGGTGACAGCGTGGCCAAAGCTTTGCGCGAAGGCAAGGCGTTGTACAAGGCTGGAGACATTGCGGGGGCGAGCGCCAAACTGGATGAAGCCAAAAACATTGTTACGTATGAGGCGTGCAAGGATAATTTACGAGCTTTAATGAGTAAGCCAGTTGTGTCTGATCCCAAGCTTGCAGATCTAATTGATCCGTTATACAGACCAAATGCCACAATTGGCAGTGGCAGTACTGCGGCAGCAGTTCGACAAGAACTTGCAACTGGACAGCCAGTTGGCGGAGCATTCCACACACAGAAAGCCGAAGATGCTATTCGCTCCTTAGAGCGATGGCTTGCACAAAACCCAACTGCCCAGCCTGGTGATCGCGCCGCCGCAGAAAATTTAATTAAAGATATGCGAAACGCTTTGGAAGGAAAGTAATGAGTACGCGTAATGAATTCATTGAAAAATTGATCGCGTGCTCAACAGGCTTACAGGTTATACACAAAGAGGTTCTTCACGAGTGGGCACCAGATGAGCCGCCGACAACAACCCTATTCGCGGCGCTAGGCGCCCAAATTGCAAAAGATTTTTGTAGCGGAAATAGAGAAAGTATTCGGCAAATTTCTTCGCTCATAGAGCAAGCAATGCAAAGCGACGATGTGCAATTGGTTACGGTAGTAGCCACTGGGCTAATTGAGGCTTTGGCCACCAAGGCAATCCAGGCGGATGGGTGCTGGCAGGAATTGGTTTTGCAGCTCGGTCCACAGTCTAACCATCATGCTCAGTCGTGGCTTTCTTCTTAGGGTTCGTTTCCGAATGTGTTTGGCATCAAGGTTCTGGACGGCACCAAGTACGGCAGCAATAACGGGCTGGACCATGTGGTTCAATACGTCGATCCACAAACAGGAAAGACGATGACGATGGTGATTGACAGCAAACAGTTGGCGATCAATGGGACGACGAGTTTGAGTTCGACTGCAGCAGGAACGGCTGAGCAGGGTAAGAATGTTTTGCAGTTGTCGGATGAGTCGTTGACGGTGTCATGTCCAAGTGTCCGCAACACTTTGTGTGTTGAATTTCAACCCCTGTTTTTTCAAAGATCAGCCTCTCAGTGCAGTTTTTTGATGGGGTTGTTGCACTTTTTTGACTGCGCTGTTCCTGCTTCTTGCACAAAAACTGCCACTCGCGCAGGCATGGCTCCTGCCTCTTGCGGACAGTGCTTTTGGCGTTGATTTGAAGTCTGGCTCGGACTGGCCTACCTCCTGATCCAGTAACCGCGCAACAAACCCGCCAAGGCTTGAATTTGCGTCACTTCCTTGACCGGCATTTGCCGGATGTCTGTGGGCCTGAGCCCCGCAAAGTGTTCAGCGGGTGTGAGCCCGTGCAGGTTCTGGTGGGGTCTGGCGTGGTTGTAGAAAACCCTGAATTCATTGAGTGCGCTTTGCAGTGCGCCGCCACTTGGAATAACCAGTTGCCGGAGCAGCGGCTTGAGGGTGCCGAACAATCGCTCGATCCTGCCGTTTTGCCACGGGGCGTGTTTCTGGGTGGTCTGGTGCTGTATGCCGACGATCTTTAAGAGGGTGTTGAACAGCCAGCTGTTGAAAACCGCTTCGTTGTCGGTGCGCAGTTTGCGGGGCTTGCCGTGCTGGGCAATGGCCAGGCACAAATGCCCCAGCATGGACCAACTGCATCGTCGACTGAGCATTTGCAGGCGCAACGC
>CAITSG010000468.1 GCA_903894995.1 uncultured Burkholderiales bacterium
AGCCAATCCGCAGCCTGAAACGCGTCAACTCCGAAAGAAGTCTGACCACCCGCACGGACCTCTTGGGCCACTTCAAACGGCACCAACACCCTGACATACATGTATTTCAAGATGTCCAGACTGCCCAGGGCTGCGGTCAGTGCAATCAAGGGTGTCGTGTTGGACACCAAAACAGCCGACCGCTCAGGCATTGAGGACATCGTCGGCCAACTCGTCTTTGGGCAAATCGATCAATGACACCCCAAATCGAGGCAACTCGGCCATGAATGCCACGCGATCCAGTCCTGCCAAGGATGCCGCCATGCCGGACGACAAGCGCTTCATTTCAAAAAATTTGACGGCCATGGCCAGTTTGGCTTCCCGCTGAAAGTCCTCTTTGCCGCAATGCATCACATCCAGGTAGCTATTGGGAATGTCCAACAAAATCTGCATAGGAACCTCCGAGTGCTCAAAAGTATGGCACAGGTCTTCAGTACGCAGCACGCCCTCGCACACAACACAAATTGGAGCGTTCAAAATCAATCCGCCCAATTAAATACAGTTATTGCGGCAGCAGTTATGTCACAATAACCCCATGACCACCACCTACTCCATTGACCAGCTCTGTGCGCTGACCGATTTGCCCAAGCGCACGGTCCGCTATTACATGCAGCTGGGCCTGGTGGACCGCCCTGTGGGCGAGACCCGGGCGGCCCACTACACGCCTGTGCATTTGGGCCAGCTCATGCAAATCCGCAAGTTGGCCGATGCCGGGGTGTCGCTGGATCGCATCCGCCAAGTCTTGGCGGGTGGCGAATCGCCCGTGCCCGAGCGCGAGCGCCAACCCGGGGCCATCCGCGTGCACAGCCATGTGTTCATCGCGCCGGGCATAGAGCTGCAAATCGATCCGCAAGAAGCGGGCTTGTCACCCGAACAACTCCGCGCTTTTGTCCGCAGCGTCATGACCGAATGGGAGAAAACAAAATGAACCACCCTGTGATGGGCCTCAAAAGCCGCGATGACGATCAAGCCGTGGCCCTGCAATCGGTGCATGCCCAAGGCCAGTTGCAAGGCCTGGTGCTGCGCATGAAGCTGCGCCAGGTCTACCGCAACACCACCCGCGACAACCTCGAATGCGTCTACACCTTCCCGCTGGCCTGGGGCAGTGTGTTGCTGGGCATGGCGGTGGAGCTCAACGGCAAGCGCATGACTGGCACCGTGGTCGAAAAGAAAGAGGCCGAAGCCACTTACGAAAAAGCCATCCAGTCCGGCGACCTGCCCGTCATGCTGGAGCGCTCGGGCAAAGACCTCTACACCGCCAACCTGGGCAACATCTTGCCCGGCGACAACGTGGTGATCGAGCTGGAATATGCCCAACTGCTGCGCCTGGAAGGTGGCATGTTGCGCCTGGCCCTGCCCACAACAATAGCCCCGCGCTATGGTGACGAACACAGCCAAGGCGGCTTGGCCCCGCACCAAACCGCCGTGGCCAGCCCCCTGGCCGAATACCGCCTGCATGTGTCGCTGGACATTGCCAACCCCTTGGCCCAGGCCACCATCACCAGCCCATCACACGGTGTGCAACGGGTCCGACACCAAAACGGTGTGCTGGTCAAACTGCAAGACAAAGCCTGGCTGGACCGTGACTTTGTGCTGACCCTGCACGGCCTGAAAGACATGGCTTTTGCCATGGCCAGCGCCGATGCCACCCAACCGGGCCAATACACCCTGCTGAGCAGCGCCACCGCCCACTGGGACGCGGCCCGCACGCCACCCGCCCCGCTGCGCATGAAAGTGCTGGTGGACGGCTCAGGCTCCATGCAAGGCGACAGCAACACACAAGCCCGCGACGCCCTGGACTGGCTGTTTCACCAACTCGCAAGCCAAGACGAAGTGTCGATGACGCGGTTTGGAAACAAACCCTTGCATGTGCTGCCGCGCCTGCAAAAGTGCACCGAAGCCTATCAACGCCGTCTGCGCTCAGAAGCCCGCAACCTCCAGGCCGACCTGGGCGGCACCGAAATGGACAGCGCATTGCAGGCCGTGATCCGCATCACCACCGAAGACGAGCGCCCGGTGGAAGCCGCCAGCATCTTGCTCATCACCGATGGCGAAGTCTGGAACATCGAACACATCGTGGCCACCGTGCGCCAATCGGGCCACCGCCTGTTTGCACTGGGCGTGGGCAGTGCCCCGGCCGAAAGCCTGCTGCGCGAGCTGGCCGAAGTCAGTGGCGGCGCTTGCGAAATGGTCAGCCCCCAGCAAAGCATGCAACAAGCCGTGGCCCGCCTGCTCGAACGCATGCGCCACACCTGCGCCATTGCGTGCCACCTGGAAAGTGATGAAGAGCTGCTCTACCAATCGCCCACCCCGCGAGAAATCAGCCAGGGCGACACCGTGCACCAATGGGCACAAAGCAGCCACAAGCCGCTGGCTGCCCCCCGCCAGCGCTGGACACTGTCTGGCCAAACCCTCATTCACCAAGCCGAACAACTGCTGTGGGACACCGACGGCGTGCTGCCGCGCCTGTGCGCCGCTCAACGCCTGCACGACACCACCGACACCCAGCGCCAGCGAGCGCTGGCGGTGCAATACCAACTCGTCACGCCGCACACCCACTTCATCTTGGTGCACACACGCGCAGAAGGCGAGAAAGCGCAAGACCTGCCCCTGCTGCAACAAGTGGCGCAAATGCAGGCGGCGGGCGTGGGGGGGCATGGAACGGTGATGCTCCATGACAGCATGTCAGCCCGCAGACAGCCTGCCAGCTTGATGATGTTACGTACGGGTTCGACACCTGTCAGAACAGGTTCAATCACCCCATCTGTCTGGCGCTCCAGCCGCACCAGCGCGGCCGCCAAGATCGATGGCATGGCCAATGCGGGCATGGACGACATCGAGATTCCGGCCTTCTTGCGCAAAGCCGCAGACGGTGCGGACACGCCTGCCTTGCCTTCACCTCAGCCCATCAGCAAAGCCTACAGCCCGCCACCAGACACCCCATTGTCAGCGCCAGTGCCCACGCCCGTACGCCCCCCACCACCCGCGCCCACCCAGCAGGCCCTGCCACCAGACTATTGGCAACAACAACGCCAGCGCACCTACAGCAACACCTTTACCCAACTGAGCGTGGTGCTGCAAAGCCTGGACGCCCCCAACAACCCACTGGTGGACCTGCTGCAACAGTTCAACACCCAGGCCTACGGCAAACGCAGCTTCCGCGCCGCCCTCTCGGTCAGCCTGGGCACCGCACGCACCGCCTTCATGGCCGACTTTGTGCTGCACCACGCCAAAGCCCTGGGCAGCCCCGCCCTGGTCTGGGCCGTGCTGCTGCTGTGGCTGGCTGACGAAAAAAGCTTGCCCCTGGACCGCCATGCACGGCGCTTGCTGGAGGTGGATTTGGCCAACGTGGACAGCAACGCCAAGACCCGCTTGATCACGGGTTTAGAGGGGGCGCTGAGCTCAAGGGGGGAGGACAAGGCGGCGTAGCAGCGATAATCCACCCTCCCCAGCGCCCCAAGCGCTTCCCCTCAACAGCCTCTGGATCTACACCATGAACCGCTGCACTTTGGCCCTTTCCGGGCGTGCTTTACTTTGCCTTGACTTCATCACCTCCCTTGAATCCGTGGAGGTCGCATGAGCAAGAAGGTCTTCATCAAAACCTTTGGCTGCCAGATGAACGAGTACGACTCGGACAAGATGGCCGATGTGCTGGGCGCGGCCCAGGGCTATGAACCCACACAGGACGTGGACGAGGCCGATTTGATCTTGTTCAACACCTGCTCGGTGCGCGAGAAGGCGCAAGAAAAAGTCTTCAGCGACTTGGGCCGGGTGCAGCACCTCAAAGCCAAGGGCGTGCTGATTGGCGTGGGTGGCTGCGTGGCCAGCCAGGAAGGCGCCGAGATCATCAAGCGTGCACCCTATGTGGACGTGGTGTTTGGCCCGCAGACCCTGCACCGCCTGCCCGAGTTGCTGAATGAGCGCGAGCGCAAGCAGCGCCCGCAAGTGGACATCAGCTTCCCCGAGATTGAAAAGTTCGACCACCTGCCACCCGCCAAGGTGGAAGGCGCCACGGCTTTTGTGTCGATCATGGAAGGTTGCAGCAAGTACTGCAGCTATTGCGTGGTGCCCTACACCCGAGGCGAAGAAGTCTCGCGCCCGTTTGACGATGTGCTGGTCGAAGTGGCGGGCTTGGCCGCGCAGGGCGTGAAAGAGATCACGCTGCTGGGCCAGAACGTGAACGCATACCGGGGCAAGATGGGTGGCACCTCAGAAATCGCCGACTTTGCGCTGTTGCTGGAGTACGTGGCCGACATGCCGGGCATCGAGCGCATCCGCTACGTGACCAGCCACCCCAACGAGTTCACGCAGCGCCTGATTGACGCTTATGAAAAGATTCCCAAGTTAGTGAGCCACTTGCACCTGCCGGTGCAACACGGTTCGGACCGCATTTTGATGGCCATGAAGCGCGGCTACACCGCCATGGAATACAAGAGCACGATCCGCAAGCTGCGGGCGATCCGCCCCGACATGTCGCTCAGCAGCGATTTCATCGTGGGCTTCCCCGGCGAGACCGAGG
>CAITSG010000469.1 GCA_903894995.1 uncultured Burkholderiales bacterium
CACCCCCCGCTTTGTGCAGCGCGCCCAAGGTGCTTATTTTTGGGACGCCAACGGCCAAAAGTACATCGATTACATCGGCTCTTGGGGCCCCATGATCCTGGGCCACGGCCACCCGGCCGTGCTTGAAGCGGTGCAAAAAGCTGCGCTGGACGGCTTCTCGTTCGGCGCACCCACCGAACGCGAGATCGAACTGGCCGAAGAAATCCTCAAGCATGTGCCGTCCATGGAGATGGTGCGCCTGGTCAGCTCGGGCACCGAAGCGGGCATGAGCGCGCTGCGTCTGGCACGCGGGGCCACCGGCCGCAGTAAGTTCATCAAGTTTGAAGGCTGCTACCACGGCCATGCCGACGCGCTCTTGGTCAAAGCGGGCTCTGGCCTGGCCACCTTTGGCAACCCCACCAGTGCAGGCGTGCCGCCCGAAGTGGTGCGCGACACACTGGTGCTGGAGTACAACAACATCCAGCAACTGGAAGAAGCCTTTGCCCTGCACGGCAAGGAACTGGCTTGCGTGATGATCGAGCCCATCGCGGGCAACATGAACTTTGTGCGCACCAGCGTGCCTTTCATGAAGCGCTGCCGCGAGCTGTGCACCGAGTACGGCGCGCTGCTGGTGTTTGACGAAGTCATGTCCGGCTTCCGCGTAGCCTTGGGCAGCGCCCAAAGCGTTTACGCCAAAGCCATTCCCGGCTTCAAGCCCGACATGACGGTGCTGGGCAAGGTGATTGGCGGCGGCATGCCTTTGGCCGCTTTTGGTGGCCCGCGCGAGATCATGTCCAAATTAGCCCCCACTGGCCCGGTGTACCAAGCGGGGACGCTCAGCGGCAACCCGGTGGCCACCGCCTGCGGCCTGACCACGCTGCGCGAGATCGCCAAGCCCGGCTTTTTTGACGCGCTCAGCGCCCGCACGCAAAGTCTGGTCGATGGCCTCAAAGGTGCTGCAGCCAACGCGGGTGTGCCTTTCAGCGCCGACTGCCAAGGCGGCATGTTTGGCTTTCTCTTGCTGCCCGAGTTGGCGCAAAACTACGCCCAGGTCATGACGAGTGACAGCCCCAAGTTCAACAAGCTGTTCCACGGCTTGCTGGACGGTGGTGTCTACATCGCGCCCGCTTTGTACGAAGCCGGATTTGTCAGCGCCGCCCACACCGAAGCCGACATCGCCGAGACGTTGCGGGTGGCGGCTGATGTGTTCAAAACGCTTTGAGCCCGGCCATGAAACACCTGACTTGTTTTGTGTTTGTTGGCTTGGCCCACGTTTGCTTGCCTGCTCATGCCGAATTCGATGCCAGCCGCCTGTGGGTCAACGCCGGGTTTTACTCGGCGCACTTTGACACCAACAAAAGCCTGCGCAATGCCAACCCAGGCATCGGCTTTGAATACGCCCTCCACGAGGACTGGAGCGCCACCGCCGGGCGTTTCATCAACAGCGACAACGCCCACTCCAGCTACATCGGTGCCTATTACCAACCTTGGCGCGTGGGCCCGGTCAAGCTGGGCGTGGTGGCGGGGGCCTTCAATGGCTATCCCAAAGCTTTTGACGGCGGTTGGTTTCCTGCCGTCATCCCGACCGCCACCTTAGAAAGCGGCCACTGGGGCCTGAACGTGGCACTGGTGCCACCGCTCAAAGATCGGCTTTACGGCGCAGTGAGCTTTCAGCTCAAGTACCGCTTTCGATGACATGGCTCTGTCCGGCACACCACAAGTGCAGGGACTCCATAGGTGCACAGCGCCGCTGATCTATTCAATAATTGTCCATCCACAGATGCTCCATGGAGAACACCCCAATGAACCCATCACGCCGCCAATTGAGCACCTTGCTGGGTGCCAGCCTTTTGAGTTTGGGGACTGCCCCTTTGGCTTGGGCTCAATCTGCAGCCGGCCAAGCGCCGCTCAAATTGATCGTGCCCTTCACCCCCGGCACCGGCATTGACCTGATCGCCCGCACGCTGGGCCCCAAACTCTCGCAACGACTGAACCGTCCGGTGGTGGTGGAAAACCGTGTGGGTGCCTCCGGCAACATTGGCACCGAAGCGGTGGTCCGCGCCACACCAGATGGCGCTACTTTGTTGGTGAGCGTCAACACTTTGGTCATGAACCGGGCGCTGTACCCGGGCCTGAGTTTTGACGCGGTGAAAGACCTGACGGCCGTCTCGCAAACCAGCTGGGGGCAACTGCTGCTCGTGACCCACCCCAAAGCCGGCTACAAAACCGCAGGCGAATTGGTGCAAGCTGCACGCCAGTCGCCAGGTCGCATCAATTACGCATCACCTGGCGTGGGCACGCCACACCATTTGTCGATGGAGCTGTTCAAAAACACCGCCCGGGTGTTTCTGACCCACATTCCCTACCGGGGCACCGGCCCGGCCGTGACAGACTTGCTCGGCGGCCATGTGGACGCGATGTTCCTGCCCATCCATGTGGCCTTGCCGCACATCCGCTCTGGCCGCATGGTGGCGCTGGGCATTGGCAGTGACAAGCGTCACGCCCTGCTGCCCGATCTGCCCACCCTGGCCGAAGCCAAAGCAGGCAACGTGAACGTCGACATGTGGTACGGCGTCTTTGCCCCCAAAGGCACGCCGGCAGACATCGTGAACTTGTACAACCGCGAGATCAACCAACTGCTCAGCGGCGAAGACGTGCAAAAAGCATTTGTTTCACAAGGCATGGACCCCAGCGGCAGCACCCCACAAGCCTTTGCCCAACTGGTCGAGCGCGACGCCGAACGCTGGGCCCGCCTGATCAAGGACCAAGGCATCAAGGCCGACTGATGTGAACGCGCTCAGGGCGCGGTGTCTGAGTTGGTGTGGGGGTTGGCGTCGGTTGGCAACACCAGGCAACGCGTCAGCCCAAAGCGCTCAAAGTCACGATCGAAGGTGACCATGCGCAGGCCTGCGCTTTGGGCTGTGGCTGCCAGGCACATGTCGGTCCACAAGCGAATGGGCTGGGGCTCACCGCGACGCCCCAGCAGCTGCGCAATGGCGTCATCCAAACCAGGCGGGTCGGCCAGCAATCCCACGGCAGGCGTTTCCAACCATTGGCGGTACATGGTCATGGCCTGCGTCAGACTCAACACATTGGGGCCCATCGCGCGGGGTTGCGAGAGCACGCGCACCAAACCCATCATGGTGCTGCGGCAAAACCACAAAGGCGTTGCTGCTTCGCAAGCCGATTGCCAATAACGCATGGCCTCCGCGTGAAACGGGTGAGCGGCACTGCACAGCCCCACCCACACATTCACATCGAGCAAATCGCCAGCTGTCAATCGCCAGTTGGCCGAGGCCTCAGCCACGCCCCAAGAGCTGGATGGTTCGCTCATCGTCTTCCTCGTTGATCAATTCATACAAATCGGCATTGGTCAATTGGCTCAGATGCAGCGGCAATGGCCCCTGATTTGGAATGATCAGTGGCCTGGCATCAAACCGCTTTTTCGGGTCCACCACCTCGCGGGCGGTCAAACCCCGCTCCACCAGCTCAATGACCAGGTCGCGCAGGGTCCGGCCCTCTTGGGCGGCCCGGGTTTTGAGGTGCTTGAACAGCGCGTCGGGAAAATCAAGTGAAGTTCGCATGTCTGCATTTTTGCATGAATGCATGAAAATGCGCAAGCCAGCACACCCAAGCCCCAAGGCGCGCCGGGCAAAACGGCGATAATCCTCCCCTGCATTCACGTCCGGACCGGGCGCTTGCCCACCCCTCAGGACCCCCCATGAAAAAGAACTTTCCCCTGCAAGCCGAAGGCAAGCACCACGACCGCGTGCTCGAAGCCGTCAAGCACGAAATCCGCAAATACTTCAAGCGCGAGCGCAACCGCGACGTGCCTAAAGGCGTGGACTTTTGGGACTTTGACTGCAAAGTGGGATTGACCACCGACACCGCCGAAGTGATGCG
>CAITSG010000470.1 GCA_903894995.1 uncultured Burkholderiales bacterium
ACAAAAGCGTTTTGCGCCCCAATGGCCACGATCAAACCCAGTCCCAGAAACATACCCTGCGAAAAAACAGGCCAAACAAAGTCCGATGGGTTGAAAGGGCTCATGCCGTTGGCGCAGTCCAGCGCGAAAAAATTCGATCTTGAAATCGTGCAACAAAATCATGACCGACATGCAGTCTTTCGTTTTTTGCGCTTGCAGCGATGCTGGGCCGCATCAGTCTTGCACCTTGCCTGGGACCTGTGCAAAGGCCGGCGGCAACCCCACCCAAGGCGCATAAAAACCGTCATGTTGTGTGGGTGCTTTGGGGGCCAGTTGGCCATGCAACACCTCCCAGCCGGCCTGGGCGCTGTCGATCAGCGGCAGGTCGCAGTGGCTTTGCAGCAGCTGGGCGTAACCGGCCAGTCCGGCACCACCCAAAATGATGCTGGACACGCCGCTTTGTGCGGCGTTTTGGCAAGCTTGGCTGAGGCATTCAAGGGCCATGTCGGGGTCGGCCTGCAGCGCCGCGCCCGTGGGGGCCACTGTCTCGATGTGGCGCAGTTGTGCGCCGTAACCCAAACTGGTGGCCAGGCGCTGGAGCATGGGTTTCCAGCGCTCGCCCCCGGTCACGATGGCAAATGGCCCGTGCGCTGCGGCCTGTATGAACGAGGCTTCGGCCAGACCGGTCACCGGGCAGCCGCTGGTTTCGCGCAAGGCAAACAAACCCGGGTCGCCAAAGCAGCCAATCAGCACGCCGTGCAAGGGTTGCGCCGTCGTGCCTCGGTGCGCGGTCCACACGTCCAGGCAGGCGTGGGCGGCCACCGCATGGCTGGCTTCACAGGCGATGTAAGGCGCTCCAAATCGGGCGGTCTGCACATCGAGTTGCACGTCCTGTGGCAACTGAGGCTGCAATACGTCGCGCAAGCGTTGTGTGGTCAAGGCGTTGGTGTTGGGGTTGATCAACAAAAAACGTCGCACTGCTGGGGTGTTCATGAGAGGGGTTTCTTTTTCAGTGGGGCAAGAACTGACTTAAGCATCGTTTGCAAGCATGCATCGTGCTGGAATGTCGGTGTCAATGCCCAAGGTGACAAGTTGTTTATTGCATACAAAAAATCGCCAAGTTGGGGCATAACGCGCAAGGTGCTGACCAGAATGGTGCCAGAAAACATCATTTTTGTGCTTAATTTTGAAAGGTAAATCGATCTTTTTAAAAAGCCACTTCTGTGTCCGGCTGGATGAGGCCTGGCGATCAAGCAGGCACGGTGATTGCATACAAAAAAACTTGCCAGACTGATTTGACGTGTGTTAATTTACAAACCTGATCTGTTTGTACCCAAGGTCTGTTGCTCATTTTTCAATCCACTTTTAATGGAGTTTTGATGAAGCGTTCTATCCTTTCCCCTCGTTTGTTGCCCACATCCTGGGCGTTCACCATGGCTGTCGGGATGGGGCTCAGCGCCATCTCCATGGCCGTTCAGGCGCAAGAAAAAGTCTTGCGCATTGCCATGACGGCGGCTGACATTCCCCGCACCTTGGGTCAGCCTGACCAAGGCTTTGAGGGCAACCGGTTCACAGGCATCCCGATGTACGACGCCTTGACCCACTGGGACTTGTCCAAAGCCGATGCACCCAGTGTGGTCGGCCCTGGTTTGGCCACTTCTTGGACGGTGGGGGCGAGCGACAAAACCAAATGGACCTTCAAGCTGCGCCCCGGCATCAAGTTCCACGATGGTTCACCCATGAACGCCGATGCGATTGTCTGGAACGTGCGCAAGGTGCTCGACAAAGACGCGGTGCACTTCGACGCCAGCCAGGTGGGTGTCACGGCCTCGCGCATGCCTACACTTCGCAGCGCCCGAAAAATCGACGATCTGACGGTGGAGCTAACCACCAGCGAGCCCGATGCGTTTTTGCCCATCAACCTGACCAATTTGTTCATTGCCTCGCCCGTGCATTGGCAAAAGAAATTTGATGCCGCTGCAGGCGCCACGCCCGCAGACAAATCCAGGGCGGCCTGGACCGCCTTTGCCGCAGATGCCTCCGGCTCTGGCCCCTTCAAAATGGCCCGCTTTGTGCCGCGTGAGCGCCTAGAGATGGTGGCCAACAAAACCTATTGGGACACCAAGCGCATGCCCAAGGTCGACCGCGTGGTGCTGGTCCCCATTCCTGAGGCCAATGCCCGCACCGCTGCTTTGCTCGGCGGCCAAGTCGACTGGATCGAGGCGCCTGCCCCTGACGCCATGCCGCAAATTCGCCAGCGCGGCTTCAAGATCGAAAGCAACGCGCAGCCCCATGTGTGGCCTTGGCAGTTGTCGTTTGCAGAAGGCTCGCCCTGGCTGGACAAGCGGGTGCGCCACGCGGCCAACTTGTGCGTGGACCGGGAGGGTCTGAAATCCCTTTTGGGCGGCATGATGGCAGCGCCCAAAGGCACGGTACCTCCTGGCCACCCCTGGTGGGGCAACCCCAAATTTGACATCAAGTACGACGTGAACGCGGCCAAGGCCTTGATGTCCCAAGCCGGCCACAGCGCTGCCAAGCCTCTCAAGGTCAAGGTGCAAATTTCCGCATCGGGTTCAGGCCAGATGCAACCTTTGCCCATGAACGAGTTTGTTCAGCAGTCGCTCAAACAGTGCTTCTTTGATGTCCAGTTTGACGTGATCGAGTGGAACACCTTGTTCACCAACTGGCGTCGAGGTGCCAAAGACGCGACCGCCAACGGTGCTGACGCCATCAACGTGAGTTACTCCGCCATGGACCCCTTCTTTGGCATGGTGCGCTTCACCAGCACAGGCACCTTCCCACCGGTGTCCAACAACTGGGGTTACTTTGGCAACCCGGAGTTTGAAAAGCTGATTGCCGATGCCCGTACCCAGTTTGATGACAAGCGGCGCGACGATGCACTGGCCAAGTTGCACGCCCGCATTGTGGAAGAGGCACCTTTCGTCTGGATTGCCCATGACGTGGGACCCCGTGCGATGAGCTCCAAAGTCAAGGGCTTCGTGCAGCCGCGCAGCTGGTTTGTCGATTTGGCTCCGGTGTCGATGGACTGATGGTCCAGGTGTGGGCCTTGGGGCCCACACCCCAGGGTGTGCAGTCATGTTGTTCATGACCTGACAGCACACTTTTTTAATTGCAGTTTTGGAGTGATGGCATGCTCGGCTTTTTGTTGCGGCGTCTGATTTATTCCCTGCCCATCATGCTGGGGGTGGCGCTGGTTTGTTTTGGCTTGGTGCACCTGGCGCCGGGCGATCCTCTGGTGTCGATTTTGCCGCCCGATGCCTCGGCCGACTTGCAAGCGCAGTTGATCGAGTTGTACGGCTTCAACCGCTCGTACCCCGAGCAATTTGTGACCTGGGTCTGGCGTGCTTTGCAGGGCGATCTGGGCACCTCCATTGCCAGCAACCGCCCCGTGGCGGCCGAGGTCATGACCGCCGTGGGCAACACCTTGCGACTGGCCATGCTGGCCACCCTGATCGGATTTGTGCTGGGCTGTTTGTTTGGTTTTGTAGCCGGGTATTTCCAGAACTCTTGGCTCGATAAATTTGCCTCTTTATTGTCCGTGCTGGGGGTCAGCGTCCCGCACTATTGGCTGGGCATGGTCCTGGTCATTGTGTTTTCTTCGATCCTGATGTGGCTGCCGCCGGGCGGCGCTGGGCCCGGTGGCTCCAGCCAGTGGATTTGGGACTGGGAGCACGTCAAACACATGCTGTTGCCGGCCATCACCATGAGCGTGATCCCGATGGGCATCATCTCGCGCACGGTGCGGGCCTTGGTGGCCGACATTCTGGCGCAAGAGTTCATTGTGGGTTTGCGCGCCAAGGGCTTGACCAATCTGGGTATTTTTTGGCATGTCGTCAAAAATGCTGCCCCCACGGCCTTGGCGGTGATGGGCTTGCAGCTGGGTTACTTGCTCGGCGGCTCGATCCTGATCGAGACGGTGTTTTCCTGGCCTGGCACCGGCTTTTTGCTGAACTCGGCCATCTTTCAGCGCGACTTGCCTTTGCTGCAAGGCACGATCCTGGTGCTGGCCATGTTTTTTGTGGTGCTCAACCTCATCGTGGATGTGATCCAGACCTTGCTGGACCCTCGCATTGCACGCGCTTGATCTGTACCCCAAGGAATTGACATGACTTTATTGAATGCGGCTGCCAGCCCCGTGCTCCCGCTGGTGTACGAGCGCTCTGCCGGTTATTGGGAAACCGTGGGGCGTCGGTTTTTACGTGACAAAGTGGCCGTAGGTGCCGCCTTGGTGGTGTTGTTGTTGATGGTGCTGGCTGTGTTTGGTCCCTGGCTCGCGCCCATGGACCCGTACCAGTCCGCCATGCTCAAACGCCTCAAACCCATCGGCTTTGAAGGCCACCCCTTGGGCACCGACGAGTTGGGCCGCGACATGCTCAGCCGCTTGATGGTGGGGGCCAAGCTGTCCTTGTTCATGGGCATCACCCCGGTGATTTGCGCCTTTGTCATCGGCTCGCTGATCGGCATCACCGCCGGTTACACCGGGGGCTGGGTCAACAGCGTGATGATGCGCACCATCGACGTTTTTTACGCGTTTCCATCGGTGTTGTTGGCCATCGCTTTGTCGGGCGCTTTGGGGGCAGGCATCACCAACTCCCTCATCTCGTTGACGATTGTGTTCATCCCGCCTTTGGCGCGTGTGGCCGAAAGCGTGACCACGCAAATTCGGGGGCGCGATTTTGTCGAAGCGGCCAGGGCATCGGGTGCATCGGCTTTCACCATCGTGCGGGTGCATGTGCTGGGCAATGTGCTGGGGCCGATTTTTGTGTACGCCACGAGTTTGATCGCGGTGTCCATGATCCTGGCCTCGGGTTTGAGCTTTTTGGGTCTGGGCGTCAAACCCCCCGAGCCGGAATGGGGCCTGATGCTCAACACCTTGCGCACCGCCATTTACACGCAGCCTTGGATTGCCGCCTTGCCCGGGGCGATGATTTTCATGACATCGATTGCTTTTAACCTTTTGGCCGACGGCTTGCGCTCGGCCATGGAAATCAAACAGTGAGGTCCGCATGACTTTGGCCAATGATGAGGTGGGCGGATCAACCCAGCCGATGCTCTCGGTGCGCGGTTTGGTCAAGCACTTTCCACTCAAGAAAGACTTGTTGGGACGCGGCGCGGGCGTGGTGCGCGCTGTCGACGGGGTGAGCTTTGACGTGTTCAAGGGCGAGACCTTGGGCGTGGTGGGCGAGTCCGGTTGTGGCAAGTCGACCACGGCGCGCTTGCTCATGCAACTGATCAGCCATGACCAGGGCGAGTTGGTGTTCGATGGGCAGACCGTGGGCAGCAAGTCGCTGCCCTTGAAGGATTACCGACGTCAGGCCCAAATGGTGTTTCAAGACAGCTATGCGTCCTTGAATCCGCGCCTGACCATGGAAGATTCGATCGCATTCGCTCCCATGGTGCATGGACTGCCTGAGCGCGAGGCGATTGAGCGTGCGCGTGACTTGCTTGAACGGGTGGGGCTGGCGCCACAGCGCTTTGCCGAGCGTTACCCGCATGAGCTTTCGGGTGGGCAAAGGCAGCGTGTCAACATTGCCCGGGCCTTGGCTTTGCAGTCGCGTTTGATCATTTTGGACGAGGCGGTCTCTGCCCTGGACAAGTCAGTAGAAGCGCAGGTGCTCAACCTCTTGCTGGACTTGAAAGAGTCCTTTGGCCTGACCTACATCTTCATCAGCCACGACCTGAATGTGGTGCGCTACATGAGCGACCGGGTCATGGTGATGTACCTGGGTCAAGTGGTGGAAGTGGGCGACAGTGAAACCCTGTTCAAACACGCCGCGCACCCCTACACTCAAGCCTTGCTTTCGTCCATTCCGACCCTGGACCCGGATCGGCGCACCGAAACTCCCCCCTTGGCGGGCGACCCGCCCAACCCCATCAACCCGCCCAGCGGCTGCCGTTTTCACACCCGCTGTGTGCACGCCCAAGCCATTTGCAGCGAAAAGATGCCGGTGCTGGCCCAAGCCCAGCACGGCCAGCAAGTGGCCTGCTGGATGCACGTCGCTGGCGCGGCGCACACCGGCGCACCCGCTTTGCAAAGCACGGTCAAACCTTCGGAGGTTGCGGCATGAAACCGGATACTTCAACACCCGCCTATGTGGACATCCGCCAGCTGCATGTCACCTTCACCGGCGGCAAGAAACCTGTGCAGGCGGTCTCGGGCGTTGACTTGCGCGTGCAACGCGGCGAAGTGGTCGCCCTGATTGGCGAGTCGGGCTCTGGCAAGAGCGTCACCTTGCGCACCATTCTGCGTCTGCATGCCGAAAAGAAGACCCAAATCACAGGCCAAATCCGGGTAGGTGAGCAGGATGTGCTC